>JASMFB010000100.1 GCA_030751995.1 Candidatus Thalassarchaeaceae archaeon
CTGTAGTAGAACCAATTTGGCCGAATGGTGAAATTATCGATACGAGCATTATCATTGCCAAAATCAGACTCTTCCGCATGATTTTTCCACATTACAAGATGGTTATCATTCTTCTTGAAGCAGAGGGGGGCCCTTGCGACCGTATACGAACGCATGGGTACCCATGCGACTACTCAAAGATGCCTTGGCTATCCCCTAGTGAGACATTTCCTGGTGGGAGGGCGGACAAGACATCGTCCTGTAACAGACCGGTTGCCTTGGCAATCTTTGTCGCCACCTGCTCCTTCTTCTGGGTACCTGGTGTCAGTCGAACCCAGCGTTCACAGACGGAACTAATCACATCATGTGTGCCGACCAATGGAAGCGGTACGCCGTTTACGGCAACCATACCGAGTGTGATTTGCATACTGAGATCCTTGTACCAATGCCGATTTCCACGAACGATGAATGCACCTCGTCCTAGGGATTCACCCGATTCTGTGGTTTTACTGACTTGGCCCTGTTTAGCATGAAATGCGGTTGCTGCTGCTCCACCACTGCCCCATGCGCGCGACCAACATACGGCCATCTGGGCAGCGCCAGTCAATGCTTCTTCGGGATGTTCAGAGATGTCGAGTGATTGTGTCAGCCTCAGCGAGGGTACGCCCTCAGGAAGTGTAGGGTTGGGATTGGGGTCCTCTTCGAATCCTTCCTTGAGTTTCAACGTGCAAGATGGGGCACCGTGCAAATCTGCATGGAAATACAGATCCGCTGGAGTGAGATGCTTCTTGACTAGTTGATCATTGCCCTTTGCATCACGTCCGCCGACGAACAGTTGCCCACTAGAGAGCATTGTCCAGCGATTTCTCTCAAACCAGAATTTCTTGCTTCGCTTTGTGACAGATACGCGCCCCGCGGCCTCGTCTTTGACCCTCTGCTTGTCGACCTTCTTCTGCCGTTTCTGGGTATCTGCAAGGGCACTCTTCGCACCTTCGGCCCGCTGCTTGTCCTTGCGCCCCTTTGCAAAATATCGTTGTGCATTCTGGTGGACAGTTTCGTCGAGGTACAATTCTACAGCCAAACCGGGGTCACCATTCTCGTCAGGGAGTTTCGCTTGAATAGTTCTAGACTCGGGATTGGCAGATTCAATCCAATGGATTTTCTTGATGGCTTTACGGGTTTCATCCCAACCGATTTCATCAATAGAATTTGTGACTTGATTGAGTAGAGATTCGACATGTTCCCAATTCTCTTGAATTGATTTTCCGATTTCTTGCTGTTTGGCACCTTTCGCGGTCAATTTATCCACAGCAGCTGCCTGTTGTCCTTCACGACGAGACAGTTTCTCTTCTTCTGAATCAGTTTGTCCTGGCGCGGAGATTTCTGCGAGTTTTTCGGCTTCCCTTCGAGCCAGTGCGCTGGCATCATAGCCGCCTTTCCATGCATCGATTGCATGGGATAATGAATCAAATTGCATCGTCAGTGCATCTCCCGATAGTTGAACGGGGCCAACTTCAAGGCAGTGTTCTTCCATCTGGGTATCAAATTCAAGCGGATTTGCGGATGCTTCGAACGTCTCTCTGACGACAGCGATGGCCCCCTCAGCGTCAATCTGGCCAATCAGATTCTGGAATGCAGTGTAAAGAGGGGTGGCATCGGTGATTTCGTTCGCAGCTTGGTTAGGGTCGAGAGAAGATTCAGCACACATTGCACGAGCATAGACACTACCTAGACTCATACGCCCCGCCAATGTATTGACAAGGTCACGGTCAGAGTCTGCTAGAACAGTTCCTAATTCGGATTGAGACCAATTGCGGGGATCCATCGGCTCAGGAGGAGGGGCATACACCTCACCACGCTTGATGATGCGCGTTTCATAGGCCACATGTGTCAATGGTTGAATGATGATGCCATCTGGGTCAAGAAGAATGACATTTCCATTACGGAACATCTCGATGACCAAGTCCCTGCGTCCGTCCTTGGTATCGAATTCCAGCACAATGATACGATCGAATCCCAATTGGGATGCACCAATGAGGCGGGCATTGGCCAAATGTTTGCGAAGCAGCATGGCGAATTGGGGCGGATGTGTGGGCATCGGGCGGTCTCGCTGACTGAAGTAGGTGCGTTGACCACGCACTATGACTAGGTCACGATTCGACATCCCTTTGGGATTCAAACGCAAAACCACTTGCTCATAATGGGGCTGATACACCTTCCTGCAACGCGCCCCCGCGAGAGCATCAATCTCAAGGACCATCCTTGCGATATCGAATGATGACATCTGGTCACGCATGGTACGCCCTCAGGCTAGGCCGACGTCTGCCTCTTCTTGAGCCAATCGCTTATGACATACGACGGTCAGCATGACTCTATGCGGCAGATGGAACCGACTGGTGGTGGCCTTGCGGGCTTGTCTAGGCCGGAGCGTAGTCCTTCACCGGGCACTGAGGTCGGTGGTGAAATCGACGAGGCGCTAGCCATGTTCTGGTATCGCGATTTATTGCGCCCTGGGACCGATTCTCCGGAGGTTGACCCAGATTGGGGAATTCATGTGAATGCAGATGCACTTGTTGAGTGGGCGGCGGGTATTGCTACGGCCATGGAAAGAGATGGAGTTGTCAATGCTCCAACATTATCACTTGACCTTGCATTCATCTTTGGATTTGATCATTGCTTCTTCCACCACTGTGTCGATGCGCAGGTCAGTCTCCACATGATGCGATTACATGCTGCGGGTGAACCGCTACCAGATTTACGCGCTGAACATAGAGAATGTTGTGGGAAATTGCACGATTCGAGAAATGCACCACAATGGTGGTTTGTAATCGAAGAGGCTCTCGCCAATGCACATGTTGCTCGAGACCCAACTCGATTGGGTGGTTTGAGGGAGGCTTTCCTCCGATATGGGATTCTCCCCCAACCATTGGATGGTTCTAGAGGACCTTGGGCGCTATGGGAACAGGCCGCCATGGATGAAGGGGCATTCAAGGCACTATCTCACATGGTCTGGCTTCAACACCTGACCGGGCAAACCGATCCGCTCGGAATCCTTCCTGAAATTGAGATGGAAGTCGATGAAGGAGGTATTGATGCTGCATTCAATAGAGTCATTGACCTGATAATCGAAGCATGTAACCCCCAGCAACCCGGCCAAGATGGAGGACAAGATCACGATTGGATTGCAGACTTGTACGATGTACCTCGACTACACGCATTCGGTGGTTTTAACGAAGGTTTATTCCGGCGATTGGATGTACCAATCTGGTTCCATGGAGGCAACGGTCCCGACCTCATTCGTCGATATGATGCGCAACGAGGAGAATGGCCATATGGGACTATTGAGCGATTGTATAGCCACTTCAGATTGAGTGAGGTATCTGGTGACTGGGATGATCCATTCACTAGTGATGATGATGAATTTGAACTTTCACCGTAGGTGACGTTCAAGGGTTGGCTCGATTTGGAGCTGCATGAGTGATGTTGTGGTTCCTGAGGCAGCCGAAGATTCCGAGGGGATGTTTACGGATCTTTTCCAGGGCGATGACGAGGGAGAAATCGCTCGCTTTGGAGAATCGCTCCTGCCCACTAATTTCTGTTGGACGTGGCCCCAAGGAATCTGGAGTTGGTTGTTCTGGGGCATCGGTTGCCTAAGCATGGGCTATGGACTCATGTCGAGTATTGTGGCGTTTGACATCGGTGGGTTTCCGTTAGTCATTTTCGGATTCGTTATCATGGGGTTTGCCTCGCCGAATCCATTCGCCCTGATGCTGAAGGAATGTGTTCCTGGTGCATCCGATAACTGGTCGATTAACCCCATACCGCCGATGCACCCTTCAGAATGGCATCTCGATCGACCGCTATGGAATGAGAAATTTCAGGAATGGTTGCCAGATCCACTCTCTAGATACGAAATGGATGGGCCTGCAATCACATTTGAGAAAATTGGAGAAAAATGGGCCGTCTACTATGATGGACAAGAATTGGAGTGTGATGACTGTGGAGGAAGTGGCGATCTTGATGGCCAAGAATGTCAAATGTGTGGCGGTGAGGAGGTGCGGTTTGACAGCGAGATTGAAGTCGCCGCACGAATGAAGAAATTCCTGAGGCAAAGAGACATGCTGAATGCGCAAGAAATGATTTTCGATGAGCACCCAAGACATTTCCGTCACAGACGATTGTTCAATACAACCCCGCCGGTGTTTACGGCGAGATTCTTTTATCACGCATTTGCAGTCATGTTCGTCATGGGTATTTTCCTTGGATTTCCCAGCGAGGAAAGAGAAGGTGCCGCACCCTTTGCCATGGCGCTAATCGTGTTTGGTGTTCTCGCTTCGATTGCCTCCCTATGGGCCAATAAGAGAGTGATTGAAGCCTGGGATACAGTGACATCAATCGTCAAATATCTCGATGAAGGTCATGGGGAACTGGTCGGACAGGTGCGTCCTGCCACATTGATGCCACCTCCTATTCTCCATGTCGATGGATGTCGGGATAAGAATTGGACATTTCGCGGTCTTGTCGCATGGTCGTGGACCTATCGAGTCTACAAATGTGTAAAAGAGCGATACTATGATTCACAGACCAAAACATGGAGGACACGGACAGTATGAAATTTGCAGTACATCAGTGGAGATTCCCACATTGAGTAGAGGTTCATGCTT
>JASMFB010000101.1 GCA_030751995.1 Candidatus Thalassarchaeaceae archaeon
AAATGGATCCGTTCTGTTGGAGTGTCCAATCGACAACATAACTGAGATTGGCAGTCAGATTAACTGACTCGATAACGGCGGTTAGATTAGTCGATACGGCAGATAGTGATGCAAAGAATTCAGTGGGCCCTGTGGTCGCATTGCCCGTTCCATTGCCGGTATTGTTTCCAGTATTGTTCCCGGAGTTGTTGCCCCCGGTATTGTTCCCTGAGTTGTTTCCCCCTGTGTTGTTGCCGGAGTTATTTCCACCGGAATTATTGCCACCACCCGACCAATTCGTCCAAAAATCGCTGAGATCTGCGGTTTCATCCACGGCTAGTACGATGTGGTCAATTGAGGAACCGAGATTTGAGATAGGGACATCGACATCTATGGATCCGCCGACTTCAATGCCGAGTAACCCATTGTCTCCGATGGCCGTATGTTCGATATCCGGCAGATACGAGGGGGTGACTGAGAGATAGAGAGTGATGGTGGTAGAGATGTTGGTGCCCGACTGAGCCACGTTGATGTCGACGGTTCCGCTGTCTGACAATTCTGCATCTGCTGCCAAATGAACGATGATGGTCGTTGTAACCGAAAACGTCGGCAAAACCGTTGAGAGTGTCTCATCAGCAAGGGTGACGTTCCACACTGAAGCGGTCATCGAATCGTCAACTGTAAGGTCAAAGTCGTGAATGGAGGTGTCATTGTTCTCAATGGTCAGTGTGACGTTGGCGCTGTCGCCTTGAATCAGGTCAATCTGGTCATCAGAGATATCGAGCAAAATACGGCTGTCTGCAGCGACCACAGGGGCGAAGGCGGCCAGAAAAGTGCTTGAAACCAGCAGCAAACAGAGCGCTAGAGAGCGGCGTCGCTGGTGTGACATCAGAATGACCGTGTTCGCGACATCCTTTGAGGATGATGGGAGAACGCGTAAGCGTTCTCAGCGATAAACTCCGATTCAACCGTTCTGAAGAGCAGTCAAACGTGCTTCATCCAGACGTTCCCATGGGAATGTGTTTCCTAGTGGTTCGCGGCCAAAATGGCCACCAGCAGAAGTGGGTGAATAGATGGGTTGCAAAAGGCCCAAATCGGCCACCATTGCACCGGGGCTGAAATCAAACGTGTTTCGCACTCGACGGGTAATTTCTTCCTCTGTGATTCCCGAGGCAGTACTTTCGTTGGTCATCACTCGAATGCTGACTGGCTCAATCACCCCAATGGCGTATGAAAGTTGGATCTCGCACACCTCTGCAAGGCCTGCGGCAACGACGTGTTTTGCAGCCCACCGAGCTGCATAGGCAGCGGAGCGGTCTACCTTGGATGGGTCTTTGCCACTGAATGCGCCGCCGCCGTGTCGACCCATGCCGCCATAGGTGTCGACGATGATCTTTCGACCGGTCAACCCAGCATCTGCAAACGGGCCACCTTTCACGAATCGGCCTGTTCCGTTGACGATGACATCTGTTTTGGAATCAATCAGTTCGGAGGGGATTACCGCGTCAATGACGTGCTCCCGAATCTGTTCAACGATGAAGGCGTATTCGGCTTCTTCATTTCCGAGTTCAGCACTCATATCGTCATGCTGGATGGCAATAACAATCGCCCATACACGTCGTGGTTTGTTGTACCCCCCATATTCGATGGTCACTTGTGCTTTCCCATCGGGTCTAGCCCACGGTAGAATTCCCTTCTCTCGAACTTCTGTTAACCGGCGAGTCAACGCCTGAGAAAGTAATGCTGATAATGGCATGAATTTGCCTTTCAATGCAGTGAAAGCCTCTGATTCCGAGGTTGCATAACCGAACATCATTCCTTGATCTCCAGCCTTCTGCTCCGGCCCCCCTCCCACGCCTCTGGAAATGTCCTGACTCTGGGTCGAAATGAGTATGTCTACAGAACAAGAATTTGCATCCATTCCTACGTCAAGAGATGTGTAACCAATGGATGCTGCAGTAGAGCGAGCAATCGCTTCGTAATCGGGTTCGGGGCCAGCAATCGAAATCTCCCCCGCGAGAACGATGTGGCTGTCTGTCTCTGTACCTTTGACAAGAGTCTCGCATGCTACCCGTGCCCCCTGGTCCTGTGTCAAACACGCATCGAGAATCGCATCGGAAATCGCATCACACAGTTTGTCTGGATGACCAGAGGTCACAGACTCTGAGGTGAATAGCAAACACTCTTGAGACATTAAACCCGGCGAACCCCCTTTGGCATATCAATGGTGAGGGCGAGAGCGTTTCATGAAAGAGGCCCAAATCAACACTGTTTTTCGCCGTACGGTTCAAGTGATGGACGCGCACGCCCATGAGCATGACCGGACGCGATGGTCGCGATTGGGAGTCCACCCACTATCGCACACACACCCTTGGTGAGGTGCGTAATCAAGGCGCTCAGATGATTGGTCACGAGGTCACCGTTGCGGGCTATGCTGAGACTGTGCGTGGCCGCGGCGCCATCTGTTTTCTGATGCTGCGCGATGGGACTGGGCACCTCCAGGCTTTCCTCAAGAAGGACAACATGGACGAGGATGTCTTCGATTCCATCCAGGGGGCGAGTCGGGAATCCACCGTCCAAGTTACTGGGACTGTTGCGCAGAAGCGTCCACCCAAGGTCGCAGAAGGTGAACCAGAGCCCCCGGCTGAATACGAAATCAACGTCACATCAGGTCAGATTCTTGCTCTTGCCGAAACCCCACTGCCAGTCGGTGTGGCTGATGATGTGAATGTAGGTCTTGATGTCCGTCTCGACAATCGTCATCTCGACCTGCGACGCGCGCACGTGAATGCCATGTTCCAATTGCGAGGTAACGTTCTGCAATACGGCCGGGATCACCTGATTACCGAGGGTTTCAACGAGATGAATTCTCCGAAAATTATCGCAAGTGCCTCCGAAGGAGGCACCAATCTGTTCCCAATGAAGTACTTCGAGACCGATGCTTACCTCTCACAATCGCCTCAACTGTACAAACAACTGGCTGTACTAGGTGGTCTGGAGCGCGTCTTCGAAGTCGGCCCGGCGTTCCGCGCTGAGAAGCATGACACCTATCGTCACCTCAACGAATTCATCTCATTCGATATCGAAGGCGCGTGGATGAACGATGAGGATGTGATGTGTGTTCAAGAGAGAATGATTCACCACATTTGGAGTCAAGTCGTAGCCAATGATCAGAATCTCATTGACATCATCAACGAATATCGAACCTCACAGGGAGATGAGGCAATTACCGTCGAAGTTCCCAGTCTACCTTTCCCTAGAATCCCCTACTGCGATGCCATTGAAATCGTCAAAGCAGGTGGCGGTGAAATCGAGTGGGGAGATGACATAGAATCGCATCATTGCGACCTGATTGCAGCAAAATATCCCGGCTTCCACTTCTTGCCTCGCTGGCCAATGACGATGAAGCCTTTCTACATCTTCCATGATGAAACGGAGAAGGGTTCGACAGGCGGGCAACTGTCGCGTGGATTCGATCTAAACTACGGGCGTGACGAGATGACCAGCGGTGGCCAGCGCGAGCATCGCTTTGAGGTTCTGGAGCAGAACCTGCGCGATATGGATCTCGACCCGGCGGAATTCACATTCTATACGGATGGATTCCGCTATGGGGCTCCACCGCACGCCGGCTGGGGATTGGGTGTAGCTCGGCTTCTCATGGTACTCACCGGCGCGGGGAACGTCCGCGAAGTGGTTCTCTTCCCCAGAGACCGAAGTCGCGTCACCCCATGAAATCAACAATATACCACACTACCAACGTCGTTGATATGGCAAGTGTTCGAATTTCGTTTTTCTTGCTCTGTGTTGCAGTAATGATTCCACTATCGGGGTGTACTGAAAGTCTCGGTGGATGTGGTGTGGGTTATGACGAAATGTATGGTGGTTATGATTACGATTTCTCAACAATACAAATTGCAAGTGACAACTCGTTGAATGTAACTGTGCATCTTCTCAATGGTGGAGGTGGGTGGTTTGAAGATAGTGAAGAATTTCAAGAAGTACAAACCATATGGGTTTCTCTAGACATTAAAATGAGTGACGGGTCAATTAAAGAAATCAATCCCCAAAGTCAAGGTTGGATTATCAATGGTAATGCTGGAAATGGATCATACTGGGGCGGGAACCTCTACTTTACGAGTCCAGTAGGATTCTGTGATGTTGGTTGCGAAGAAATTCAATTTACTGCAGGAGATGAATTCGGGTTCATCTACTACGATGGAACCTGTGACACATCGCCTTGGGTCGAAATTACCTGAAAGTAGGGAGTGGACAATTGACTCCTGATAACTCAAAGAAAGTCTGGAACTATATGCGCGAAGCAGGGGATAAATTGGTTGGGAAACTCCCGACGTCCCACCGCCATCCCAGTGGCAGAAATCCGTATGCCCATGTCGCGATTTGTGTCAAGCATAAGTTCGGCCAATCCTACAAAGATCTACCCGATGAGCAAATCGATGAAGTGATTGAGTACATCGATTATCTGGTCGAAAATCCATCTTAATGGATTAGAAGTGTGAACCGAAAAGAACGGGTATCTTCCACCCCTTCGGGGTGAACATGGGAGATACGCCAGTCTTTGCCTATCTGTTGCTCAAAGAGCACCCGTATGGGCGCGAGATGCTGCGTCAAATGCTCTCTGAGGGATTCGTTCCGACCATCATTA
>JASMFB010000102.1 GCA_030751995.1 Candidatus Thalassarchaeaceae archaeon
ATTGTCGAGTGTTTCCAACCGTAGTGCCATTAATGATTGAGGGTATCGATGGTTCCCAAATTGATGTGTTTCCTGATTCTGACCATACATTAGCGAAGTTTAGCGTCACCTGCCCCAAGAATGAATCGACATTGCTTACAGCAGCGTCTGGCATAAGGGAAAGCCGGCCGTCGAAATGATCCATGGTGGCATCTGTAAATTGACCAACGGAGAAATTCGTGGTCGTATCGACCCGCCATTCGGTCCCATTACCATCTGAGACCATCTTGTCATCAGCAGTCATCCAACCATCTAAGATTGTGGCGTTACTCGGTACATTCCAACCGTCAACCTCGACATCTTGTCCACTCGAAGCGATTTGTGAAGGGCCAATCCAACTGCTGACATCTGCAGCTGCCCAAGGTAGAGAGATCATCATCAATGACAGCAGAATACTCAACGTCACTTTCCGATTGGTGTGCATGTCCCTGACTCCTACGGAGTCTGGCGACGCTTATTCGTTAGAAAGACCTTCGGGGTACTGGTCAGACCCTATGGGTCTGGAAAAGAGCCACTGGCGTGAATTGAACACGCGACCTCCTCATTACCAATGAGGTGCTATACCGCTAAGCCACAGTGGCAGTAAGACAGCGACTGGCAATCTGGATTTAACCGCTACGGACATGATATTGAGGGTGGGTTTGTGAGTACCACTGCCATCATGCTCATATCCAGAAGGTTACACGCCGAAACGCTGCCGAGGTCGCATAGCCTGGTATCGCGCATGACTGGAAATCATGTGGGTTTTACCCGCCGGAGTTCAAATCTCCGTCTCGGCGCCATTTCGAATCTTGTCAACGTACGAGTTATTGCGGCATCAGCCTACGGCTGATAGAGTATTTCTTAATGCGGGGTTGTCGCACGACACTGTGATGACAGAGGAGGGAGGTCCAAATTTGGGGTCCGATGAGGGCCTTGTTTTCCACGAAGGTTCTCGACTCACTGATCTCAAAATTTCGCAGAATTTATCCATAGATTATCCTCGATTGGAACCTTTACATCACATGAAGATTGAATTAATGTTTCATTTCTTCAAAATTCGCAACACATGGACTATGTCCCATTGGACGACCTTAGCCCTAGGATTTCTTGCTGTGATTTTATCCGGTTGGGATATTGGAATCAATGAGATTTCAAATGGGGGTGATTTCTATTCAATTGGCCTCGACCCCAGTGATGAGAATTCTGGGATTCGAAGTGTTACGGGTGCAGCCATTGCTCTATCGTTAATCAGCCTCGGATTGTGGGCTATTATGCTTGTTCGATTGTGGGCGATTTTTCCACTTATGCGTTCTCAGGCAATCAGCCTATATGTGGCATTGCTTGCAGCTGAAATCAGCCAATTCTGGGCCCATGGATATGATGCCAGATACCCATTCGGTGGTGATTGGTTCGCAATCGTGGTTTCGATAGTAGGTTTCATTCTCATTGCCTTTGTTGGTTTCATTTTACAGCGAGCGGTAACCGAAACACGTGATGTTCACGTCGAGGAGCGGCATTGGCACCCAGACCCTCGTCAGGTGGATATTGCAAAACGTGATCACTCGCTCATCGCATGGAGTGTGGCTCTCCTCACATATTGTGTTGTGGTGGTCATTCATGCTTGGTCAGGTGCACACTATATTTCGGTTCGGCAACCCGGGGAAATTTCCGGATGGTGGATTTTGAAAATGGTCCATTTAGCCACTGGACTCGTGCTTGTCTGGTTGATTGTGCATATACTGTGGTACCCCCAGATTATGCTCGGTGGCGCGCAAATTCGAATTGAATCGGACCGTGCGCGTCAGGTGGGAGCCCTTCGACACTCCGCGGATGCTGTGCCGCCTCAGCCAACCTCTCGTTCAGGGAAATGTCCAGATTGTGGGGCGGAGACACCCGTACAGTTGCATGCCAATGGCGAAATCGATGCGGCTTGTGCAATTGATGGTTGTAATGGCAACGGCGCACCGGGCGAGAAATGTCGAGTTTGTGGTACGCGAATTTCATCCCGTGTAATCTGCAATACCTGTAACACTAGCGCCCCTGTTGGGAATCATTTCGCAAACGAAGAGGCATGGTGAGCAAATGGATGTGGGGAAATTTCGAGAGTCGTTTCCCCCTCTTCTCGAGGATAAGCCACCTGTTTATCTGGACAATGCATGCATGACTCTGCGTCCACAAAGTGTGATTGACGCTGTACAAACATACTATGCCCACAATCCATCATGTGCGGGTAGATCGGTGCACAGATGGGGGATGTCGATTTCACAAACGGTCACCCGAACAAGACGAAAATTAGCCAATCATATCGGGGCGACCAATGCGAGTGAGGTTATCTTCACTCCAAATGCAACGCATTCGATTAATCAGGTCGCTGCAGGCAATAAATGGGAGCAGGGTGATGTTGTAATCACCAGTGACAGAGAACACAATTCGAATCTGGTACCTTGGTTGCAACAATCGCCTACTGGGGTTAAATTGAAGACGGTGAAAAGTAATCCCGACAACACATTTGATCTTGAGGCGTTTGAAGCGGCTTGTGCGGAAGCTGGAAAGTCACTGCGAATGGTTTCATTGGTTCATGTCGGCAATCTGGATGGTGTTGAGATTCCGATTGCAGAGGCATCCAAAATCGCCCATGATTACGGGGCCATAGTTCATGTTGATGGGGCTCAATCTGCACCCCACATGCCCATTGATGTCAATGAATTGGGTTGTGATCTATTCTCTTTCAGCCTTCACAAAATGCTTGGCCCAACCGGGGTTGGGGCGCTTTGGGGTCGTGAGGAAATACTATCAGAACTAGAGCCGATTTGTGCTGGCGGTGGTACAGTTGAATCAGCGACTGCGGAGCAATATACACTCCGTTCAATCCCAGACCGTCTTGAAGGTGGACTGGGGCATTATGCTGGAATCTGTGGCACTGAAGCGGCTTTGGATTTGCTGGCAGAATATGACATGAGAGATATGGCCGAACAAGAGGTGCGAGTGAATCGAATCATGAGTGATGGAATCAAACATCTCTCCGGTGTAAAAATCATCGGGCCCGAAGATGCAGCACAGCGTGGCGGTATCTGTTCGATTCTACTAGAAAATCTCGATGTGCAGAATGTGGGTATACTCATGGATGAAGTGGGTAGTGTGTTCGTGCGCTCAGGTTTGCATTGTGTGAATCAATGGTTCGATGCGCACGGAATCGGACAAGGAAGTCTACGTGCGTCTGCCTACGCATACAATACAGAGGAGGAAGCGCGGTGCTTTGTCGATACCTTCAACGAAATCATCGATGGGTTATCTGAGGGGTAAACATGAGTAGTGGATACGAACCCATTTTCGATATGCCCGATGCTCCAGAAGCACCGGCACGCCGTGGTTTTGGTTCAGAAATTGACATGCAGGGTCTGGTAAAAAAGGGCACTTCTTTCGCACTCTTCGCAGTATCAATTCTTCTTGTCGTTTGGGCCTTTGGCATCCTAGAGAAGGGGTTGTTAGTCGTGTACGATCCAGAATTGGCTCAACGCCATGGCGAATTCAAGGAATTAACAGGATTTGACAATGTGACTACAAGTGGTGCAGGTGTTGAACTTTGCATCGTCGATACGGGAATTGATCTACAACATCCCGATTTGGTCCATGTCGAACTTGCAGGTTGGAATGATTTCATCAATCAAAGACCAGATCCGTATGATGACCAAGGGCATGGGACAGCGATGGCAGGTATTCTCGTTGCCAAAAATCTGCTACGAGGTATAGCCCCGAACGTCAATTTACACATTGCCAAGGCTATCGAAAAAACCGGTTCGGGAACCGATACGGACATCGCTGCGGCTGTTGATTGGTGTGTAGATAGTGGAGTTGACATAATTTCACTCAGTTTGGGTGGTGGCCAAGGCATCGATCTGATATTCATCGAAACCGACGAACTCGAAGCCGCGGTCAATCGTGCCATCGACCAAGGAATTTTCGTTGTCGCTGCCGCAGGAAACGATGGTGGTTCTGAGGATGATGGGGATGTGGCAAGTCCCGGTAGTGTTGATGATGTCATCTGCGTGGGTGCAATCGATACAGATGGTAGTATCTGGAGCAATTCATCGGTGGGGAACAATGGATTCAATCCCCCTGAAAATTGGTTTCCACGGCAAGATCCGGATCAGAAACCGGAATTGGTCGCTCCCGGAGAAAAATTGGCCATTCTCCACGCCCAGATAGATGGGGCAAATTCCCTCTATGCCTGGGGTTCTGGAACCAGTGGCGCCACCGTATGGGTCAGTGGCGCAATCGCACATCTCTTGGAGCATCGCCCGGACCTTGCGCACAATGGTTCGTCCGGTGGAACACGCGATACAGTGAACAATGTCAAAGAATGGGTTCAGAACAGCGTCATTCAACAAGATGGTCAGACCGAACACGACGATTACTACGGTTATGGGCGACTGAAGGTTGATGCTCTAATCGCCACGGCTGGTTAAGCCTGAATGATGCCGACCAACGTACCCCCGAACAATGGAACGAATCCCACCGGGTTCGTTGAGCCAATCTCAGTGATGAATTGTGTCCATTCATTGAATGCGACA
>JASMFB010000103.1 GCA_030751995.1 Candidatus Thalassarchaeaceae archaeon
TAGCACACCTAATGCCTTCGGCAACGAATCCCTTGCTCGACCCTGGCTGGGCCATGGAAAGGCGCTTTCCGTGTGGATCGGCATCGAAATTTGGACCATTGAAAAGTTCACCACGAATGGTTGAGAGTTTGATTTTCAGTGCTTCTAAATCAGGTGCATTGACTAGTAGAACGCCACCTTCAATCTCCCTGAGTTCACGGTGTGACAATGAGGCTGTGGAAGCGATTGTGGTGGGGGCCGCTGTACCTGGATTCAACCAAGCATCTCGGCGAGCATCAAATTCGTTGGCGAGAAGAGAATGGAAATCTCGATCGTAGGCTTCCAAGGCACAGTGGAAATTTGTGCCCCCGAAACCGAAGGAGGAGACTCCTGCTCGCCGAGGATGACCACTCGGAGCGGTCCACGGCTTGGATTCAGTTGGAACATAGAATGGATTCTGGGCCCAATCGATGTTCTCATTGGGTGTCGAGAAACCAGCACTAGGTGGAATTGTGGCTGTATCAACGGCTCTAATGGCCTTGACCAAACCGGCAATTCCTGCCGCAGCTTTGAGATGTCCAATCTGACTCTTAATCGAGCCAACAGCAACGGTCTGGCCAGCAGGAATGTTGTCGAAAGCAGCAGACAAACTGGCCATCTCGGTGGCATCACCAACAACCGTAGAGGTGCCGTGAGCTTCAATCAACTCAACGGTCGAAGAATCGTAACCAGCCTGCATATATGCACGGCTGACGGCTTGTATTTGTCCACGGGTACTCGGTGCAGTGATGCCTTTGCCACGACCATCACTACTCGCCCCTACGCCTCGTATGACGGCTTGAATGTTATCGCCATCTCGAATTGCATCCGAGAGGCGTTTCAATGTGAGGGCGCCGGAACCTTCCCCCATTACAAACCCATTCGCTTTGGTGTCAAATGGTGTTGAGTGGGTCGCTGATAGTGCTCCGATTGCACTGAACTTTGCGAAAGTTGCTGGATCCATGGTGCGATCGCTTGCTCCTGCAACCATCATGTCAACTTGACGTGTCTGTAGCAAGCGACAAGCGTCAAGAATGGCCGCAAAGGTGGAGGCGCAAGCAGCATCTGTCGAATAATTAGGGCCTTGTAAATCAAGGAGGTTTGCCACCCTGCCAGAGACGACGTTTGCTAGTTCTCCTGGCATCGTATCTTCCGTAACAAGTGGAAGGCCATTGAGAATGGCTTCCTTGAACGCTGTCTTTCCTTCATTCGGCATTCCGCCTGCTTCAACGGCGTGACGTGCGAACTGATCGGCCCACACACGGTGATTGGACAAATTGCGATTTTCACCACCAAGGGCGTTTGCAAAGATGACGCCGGTTCTGGCCTTCGGTAATTCGCGGGAGCCTTCGCCCATGTATCCTGCATCTTCCAAGGCTGCAGCACTGACAGTTACAGCCCACAGTTGAGTTGGGTCAATCTGTGGCAGAGATCCCGGTGGAATTCGCCAACGTCGCCAATCGAATTCGAATTCTTCTACCCAACCACCGATTTTAGAGTATGTTTTGTTCTCATCGACATTCTTCGGCCCACCTTCTACCCAGAAGTCGGAGGCTATCCAGCGATTATCGGGGACTTCCTTGAGCGAGACCCTTGCTGACAAGATGTTCTCCCAAAATGCCCTTACATCCTGTGCATCGGGCAGCAGAGCTGCGACACCAATGATGGCAATTGGTTCAAACGGATCCTGTGGATGTTCGTCAAGAATTGTCAATATCTCGCCTCAGTCACTGATGCTGTCTGGAACCATCGTGCTGGAGTACCCAGCATCGACGTGGATTACTTGCCCTGTCACGCCGGACCCAAGCGGGCTGGATAGCCAAACTGCACAACCCGCAACGTCGTCCTGATTGACATTGCGTCGCAGTGGGGAATTGCGTTCTACGTGGGCCAATATATCATCGAATCCCGGAATCCCACTCGCTGCCAAGGTTCGAATTGGCCCAGAAGATATTGCATTGACGCGGTGGCCATCTTCGCCGACCCGCATCGCCAATTCACGGACCCATGCTTCAAGGGCAGCCTTGGCGATGCTCATGACACCATAGTTGGGGACATAACGGGTACTCGCAGCATACGTCAAGGTGACCGTAGATGAATAAGGTGCGAGATGAGGGAGAGCGTGGCGCATCACGCGTTGCAGAGAGTGAGCTGAGATTGTCATCGCGATATTGAGGGGTTCATCTTCGACGAACAGCATATGTCGATCGAAACATTCCTTCGGTGCAAATCCGATGGCATGGATGACGATATCAGCCTTTGATCCAGGTGCAGCCTTCTGCCATTCATGGAAAAATTCGGCTGTGGTCTCTTCGGAAGCGACATCGATTGGATAGAATGCCTCAATGGCCTCAAGTTTATCCTTGAGTTGGAAAACGCGACTCATGAATCGCTTCTGGTAACCTAGAATCAGTTTGCATCCGGCCTCCGCCAAACGATTGCAAATTGCCCATGCGATTGAATCCTCAGACGCAACACCGAACACCAGTGCAGTTTTTCCTTCAAGTTGCAGCATGAAACCACTTTCATCCCTACGGGCCGTGGGCTTCGGCCGCCGACAGGTTTTGAGGGTGCCCCTCAATAGTGACCCTACGGGTCAAATTAGCCATACAGTGCGCTTGGCCAGACAGATTGGACGTTGTGCATCAATTCTGCAATGTACTCTGGACTTTCAATCTCAAGCATTGATGAAACGAGAGCATGGGTTCGTTTCGGTACGGTTTTCGGGCCGAGGACAGCCCCGGGGCGAGAAGGGTCATCCAGATAGTCGGTCTCCATGGTCCAAGTAGACGAACAATGTCGATGTGTTTCTAGCAGTGTTTGTAAGCAATCTTTGCCCATGCTGACAGAAGATGACAAACCATGCGTGAACATCGCACTGACATCGGCTGGAGCATAATGGTGGACTGCACGTTTGCGTTCCAAACCGGATCGATCGCAAATTGCAGCCAATTCAGCATTAGTTTGGGCCCCATTATCCTCAACGTGTAACTGAATTGGCACACCTGCTTGAGAGGCCATGTGCATCACCGTTTCCAATTGTTCATTGGCAGCACCCCATATCTCGTCTGACACCGGATAATGTGGGCGACCAACTTCACCCAACGCAACGGCATTACCTTCAGCACAATGTTCCAATGCCAGTGCCACCGAATCGATGTGAAGTTGAGTTGCATCCTCAATACCTAGGGTGTGAATCTGCTTCTCCCAGACAACGGGATGGGGTCCAAGGATTACGCGAACATCGATTCCAATCTCACGTCGAACTGCATCTGCCATGTCCAATGTGTCGATGTAGGCTTGTTTGACGCCGTCAAGCGATTCTGGTAATCTGTGGGGGAATCCGGGCTTGTGAACCAAGCAAAGATGTGTGCCACCTGCATTGGCGAAATCCTGCGCCGCAGCTAGTCCTCTACCATTCGTGTCTAGATGCAGATGTGTATCCCAAATGGGGCCGGTCCATCGACCCTCGATGATTGCCATTTGCATCAACCCAATAGATTCTCATCAGAAAGGCGCTGCTTCCATCGACGAGCGGCCATTGCGACCAATTTCACATGTCTAGCTTCAGTTGCAATTCCACGGCCATTGCGGAACAACAGCATCTGAATCTCGTGCCTAGTGTCGTTGATACGTAGGCAATCCAGTTCACTATCCATGATTGCTTCTGGGTACAAATCAGGAACGCCTTCAAGGGAGACGGTTGACTCAAAATCGAATGAGGCAATTACGGGCCCCACTTCAAAGGTCATTCCAGATTCTGCTTCACCAAGACGTAAGAGGACTTCTTTGGCAGCGAGATGAGCAAGGTCCTGTTTGCGACATCCATGAACGATTATTCGACCGTCTTGATCGACCAATAGTGTTGCACGTGGAGCTACTAGAGAGAGGGTGACATATTGGCCACTTCGCTTTCCCCCAATCTCATCGACCACACGTTGAGGATCGAGAGGTGAGGCAGGAGAGAATCTGAACAATTGATTCTCAACACGTGCTTCTGTCATTCTTCTTCCTCCTCGACATGTTCGGGTAATGGGGCGCTTTCCAGTGCCGCATGGATGCTGGGCATCCAAGCCTGCATGACTGGCACGAGGAGCACAGGTGTGCTCGCATCATCAACCTGCCCCCCGCAAAGCGTTCCCAATGCACCACGAAGGCGAGAGGTCAAACGCAAATCTCTGCGGGATTGTAACTCAGGTGAAAGAACAGATTCCGAGCGATGCCACCAAGCGGCAGCCAAGGCGCTGGCTTGTGCCAAACCATGGGCCTTCGCATCATCACGCACTGATTTAGGAGGAGTTGTGCAACGCATTGCTTCACGAAGTGTACGCTTCCAAATTCTGCCGCTGAAAATTGAACGTGTCAAATGACGTAGTCGAACCATCTCATCTGCGCAATCTTCTACCCATTGTGTCCATTCTTCATCTTCGGGTTCAACGAAGAATACTGGTCTGCTTCCAGTTCCAGACGGACTCTCGGCGGCCTGCAATAGTCGACGAGGTTCTGGATCGGGAAAGCGACATGTTTGGATTGATTCAATAGACGATTGTCCGA
>JASMFB010000104.1 GCA_030751995.1 Candidatus Thalassarchaeaceae archaeon
AGGTGGCCTGAGAATTCCAGCCATGCGCAATTTTCACAACGATGCCAAGACCTTGTGGAAAATCTTCGTGGATGATGGAAAGACCTAGGAGTCCATCAGCACCTTCCTTAGCTAGAACCATCCCATTTCCAGCCTTGAGGGCTGTAGAATCTAATCGATTAAATCCACCAATCAAATCGGGATATTTGCACATGGAATCCCAAATCCAATCCTCGTCCTTGTCTCGGGCCAGACCCGCGAACATTACGGCCAATTCGTTAACAGTATTCGAGACGGTGGGCAAACCACAACCATCCTTCGAGACACGTTTGGGCTCCCAGTGGGGCTCGCCGAGGAGTCCCCGAAGCACGTTGAGGTAGAGAGGAAACCAATCTGATTGTGGTAGAGTGTAACCAGCGCGATTGATGCCCATTAGGCGAAGTGCACGCAGAATAGCCGCATGTTCTCCCGAACAGGTATGGAACCAGCGACGGGGGCGACGCACCTGCCGTCCGAATTGGATCAGAGGCACATCGAGTGGACACTGCATTAGCCCCCACTCAGATTCGGTCAAGATTGACTGTGCTGCAGCGACGTGTTCTGTATCGCCGTTATGTGAAGAACAAGCGATGGCTTTCTGTTCGTCTGTGAGTTCCGAATCGAGAACATCAACGAAAGTTTTCATCAGCAGCGGTTTCATCATGCTGCGCCCATAGCAGAGAACGTTCCCTCCAAAGGAATGGAACACTTCTGACCCATGTGCCCAAGCGATGGCACCATGGATTGTGTTCTCGCTAACATCATTTCGACGGAAGTCAACTAACGGCTCCCACTCCACATCACGACCTGTAGCGATGCCCTTGGCACCATCTGAGATTGGCGAGGTCGGATAGACAGCGGAACCGGGGCGACCAGGGGCCACCGAAGAGGGTCGATGCTCGGTCATTAGATCTCACTCCCGTTGACGAGGGGTACTACCTTGTCCATGAATGCGCGCATGTCGCGACAGATGCGAGATGAATCGTGACGGAAGAAGTCGAACCACAACATCAGGCGATCATCGGGGTGGAATCTTTCGCGAATTTGAGCGGCTACTTCCGTAGCATTTCCAATCACAGCATTGTTGGTCGCCTTGGCCACTTTGGCCGGATCCAGTGTACCTTCCAATGCCGACCAGTACGACGAAAGGGCACCTTCGGATTCAGTTTTAGCTGCCGCAGTTTTTTCCTCTTCACTCAACCCATCTTCTTCGTTGAGGAAGACCATCACGGTACGCGGCATCATTCTTCGTTCCCATTGTCCATGGTACGCATCTCGCATTCGCTCATGCGTCGCTTCGATAACTTCGGGTTGAGTGATACTGAGATTGAACACCTGAACCGGCATGAAGGTGTTCACATGTTCTTGAAGTGCCGGCTCATGACTACCGATAATCAGATTGACTCCTGAACGATCCCATTCTTGTGGAATTGATTTGATTTCCTCAAATTGATAACGTCGAGGAATATCGATTTCTGCATCATCATTTCCATTAGCAGTCTGAACCGCTTGCCAATCCTCGTCGGAACGGAAATTATCTCGAGTCAAAACGGTTTTTCTAATGTCATCGGAACTGATTGTATCGCCGCGGACTAGACGTAGCATGATTTCCGAGGCCTCCCAGAAAATTTGACCCCGGAGCGCAGGCCAAGCAGCCTCCTCGATGGCGTTGCGCGGAACAATTCCGTAAGGGGATGCCATGAATTGGAAGCGACCAGCGCTGAATCCAAGATTCAGTTTACGAGAATCCCCTCGAACCTCTTGCATTGCGCAGAAATTTCCGATTCTTTCCGCCACTGCAATTGGCCCACCGTTCGCCAATATGGCCAATACCGCACTACCGACTTCGATTCGCTTGGTGTGAGCCATTGTCAGCATGGCTAATTGGAAGAAATCGGTACAGAGTCCGACTTCACCTTCCCAATGTGGGATGACCGGCTTCTTGTTGCACTTCTGCACCTCAGTCGATAGGTGCGCCTGAGCAATCCAAGCTACTCCAAATCCGATTTCATCGGCCACCTCAAGTTGTTCGAGATAGTTGGCATACATGGTTGTCTCATCAGGAGTCGTGCCCGCAGCATCCGGGGTTTGAGAGATGGAGAAGAAGACATCAAATTCCATTCAGCCCCCTCCGTGAATTGCATCAGCTAATTCGTTGAGTCGGTCCTTGATGGGATCTGGCGTGGGTCGCCCTAGTTGCATGAATCCAGTCATCACTTGAGTAAGGTGTTGCAGTTCGAGATCTAGATCCTCCCTCGCTCGAGCCATCTCAGCAAGGCCCCATCGGGCAACGACAGTTCCTTCAAAATCCTCCTCTTCTTCGGCAATTTCCAATGCAGCCTCGTAATGGACGATGGCCGAATCGATGTTGGCCTCAACTGCTTCCAAGTGACCAAGAATAGCTAATCCGTTGACCATTCCCTTCCGGTCCCCTAATTCATCGAGTAGGTCGACACACCGTGCATGAAATTCCTTAGATTGTTCCAAGTCCCCCTCTTCGCGCGCGATTTCACCGAGATTGTAGAGCGTGTTGGCTTGGCCAACCTTGTCTTCAAGTGCCTCCTTCAATGCTAGACTTTGAGCAAAAGCGGATTTGGCAATTGGCATGTCTCCTGATTCTAGTGCATGAATTCCACATTGATTGTTGTAGGAAGAACGCAACCAATCGTCCTCGCTGACTGCCACCAAATCTTCTGCTTCCTCAAGTGCATCCCCATCGTTGGCGATGCGTGCCTTGGTTAGCAGTGCCCATGCGAGTTGATCATTATCTTCGGAATTCTTGGCCAATTGAATCGCGTGCGCAATCAACGCTTCTGCCCGTTCAGGCTGATCGATTTGCAGTGCTATGTCTGCTAGAGTCAGTGCAACTCCTGCATCCATGCCCTCGTCAAATCCTTCACCCTTGGCCATCAGATCTAGCAGGTGATGCGCCTGCTCGGGTGTCAGCGTTTTATCGTCCATTTAATTCCCTCAGATTGAGCGCATTCGTCCACCATCTACGGCCAGACTGACGCCACGAATCCCACCGGATTGGGGTAAGCAAAGGAACGTGATTGCCGAAGCGGTTTCCATCGGGTCGATGAGGCGACCAATCGGAACTTGTGATATCCAAGTATCCTGAATGTCCTCTTTACTACGCCCTGTCTTCTCATGAATAGAAGTCGCTAGTGAGTCCAACCGACTAGTATCGGTGAATCCAGGCAAGACATTGTTGATGGTAACACAAGCGGGCAATTCACGACTGAGCGATTTAGCCCACGAAGCCATGGCGCCACGGAGTGTGTTGGATAGCCCGATGTTGGGAATCGGTTCGCGCACCGAGGTCGAGATGATGTTGACGATGCGGCCCATGCCGGCTTCTTGCATGGCGGGGACGGCCATCTGAGTGATTCGATGGGCTGCATGGAGGTGACGCTTGAATGGTGCATCGAAATCCTCGACTTCATTGTCGAGGAGTGGACCGCCGGGCGGACCTCCTGCGTTGTTGATTAGAATGTGGATGGGCCCAGCGACAAGGATTCCAGCAATCGTCTTCTCGATGGCTGCAGAATCTTCCAGATCCAGTGACATCGAGCGCACACCGGGAATATCTGGCGCGCTTCGACTGAGCGCGATCACATCCGCACCACAGGCGGCCAGCATTTCGGCGGTTGCGCGTCCGATGCCTTTTGAGGCACCACAGACGACAGCTCGCATTCCTTTCAGAGCATCAGTTGCATACGGATTTTCCATTCTTTCACCTCAGTCCACATAGTGTGCATATGTTTGGTCGGCCAACTTCTGGTCCACCACTTCCAGAATCTCTGGAGGAGCGTTGCGGAAGGTAGGCCATGGGCTTTCGCCCTGAGGATGGCGCATCTCTGACCATTTTCCTGCAACATAAGCCATCAGCGCCTCCTTCATTAACACGCCGGCAAGTACCAGCGTCTCGTAGCAGAGGTCCTCGTACGTCATGCCACGTTTGACAGGGAATTCTCGGCGGAGCAGGAGTTCGCCGGTGTCGATGCCGTTGTCACAGAAATGTGTGGTGCTACCGATGGGAATGTCGTGGTAGACTGACCAAGCCGGGCTTGCGGACCCGCGGCAATCGGGCAAAAGTCCCGGATGGGAATTGATGACGCCATCCTTCGGTGTGTCAAGAATCTCTCCTCGAATGATTCGAGTGCCGCCGAAGACGATGAGATCGAGGTCCAAACCGCGAATATGCGGCATCACCTCGTCGGAATTGTGGAGGGGTACAGTCACATGGGCAACATCGAGTTCTTCAATCTGCTCGACAATGGTCGGTGCAATTGGATTGCCTTCAATACGCTTGAGGAACTTCTCGCGCTCCTCATCACCAATAGCTGAATCTTCCTCGATGATAATCGCCGGAACGAAGCCCTCCGAGAGCATTTGGCGCAACATCTCGCGCCCATATGGGTGCTCCT
>JASMFB010000105.1 GCA_030751995.1 Candidatus Thalassarchaeaceae archaeon
CATGTGACATACATGATTGATCGTAACGTCAACTACACAAATGTCTGTACAATCAACTGTCAATTCTGCTCCTTTTATCGGCCACCTGGGCACGACGAAACATATACCCAGACATATGAGCAGATTTCAATTCGATTTGCTGAACTGGAAGCAGTCGATGGAGTTCGGGTGTTGATGCAAGGTGGTGTCAATCCAGAACTGACACTTGAATGGTATACGGGCCTCATCAAATATTTGCGCAACGCCCATCCAACCATTGCTCTCGATTGTTTCTCTCCAATCGAAATCGAAGGGATTGCTGAGGTCTGTGGCCTTACCACCCTAGAGGTTTTGGTTTCACTCAAGGAGGCTGGAATGCATGGATTGCCCGGTGGAGGTGCTGAGATGTTGGTTGACGATGTTCGACTGGACATTTCGCCCAAGAAAGGCAGTGCTGACAATTGGCTTAGGGTCATGCAAGAAGCGCAATCACTCGGACTCACCACCTCGGCAACCAATGTCATCGGTTTTGGAGAGAGTGCATTGCATCGGGTAAACCACATGGATCGGGTTCGTCAATTGCAAGATTTGGCACTGAAAAATGGCTGGACCGGTTTCACCTCGTTTATCGCATGGCCGGTTCAACTAGAGGCTAATGTCTTTGGAAAGCGAAATCGGGGTCGAAATCGAATTGAATTGGGCTGCGGGCCCACCGAATACCTTCGCCATGTGGCCATTTCGAGATTGTTCTTCGATAACATCCCACACATCCAAGGTTCTTGGCCAACAATGGGGCTAGACGTTGCTCAAATGGCTCTTTTAGGCGGTGCAGATGACATTGGTTCAACAATGATGGAAGAAAACGTAGTTTCAGCCTCAGGAACTGAGAAAACCTGTGCTTTGGAAGTTGAGTTGCAGGAAACTGTGCGGCGGGCTGGATTCGTAGCATTGCGGCGTGATTCAGACTACAATTTGCTTGAAACACCCGATGTGGGCCCCGATGTTCAGTCGTTTCCATCGCCTCCTCCAATACAGCCGACGACAAATGCAGCCCCTTAGGGGCTGAATTCGGCAGGTTGAATACCGGCCTCGACCTCCCAAGTACGATGTCGAAAGAGTGGGCTCTGTCCAAATCAATGCCGTACGCGCTGGTTTTGGTAATGCTACTATCCCTCACAACTGTCCCTATCGTTGGTGCGGCAAGCGATGCACCCATTGTCGAAGTGAACCATTACGACCGTGGCGACGAGACGGCTGATTCGATGGAACAATGGACACATCGCCCGATTGAAGAACTGTTTACGAGTCTTTCATGCTCACCCTGCATGGCAAATTCTGAACCCGTCATCAATCAGTATCACGATGAGTACAGAGATGACCCCAGTGTCCCATTCACATGGATTGCCTTCCATCAAACCAATGGTGGCGATGGCGATGATCCATTGGCTATCCAAGCCAGTAAAGATCGGTATTCATTCTATTCAGTGGTGGGAACACCTGATGGCGAATTCGATGGAGGGTTTGTCTCCAGCCAAGACCACATTGCAGCCATGGATGAAAGTGGTACTCGATCAGTCGCAAATTCACAACTCGAAGTTTATCAGGAATGGATGGGTGATGGATGGCGATTTGAAGTCAACCTAACTTATGGAGGAGATGATGATTGGAATCCACTACTCGACCTAGAATTTACCGATACTCTGGATTATGCTCTGTATCTATTTGTGATTGAAGATGATGTTCTAGCATACTCATCCCAAGAAGGAATGGAAGTCATTACTCACAATGTACACCGTGCTACTGTCATTGATGATGACCAAGGTAGTCTGGCCATCGATGAAACGTACACTGTTGTAGCGGACTGGTCTATTCCTGAAACAGTAATCATGTCAGGTGGGGCTGAAGCTCCGATTCATCCGGTCAATGCGGCAAACATCAGTGTGGTCGCTGTTGTGTACGATAGAGACGATAATGCACAAGGGAGTACGCCGAATGCAAAGCAAGGTTTACCTCGAGCGATCAACAGTGCAACACCCAAGTCAACCGCTTACGATATGCAAAATGACATTCCTATCGTCACTGAAACAGTAGAGACGCTCAGGGGTAACGACGCTGAACTGATGGTGTTCTTCGACGATGAGCAAGGGATTTCAGGTGCTCAAGTTGTATGGAATACAGCCTGGGTTGACGACAGTGGTGCCAAACAAACCAGCGATTGGACCATTGATGCCATGGAAATAAAGGGGGATGAAATCTGTGATGAAAACGGCGTTTGCTATTCCTATGGCAATGCCGCTGCTACTGCCACCATCCTTGTACCAGAAGGCAAAGAAATCAACTATCAAGTGATGTTCACCGATGGTGCACATATCTCCAACAACACAGATGTCCAAACCTTCGCTGGAACTTCGCTAGATGCGATGGGTGATGCAGGTGGCAATTGGGTGTTGTGGATTGCTGGTGGTGGTGGCCTCTTCGTAATGTTGATTCTCGGATTCTTTGTTGTCTGGGCTCGAATGCCATACCAGGGCACATGGTGAGATTCCAACCAGTGAGGGAGTCGCATGGAAGACGACTTCGAATATGACCCATACCATTCCAACTGGGATGAAATCAAAAGTAGGCAACCGTGGATTACTAAAACACAAAATGTTGCACCATATGCTCTCGTTGTAATCCTCATATTAGCTGTAATATCTGCTGTTATTGTGACGAAATTTACAGGAGCCACGACGGATGCACCTGAATTCACAGTAGAAACGACAGATGGAATAATGCTGACACAATCAGGTATGGCCAACGATGACAAAGTGGTCGTTCTCGATTTCATGGCTACATGGTGCAAACCTTGCAAAGGAGTTGCCCAGGAAACCATCAGTCCACTTTATGACAAATATGCTGATGATGATCGCGTGGTAATTTTGTCTGTCAGCGTTAGCCTTGATGATATGGATGATTTACGAAATTACATGGCCGACAATGATTACGGATGGCCACATGCACTCGACCCCAGTAACCAGATGGTCACGGATTACGGGGCATCCAGTATTCCAGTCGTTGTTGTCATTGACATGGATGGGACAGTAGTAATGGAAGATCAAGGTGATTCGATTGACTTTGACAAATTGGAAAATGTGGTTGATTCTGCGTTGTTGGGCCAAGCCAGTGCAGTCAGTGTGAATTCGGCGCACGTTCTGCTCCTTGCAGTCGCAACAGGAGCCCTCTCCTTCCTCGCACCTTGTGCATTTCCCTTGCTTCCTGGATTCGTTACATTCTACGTCACTGCCAATGAGGGGAGAGAGGATGATGAGGATGTCAATGTCTTTGCAGAAGCCCTTCCTGCTGGAATTGCAGCCTCATCGGGAATCTTTCTCGTCTATCTGATATTGGGGCTGATTCTTGCAATCGCAGGGAATGCAGCTGCCCCCTTGCTGACATACATCTTGTTGCCTGTGAGTCTCGTGTTGCTGATGATGGGAACGGCATGGGTCATGAAGTATGACTACGCATGGATTACGGCACCGATTATGGAGCCCATGCGAAATGCATGGTGGTCAATCAAACTCAAACTGTCTCGCGACAAGGCACCCAAAGAACAGACTCGAGATTTCACGGGACTATTTTCCTATGGTGTTGGATATGGTATGTCGAGCATAGGCTGCACTGTCCCACTGCTGATTGGACTCACGTTAGCAGCATCGACTGAATTTGGGACATTTGTTGGATCGATGACGGTTTTCGTAATCTATGCACTTTCGGCAGCGATGATGATGATTGGAGCCATTCTTCTCATCGCCGCATCAAAGCGAGTTCTTGTTGATTGGATGAGGCGAAATATGGAACGAATCAAGCAAGTCTCAGGGGGAGTGCTAATCTTTGTCGGTATTTGGGTGATGATTTGGTTCATCGAATATCAGTTTTTAATCAAAATATTGCCATTCTGATGCAACCCAATAGTGCGGAGTTGTCAATCGTCTCTGTAAGTGCATTCTTCCTCACGGGTGCTGGATTGCCTATCGCCCTCGCTACGCTTGGCTCTGTTCATCCAGAATGGCTCTAGCAATCAATCGGATATCAGTTTCATATTGTGTAAACTCAGGCATTGTCATCGGGTCCACTCCATGAATAGCTGCAAGCCAAAGGAGAGTCCCTAAGTCCTTCACAATTTGACCAGCATGGCCTTTTCCATCTGTGAACAGAGAAGTCCCCGAAGGGCCCCTCATCTGGTCGACATCGCTCAAATTTCCGTCTTCAAACATCTCTCGAAGTTCATACACTGCTGCGCCATGGTAAAACGCGAATACATCTGCATTGTTGAAATCTGAACTCAAGCGTGAGGCCATGTTTTTCCACAATGGATATGCTTGATCAGTGGCATTTCTGTGTTCTGCTGCATTA
>JASMFB010000106.1 GCA_030751995.1 Candidatus Thalassarchaeaceae archaeon
CTTGATGACCACGGTTCAAATCAATCAGCCCGGGGATCCCATTGACACAGAGGCCGGATGCGGGTACAATCGATGCGGCGGATTGGGTGATTTCCTCGACATGGCCGTGGACCAATATGGTCGTCCATGGTTCGGGCTATCGCAGAATTTACAGGACATCGGAATCTTCGCGACAATTACAGAAGGGCCAACCCTACGCGGCAACGTGGTTGAACTGACCGTGATGCCCACTGGTGGCCCTGAGACGCTATGAGGTGACAAGATGACAGAACATGATCGAGTGGTTCGCGACAATGTCCACCGAGACATCGTTTTGACTGACGACATCAGTCGACTGGTCGATACACGCACTTTCCAACGTCTTCGCGACATCAAGCAGTTGGCGACCTGCCACTACGTGTTCCCTACTGCCACACATACGCGATTTGTCCACAGCCTCGGTGTGCAACATCTTGCAGGTGTTCTCCTCGAGCATCTAGAGACGGTTAATCCTGGTCGAATTTCCCCTGAAGATGCACGCCTTGTCCGTTATGCAGCCCTGCTCCATGATATTGGTCATCCACCCTTCAGCCACGCGCTGGAAAATGATCGCGTATTTGCCAATTCCAACCACCACGAGAAGTGGGGTCGATTGATTCTAGAAGACCCAGAAAACGACCTTCGAATCGCATTGATTGAGTTGATTGGAGAAGACGGGCTTGCTCGTCTATTCTCAATCCTTGATGGGACTTGTGACTTGCCCGTTCTGCATGACATTGTCAGCAGCCAGTTGGATGTCGACCGACTCGACTATCTGATGCGTGACCAAATCAACACTGGAGCCAAGATTGGCACCTTTGATGTGTTCAGAATATTCCGCTCCTTGCGGATTGATGATGATGGGCACATGATTGTGAATCGAGGTGGTGTGGCCGAAGTAGAATCCTATCTCATGATGCGTTACCACATGTATCACAATGTCTACTTTCACAAATTGAACATGCTCACCACAGCATACGTCATCCGCGCCCTCGTGCGCGCACGCGAGTTAATCGAAGCAGGGGAGATGAAAGTTAGTCGTCGCATGGAACGGATGCTAACTGACGAGAATCTCTCGGTGAAGGATTATCTCGCCCTGTCTGACAGTCTGATTCATGCTGAACTTTCTGCATTTGTCACTCATCCTGATCCGGCTTTGTCGAAGTGGGCAGGTCTACTTGCAAGTCGTTCGGGAATGCACAAGCGCGTCCGTGTTCGAAATCTAACTGAAGTGGCCTTCTGGGGCGCTCAGAACAGAATCAAGGAGAGTCTTGCAGATGCAGGTCACAATCCAGACGAGGACATGATAGTGACCCGCGTACACAAAGAGGGTTATCGCCCTTACACGGGGGGAATTCGTGTAGAAGGTGGTCGCGACATTAGCGAGGTCAGCCCAATGGTTGCCAGCATCACTGCACCACTGAATGACATCATGTTGTTTGTACCCGAAGATTGCCGAGAAGCGGCTGAGACTGCCATCAATGCAGCCATGGCCGGCGAGTGAAGGCTGAAGTGCTAGCGCGTTCACGCGACCTTACAGGACCCCTAGCTTAGTCTGGTCAGAGCGCCTGGCTCATAACCAGGTGGTCACTGGTTCAAATCCGGTGGGGTCCACCACTACTTACACGAACCCTCTTGAACAAGGGAGTGCCACCGAAGGTCTGATGTCAATGTCTAGGCGAACACTTCTTCTCGCCGCGCTCCTTCTGCTCAGCTCATTGGCAATTGCCCCCGTTTCTGCGCAGCAGAGCCCTTTTCCGGGCGTTGAAATCACTTGTGTAAACGATGACGATGAACATATGCTGTTCTTGAATCCGGATTCAAGTGGTGCACAAGCGACCGCAACATGTACTGTTGAGAATGTTTCACCATACAACGAGGAGGTGGAGTTTGATTACGACGGAGACGGACTCACCATGGTTGGCCCCGAGACCATGTCTCTCAATGCGGGTGACGAAGAAACAATTCAAATTCAACTTTCAAGCAATTCGTTAGCATCTACAATATACAACATGACTGTGACTGTGGAGATTACGTCAGTTCAGGGCATAGAACCTCCTGATTTCTTCGCGATGTTTTTGCCATCCGATGAATCGAATATCGTGGCTCAGGTCGCCGAATTCGTTGACTTGAGTGCCTCTCTTCAACCGAACACTTTGATTTTGTCTTCTGACCTCATGCAGGATATGTCTGTCTCCTTGATGATTACCAATAATGGCAATGTAGACGACAACATCGATGTTAGCATTCAGGATTTGCCGATGCTTGATCAGCGAAACATTGGGTGGAATATCACCAATTCAGGGCAAGGCAACTCAATCGATTCAGCCGGAGGTTCAGCAACGTACACGTTACGCTTCACCCCCAATCCTTCCATGGATGACGAATCATTCTCGATTTCCATCAGAGTAAAGTCCGAGTTCTCCAATTCAGATTCAGTTTACATCACATTAACCATCAATACGACAGCGCCCGAAGAGAGCCTGCTGGATCTTACGGCAATGAACATCCCCGCGTGGGCCTACATCGCTGCTGGCACACTTGCAGTCCTATTCATCTTCGCCATCATACTGAGCATTACCAAGCGTGTAAAATCTGCCTCACAGGTTCATCTTGACGCGATGGATGACGATGAAGATGATGATTTTGAACTTGCCAACCTTACGGCTGCAATTGCTGGCACCCTTGGAGATGACGACGACGACCTCGACGACTTTGAATTCGAGGATTTCTGAGCGTATGCTTCGGGTATTGCGGTTTTGTCCTTCATCCGCGAATGCTTATTTACGTCGGATGAGCAGGGCACCATAGGTGAACCCGTGAAATCCGTCTTCCGAATGACCTTGTTAATTGCAATCTACGTCCTGAGCACTTGGGCCGGCACGGTTGACAATGCTGAAGCGCAGATTAACCCGGACATCAGTTTGACCTGTTCACCCACTGCAATCGAGATTGATGTGGCCCCTGGCGACACTCGAATTGGAACGACCTATTGCGATGCACAGAATCCAACTCTGTACGTTGAGAAGGTCAACATTCAGATTACTGCAGCCGGCCTTACCTATTCCGCTCCTGGTTCCATTACCGTAGCAGCTGGAGATACCACCACTTTCGAAGTAGTTGTACGCGGTGAAGACCAGATGACTGAGGGCAGTCGTCAGGTCACAGTATCGGCTCGAGTCGATCAGGCCAACGGCGCACCTTGTCCCACCTGTACTTCACAAACAACCAGTCTGTTGGTTGTGGTCAAGCAGTTCCCCATGTTGCGTATCCACGCGGACGAACCCTTCAAGCAGTTGAGACCCAAGGTCGACTACATCTTTGAATTCGGAATCTACAACGACGGTAACAATCGTGACCAGTTCATCATCTCGGTCAACAACCGTGACGAACTAGCAGATGCTGGCTTCCAGATTTCATTGCCAGAAGTGAATACTTGGATTGAATCCAAAGCGCCTCCACAAAAGATGCGCGTCATGATGCGCACACCCAAGAAGCAGGGCTGGTCAGATCACTACTACCAGTTGGACTTCCGTGCAACTTCTGAGCACTCCATCCGCAGTGGTGGAGTTGAGATGTCACAGACTCAGATGGTCACACTCTACATCCGCGGTGTTTACCTCCCCGGCTTCCAACTCATTCCGAGTCTGATGATGCTCGGCTTGGCAGCTGCATTTGTGGCCAAGCGGCGCGACGATGATTACTGTGAAGCGACGGCTGATATCCCAGACCCTCCGTTTGTACCGTTATTCTGACGGGATATTTTACTCAAGCCCACTATAGTGGGCTTTATGTTCAATAGAGGCAACGGTTTGATAACCCCGAGCGGTAGGAACTAGTCGGAGAGGTGCCAATCATGTCAGGCGGATTACTTGAGAAAGCCAAGCAAGTAAGCGGTGATGACGACGTTGATGTCGGTGCTGCGGCCGATGCTATCATTGAGACCGCAAGCAAGCCAGAATCAACTGGCGGACCCCCTGTAATGCTCTACATTGCTGGTGGTACCCTTCTGCTTTGCATGGGTCTGTTGTACTTCATGTACCTCATCCCAATCGATTACTTTGGTGTCATCGTATTCTTGATGCTGATAGGTTCTGGTTATTCGGCTTCTTTGTACGTCCGCAACGACAGGAACGGAGGGGAGCCAGTGAATGGGATTCAATGGGCAGCAATCGCTGTCGTCTATCTGCTTCTTGCTGGAATTCCATATGTTGGAGCAA
>JASMFB010000107.1 GCA_030751995.1 Candidatus Thalassarchaeaceae archaeon
GACCCAGCCCCGGGTATCTATGAAGAGATCAATGTCGCATACCGAGCGCCTTATGGCAATGCAATCACCGCCTTCCTGCTGTTCTTCATTGTTGCTGGAACCGTCTGGGGAAGCCTTGGTATTGCCATCAAGAAAATGAATGAATCAGAAGCAGAAGAGCGCTCTATTGTTGGTGCCCTAGACTGAGGTGAGATTATGGGACAAAGTGACGAGTTCTCCTCACGATGGGGCCTGATTTTCGCCACCATCGGCGCTGCCATTGGAACGGGCAACATCTGGCGTTTTCCCCGGATGGTTGGTGCCAACGGCGGCGGAACATTCCTGATTCCCTGGCTATTTTTCTTGTTTGTCTGGTCGATCCCCCTTGTCATCGCTGAATTCGCTCTAGGCAAGCGCAGTCGTACGGGTACCGTGGGTACATTCCGAATCTTTGGTGGTAAGAAACTGGCATGGATGGGATTGTGGACAGCTTGGATTTCGACAGCGATTGGATTCTACTATGCTGTGGTTGCCGGTTGGTGCATGAATTACTTCCAACTCGGATTTCGAGGCCAGTTAACCGAAGGAATCGATACGGTTGAGGTTTGGAATAATTTCCTCATGTCAACTCATCTTGTGATTCTCTTCCAAGTGTTGGTTATCGTCATCACACTTGCTGCTATTTTGGGAGGTGCGAAGATGATTGAGAAAGCGAACACATTCATGATGCTCAGTTTGTTTGCATTACTTTTCCTTGCACTATTCCTTGCCCTTTGGATGGACATGTCCGATGGCACAATGGATGGTGCCATGTTCATGTTTAGTGTCGATATGGATATTCTGATGCAACCTGAGACTTGGATCAATGGATTATCTCAGTCTGCTTGGTCTTGTTCAGCGGGTATGGGTATGGCCATCACCTATGCCGTTTACATGAAGAAGGACGAGGACACGACTCTCAACGCCTTCACAATGGGTTTGGCCAACAACAGCATATCTATCATTGCAGGCCTTACTGTACTCAGTGCTATTTTCGCAGTACAAGACGACCCATTGGCCACAGTCACCGGCGGTTCTAGCGCCATCACTTTCCTCGCGTTGCCCGAAGTGTTTGCACAAGCTCCAGGAGGTTCAATGACGCAGTGGGTCATGATGTGGGCCTTCTTCCTCGCCCTGACATTCGCAGCGCTAACCAGTATGATTTCGACCGTAGAACTCTGTGTCCGCAACTTTGTCGATCATGGCTTTGAACGAAACAAAGCGGTTGGTATCACAGGATGCGCATTGTTGGTCTTTGGATTACCCTCGACATTCGTTTGGATTCGCTTGAGCGCAGATGGCGTTCGTTTCCCTGAATTTTTGGAAGTACAGGATCACATTTGGGGCTATGGGCTGATGTTCAGTGGCCTGTTCATCGCCTACACGATTTGGCAATTTGGATTCAAAATATGGCGTGAGAAAGTAGCTGCGGGCGAGGCTGGAGAAGGTCTCATGGGATACATCAAGCATGGAGTTCCTGCATTCCGTGATGAATTCATCAATACTGGCGACAACGATGTCTGGATTGGTCGCTGGTGGGATTTCATCATGTTCATTGCATTCCCTGTACTATTCACGGTCCTACTAGTCTCTTACTTCGGAGACATGATCGCCAATACACACGACGTTTGGAATCCAAGCAACCCACACGGTTTGACCATCATCCTGCTATTCTGGGGTGTTGTTGGTGGTATATTCATTGGATTCAATCACGTTCTGGTCGCTCGCCCATTGTATCGAAATGTACCCGAGGGTGCTGGTGCTGGTGCCGACATCTCGATGTTGCCCGGTGGCGATGACGATCTCATCGGGGTCGTAGGTGACGTGTTCGAAGGCTGGGAACAACACGCATCTGCCGAAGACCTGATGGACGCGGAACTATCCTAGGTCCTTCGTGGAAGCCGAGGCTCGAGGTCGTGAACCCGCTCGCTGGTGCATGCACTGGTCGGAAGTGGGTGTGTTCGATGACAACGCTGCAGCCTTTGGAATTGACATCTCAAATCTGATGGAAGCCGCCGGTCAAGGATTGGCGGCTCAAGCGATTCGAATGTTGGAAGCGGCCGAAAAACGTCGAGGCCCAGTGTGGATTCTGTGTGGGCCTGGAAACAATGGCGGTGATGGATTCACTGCTGCCCTCGGATTGGTTGAGGAAGGTGTTGACGTACGCTTGCTGGCCACCCACCTGATTCAGCGAAGTGCAGTTGCACAAGGGTACCGTGAACGCTGCAGTGCGGCGGATATTCCGTTATCTATCTGGCCCGAGGTCAAATCGACAATTGGCACAGGTCATCCAGCCCTAGTCATCGATTGTTTGCTCGGTGCAGGCCCTGGTGTCGCAGGCGGGCGCCTGCGAGGTGACGTTGCCAATGTTCGTAATTGGCTCACAGAGAGTCGAGGCCGAAATTCACCCGTTTTGGCTTGTGATATGCCTACGGGTTTGGGTGGCCCCGATGTCATCCCCGCGACTGCCACCGTCACCTATCATGCTGAGAAATGGGCCTTGCGTGAGGCGGACGGTCAAGTTCACCCTGATGTCGGCGAGATTCACACCGCAAATCTGCCTTGGCCAGCCCGAGTCGAAGATTGTGGCCCCGGCGACGCTCGAAGGCACCCCCCGATTCGTGCCGAGGCGAGAAAAGGTGACCGGGGACGCCTACTGATTGTGGGTGGCGGCCCCTATCATGGGGCGCCAATATTGGCTGGATTGGCGGCAGAGCGAAGCGGTTGCGACCTCATTCATCTCGCCATGCCCTCAGATGCTGTGGAACGCGCAGAATGGCCACTATCTTTGATCCCCGAGTCCATTCCAGACACATCTCATCTGACATCTCTCTCTGTCGGCCAAATCCTCAATCGTGTCCTCACCGGTCGTGGTTGTCAGGCTGTTCTAATTGGCCCCGGATTGGGTCGTGAAGATTCTTCCATTGACGCTGTCTGTGAACTAATCGACAAATTCGTTGAAGCCAATATCCCATTAATCATCGATGCCGATGCCATCCGTGCCCTCCCCTCTCACGCTTGGCCAATTGGCATGGTGGGTGTAGTAACACCTCACGCTGATGAGATGGCCCATTGGTTGGGTGCATCCGATCCGGCAGAAATTCTCCAAATTCGCGCGCGTCGTGATGGAATTTCACGTGTGGTCGAAGACGAATCTTGCGTCATCGTACGTACTGGTGCTGAGGATGCATTGTGGGCACCTGGCGACCGTCATTGCTTTGCAACCGGTGGCCATGCTCGAATGTCCGTTGGCGGAACGGGTGATTTGCTCAGTGGTTGTATTGCCGGCTTGATTGCACAGGGAATGAGCCCATGGGCCGCCTCTCGCCTCGGTTGCGCACTGCTCCGGGCTGCAGGAGCCTCAGCTGCTGTTGAATACGGCCCGGGCCTGTCTGCGAGTGATGTACCACCACATATAGCCAGAACATTGGCCCAATGGATGGGCCAAGACGCAGACCGCGATGCTTGAGAATGAGAAGCGGTTGGCCGTATCGTGCCGACCCTCAAAGAGTGGATTCTAATTGGGGCCTTCGTGGCTTTCGTCTTGATTCCAGTCTGTTGGAAATTCTGGAAAGGTTGGGACCGCCCCTCCTTGTCATCTCTTCTAGAAATGAAGCGGAGAATTCGTGAACGAGACATGCGGGATGCATTCATCGAAGAGGATGCGAAACTACGTGAGCAGCATAGACTTGAGGCCGAAAGAGAACTTGCGTTGCGCAAAGCACAGGCCCCTCCCCCGGTGGAAAAATCAATACTCACTTCTGCATTTGGCAATCTGGGTGCTACTGATTCCACAGGAACAGCCGTCCTTGAAGGAAGTGCACCTCAACAAGATGCAATACCAATCATGCCCGTGGAGAATGTGGGCGACCTTGTCGATAGCCTAGAGACCGAGGGCATCGTTGAGAATGTCGTACCTGAGATTGCCCCTGTGGCCGTTCAATTGCACGGAGATGCGGGTGCCGACGAAGTCAAGTGGGATCCGTCACAAGATGAAGATGATTGGCCAGATATTGGGTGGACCTAATGCTTGAGAATCCGAAGAAGCGAGCCCTGCGTTCCAAAGACGGACTCGAAATAAACGAATATACACGTCAAAAGATGACCAGAGAATTCTTTCGCTACACGTTCATGGCGATTTTCAATTCAATCTTCTTCTTCGTTCTCTACTATCTGCTATATCTTTGGGATCCATTCAACATGTATCCAGAAGTGTT
>JASMFB010000108.1 GCA_030751995.1 Candidatus Thalassarchaeaceae archaeon
TCACTTGCAAAACACTACGAGAAGCCATCACAGCGTGCTTTGCAGATGCGGATACGAGCGATCATCTCGAGATGCACGCGCGCACAGCAATGGTTCGCGCGCTGATTGAAGATTCAGAGGTTCCCGAGCATATCGCTGATGCGATTGGCATAGGATATGAGGAGTTGTGCGAGGAATACGGCCCAGGTGTCGATGTGGCGGTTCGCTCCTCTGCAACTGTCGAGGATTCGGCAGAAGCCTCTTTTGCAGGCCAATACGAGTCATTCCTGAATGTGCACGGTACAGAGAGTGTGGTTCTACATTGGAAGCGGTGTGTGGCCAGTCTGTTCACTGAGCGCGCGGTCGCCTACCAGATTGACAGAGACATGGATCCTCTCGATGCATCGCTCGCTGTCGTCGTCATGAAGATGGTTCGAAGTGACTTGTCTTGCTCAGGTGTGATGTTCACGCTCGACCCCGATTCAGGTCACGATGGTGTCATCCACATTTCATCCGCCTATGGACTGGGTGAATTACTCGTCCAAGGTACGGTCTCGCCAGACAGTTTCCTCGTATGGAAGGCTGGACTGATGAAGAAGAAGCATGCGATTGTTCATCGCCACATGGGACAGAAAGAGCATCGAATGATTTACGCATCCAGCGGGCGTTCCGACACGGAGATTATCGATATCGGACTTGAGGAGAGAAGGACTTGGTCTTTGGAGAATTCAGAGGTTCTTGCCCTCGCGGAAATGGGCATGCGAATCGAACAGCACTATGGTCGACCCATGGACATTGAATGGGCCAAGGATGGTCTCTCAGGTGATCTTTTCATCGTTCAAGCGCGTCCTGAAACCGTTCACGGCAAAGAACGAACCAACGTTCTCATACGATACGTGATGGATACAGAACTCATGACCAGATTGCAGCGCAAGGGCAAGGTCCTCGCAACCGGGCAAGCTGTGGGTGAGAGAATTGGCGCTGGCAAGGTTCGCGTCTATGCGGACTATAACGAGGTGATTCAACGCAAGCGAGCACTCCGTGATCGCCTCGCTGAAGGTGAGGCCATGGAAGATATTCCTTGGGATGAGCGCGTGTTTGAGCAGGGTGACGTTCTAGTCACAGAGATGACAACTCCTGATTGGGAGCCACTGATGAAGCAATCCTCACTCATCGTCACACGAAAGGGTGGGCGGACTAGCCATGCCGCAATCATCGCGCGTGAATTCGGAATTCCGGCCATCGTCGGTTGTATCGACGCGTTGCGCGTTCTCGAAGAAGGAATGGAAGTCACCGGCACATGTGCGGAGGGTGACGAAGGGTTGCTGCTGGATGGCATTCATCCATTCGATATCGATACCATCGAAATCAACACGGACGTTCCGTTGCGAACCAAACTCAAACTCAATGTGGGATTCCCAACAAAGTCTCTGGCGGATTCCATGCTACCTGTAGATGGCGTGGGTTTGGCAAGAATTGAATTCATTCTTTCTGCTGAGGTCGGCATTCATCCTCTGGCGCTAGTTCACCATGAATCACTCATGAAGTATAATGAGACAGGAGAGATGGATGAAGCACTGGAACCATTCCAGACCCACCTCGAATTACAGAGCGAAGAGGAAATGATGGAAATGTTGGCTCAAATCGAATTGATGTCGGGGCCACACAAGGATGCGCGTCACCTGTTCATCGACTCACTGAAGGAGGGTGTTGGCCTCATTTGCGCGGCCTTCCACCCGCGCCCCGTTCTGGTTAGATTGTCCGACTTCAAGTCCAACGAATATCGAGAATTGGTCGGTGGCTCAATCTTTGAGCCAGTTGAGGAGAACCCAATGATTGCATGGCGTGGAGCATCGCGCTATGTGGATCCCATGTTCGCGCCCGCGTTCGAGATGGAGTGTGAGGCGCTTCGTGGGGTGGCCCATGAATTCGGCCTCGACAATCTACAACTCATGGTCCCATTCTGCCGCTCACCAGAAGAAGGTGCGGCGGTCAAGGAATTGCTGGCAGAAAACAAACTCGGAAAGGCCGATGGTGTGCCATTGTTCATCATGGTCGAATTGCCTAGCAACGTCATTCTAGCAGAGCAGTTCATCGATGCGATGGATTTGGATGGAGGCTCGATTGGAACCAACGATTTGGTGCAAACCGTCTATGCGGTCTCTCGAGATGATCTCGAAGGATATCTGCATCCAGTCGATGCGCGCTCATCGGCAGTCAAACAGATGGTTCGCAAGGCGATTGAGAAGTTCACCAAGAAAGGATTGGAGATTGGAATCTGTGGCCAAGCGCCGAGCGATCATCCCGAATCATTCCCTCCCTTCCTCATCGATTGTGGAATCACATCGATTTCAGTCACACCCGACACCGCTATCCAAGTTAGAATCGCTGTGGAGGCTGCAGAAGCTGCTGTCGACATGGGTTACGATGGCATGGACATCGTGATTGAAGCCGAAGAGTGACTCACTCGGGGATAAGCGGATCCATCAATCTCTTCCAAATCGGCGGGATAATGCAAGGCCAGAACAGCCCGAAGTATCCTGTCGGCAGTTCCGGTGCACCCTCGTAAGGTTGCAACTTCCAGAATGGTTCACTGGCCTTCAGATGGTGTGCTGGATGCATTGTGAGTTCGATTAGAGCCCAGCGTGAGAGTCGTTTCTTGGACTGCCATGAATGCATCTTCGTCTGACGTTCGCCCACCTCGCGCTGAAGCCCATAATGGCGAATGTAATTCACATACTCCAGCAGAGTGATGCCGAGGACACTCACGAAGAGTAAGGCTCCAAGCCCCCATATTCCGAAAATGAACCAGATGAATACAGCAAATACAATCTGAGCCAGTAGCCCATGAAGAATTGAATTGTGCAGAACGGATTTGGAACGCTTGGCCTGAATTGACCAAGCCGAGATGAATTGTTTGGGGAGTGTCTGCGCGATGTGGAGCCAGAGACCTCGCCCCCCCGGGGCGCTGGCAGAATCCTTCACTGTGGCGACGTTCTTGTGATGATTGTAATTGTGCTCGGTGGTGAAATGAGCATACATCAAGGATACGAGGGTTGCTCGGCCCATCCACCAACCGATGCTCTTGGGCTTCTTGTGGCCCATCTCATGCCCAACAACGATGCCGCACATGCCCGCAGCAATCCCGGTGCTGAATGCAGCAGCCCATGTCGTCCAGGCGCTTCCATCCTGCTGACCACGCCAGCACACTGTCCAGATGAGGGGGATCATCAGTAGAGCGTGGATATACAGCATGACTTCGAAAGGTGTGCCGTTGGTACGAACCTCTCGATTGTGGTGATCCTCTCCGAGTAGCCAATCTAGAATTGGGTAGATTCCAAGTGCGAGGACGGTGCCTGCGAGCACCCACCATTCCCCAATGACGTTGCCAGCAATTGCAGATGCTGGTAGCAAGAATCCAATCAAATGCCACATCCAAGACTCTGGTTTTTCCAGAACGGTCTCACTCATTGAGCATCTCCTCAGTGATGTCCCACAATCGTGTTGCGTTGTCATCGTTGCGGGCGTGGCGGTTGCCTCGATTGCGCTTGGAACGAGCCCAGTACTCCCCGGTTGTTGAGCCGGCGTCCTCACTCAGAGCGAGGTGTAAACCGGTGCTTGCTCCGCGCTTTGAGCTAATCATGAATGGTCTAAAGAGCGGCCAAAACAGACGCATGGGGCCGCTGGAGCCGGATCCGAATCTCGTCCTGACAACACCGGGATGGAAGCAGTGGGTGATGATTCCCGTGTCCTCCAATTTGCGTGCGAGTTCGCGGGTGAACAGAATGTTGCACAACTTCGAATTTCCGTACGTTCGCCATTGACTGTAGCGTTTATTCTCTCGATTGAGATTATTCATTTTCAGTCGCGCCATCTTGTGCGCCTCAGAGGCGGTGTTGACGATTCGACTGTTCTCTGTGGACTTGAGGAGAGGTAGGAAAGTCTGTGTCATCACAAAATAACCCAGATGATTGACTCCGAAGGTCATCTCATGGCCTTGCTCGGTCTTTTCTCGACAGCCCCACATCGCACCGGCATTGTTGAGCAAGACATCGAGACGATCGAATTTTGCAGTGAATTCAGCATGCAATTTCGCAATGTTGGACAAATCGCTCATGTCGCACAGCATCATCTCCACCGAATCGCCGAATTCAGCCTGCAACTTCTCCAAAGCGGGTTGTCCACGTTCCGCTCCACGGCTGACCATGACCACATGGAATCCGGCCGTAGCCATGCCACGGCACAACTCG
>JASMFB010000109.1 GCA_030751995.1 Candidatus Thalassarchaeaceae archaeon
GATATGTGGTTTGGTTCAACGATTGCCAATGTTTACTGGACAATTTTCTGGACATTTGGAATGTTGTGTAGTGGATGGTGTACTGCAATGGTCATCAAAGTCATGAAACTTCCAAATGTAATGGTTTTCGATGAAAATAATCCACCATCTCCATGGGAGCATCACATGCAACCACTTCGAATGCTTTCGGCCATATTTTTCTCTGTTGCTATCTATGGTTCGCTGATTATCATTTGTATCATGATTGTCATGTATTTCTTCCCATTGGAAATGAATATCATCGTGCTAATCCTAGCAGGATTATGTGGAGTGATTGATTTGTTTGCTTTCATTTACCCTCAATTGGGAGTCCATTCTCTACTAATTCAATACAAGGAATTCCACATTCGTGAAATTTCACCATCGTTGGAGGAGGCTTTATTCAAAGTTAGCAATGACCCCTCGTTAGAAAATCTTGAATTTTTTGAGAATTTAGCTTCAATGTTGGATCGGATTAATCAATTGGAAGTATGGCCATTCAATATGCAACAATTTTCCACTGTAATGGCCTCTGTAGTCATTCCAGCAGCAATCTTCATGATCCAGTTATTTTTTGTAGGCGATTCATGATGGGTCACAGAATAAAAATCCAAGATGCGCCTGAAACATTGGCACCTGAAGCGTTGCGTAATGGAATGGATATAGAGGGGTGTGGAAGTATTGTTTCCTTCCTTGGAATTACGCGCGGAAATGAAAACGGAGTTGAGGTCAAACATCTCGAATTTGATGCATGGATGGAAAAATTGCCATCCGTATTACATAATCTTGCGACTCAAGCTATCGATGATTTTGGTGTGCATAGTGTCGCTATGAGTCACCGTACCGGTGTTGTCATGCCAGGTGAAGACATCGTCTGTATCCATGTTGCTAGTCCCCATCGAAAGGAAGGATTCGCAGCCTGTGCTTGGCTTATCGACGAACTCAAAGCGCAAGCCCCCGTGTGGAAGAAAGAGGTGCGTGCCGATGGGGCGCACTGGAAGGAGGGTCTAGGTTGACAGATGCGATGGTTCCCGTGGGGCACAAACCGATTGTTGCTCGTTTCGCTGTGGCAACTGGGGTCCTTGAACTCTCAACTGATTCTGCAGACGCCATTCGAAATGGTTTGGTTGCCAAAGGCGATGTGCTGGAAGCCAGCATGGTCGCCGCAATACAAGCGGTCAAAGAAACACCCCGATCTATTCCACATTGTCACGTTATTCCAATTGAAGGGTGTTCTGTGACATGGGATTGGGAGGACAATGCATTACGTTGCACCGTCAGTGTCAGTGCCCATTGGAAGACTGGCGTTGAGATGGAAGCACTCTGTGGTGTATCCACGGGCCTACTGTGCGCATGGGACATGGTCAAATCGCTTGAGAAGGATTCCGAAGGACAATATCCAATGACGAGAATTCGAGATATTCGAGTCTTGGAGAAGCGCAAGGACGAGGCGCAGGATTGAGAACCTCCACGCTCTCGCGCACGGCATGACGAGCACGTCTGACCTTGCTGACCACTTCCTGCGCGCGTGCGAGGAAGCAGCGATAGCAGCGGCCAGATGGCGTGGACGTGGAGAGAGGAAAAAGGCCGATGGTGCCGCTGTTGAAGCGATGCGGGCTGTGTTTGATTCAGTGCCGTTCGATGGTCGAGTGGCTATTGGTGAAGGCGAGAGAGATGATGCTCCGATGCTCTACATCGGCGAACCCCTTGGTTCAATGCAAGGTGTTGCTGGTGCAGCACAAATTGATATTGCAGTTGACCCGTTAGAATGTACCAATCATTGCGCTCTTGACTTGCCCAATGCCATCGCAGTTCTTGCAGCTGCTCCACGAGGTACGCTTCTACATGCACCCGACTGTTACATGGACAAGATTGCAGGGGGGCCCGAATTATACGGTCAACTGAGCCTTGAAGCGGATGTTGCTTGGAATGTTGAACAAGCCTGTTCCATCTTAGACAAGGCGCCTCGTGATCTCAAAGTCGTCGTGATGGATCGTCCTCGACACGAGAAACTCATCGCTGACCTGCGCGCACTGGATGTTGCTGTTCCACTGATTGGAGATGGGGACGTTTCTGCGGCACTGAATGCCGCAGATCCCAATTCAGACATCGATATGCTGATGGGCATTGGTGCTGCACCTGAAGGCGTGATTACAGCGACCGCTCTTCGTGGATTAGGTGGTCACTTTGAAGGGCAACTGATTACAACTAATGAGGACCATGAACGTCGAGCGAAAGAAATGGTTGGCGACGATGTGAATAGGATTTGGGGTCGTGATGATCTCTGTCAATCCGACGATGCGATATTCGTGGCCTCTGGCGTTTGTTCGGGGTATCTTCCTGGTGTTGAATTCCTTAGCGATAATCGGGTTGCGGTTCACTCCGAAATACTGCATGTTGTCGACGGAACTCGTCAGTTTGTTTCGTCAGAGAAGCAGTACTGAACGGCCCCGTAGGGGCCGGATTTGTGTTGCGTCGGGTTCTTATGTCGGTGGTGAATCCCCCGAAACATGACGAACTGGCCCACAATGGAAGCCATGACAAACAACCTCGTGAACTACGGTGTAACCGACAACGGAATCGCGATAATCGAACTTTCATCTGACTCTGAAGGTAAACCATGGGTAGAGGGGAAAACCTCTGTTAACACATACACTCATGCGATGATGAGAGATATCGATGAAGCAGTACTCAATGCTCGATTCAATGACGATGTATCAGTGATGATTCTGATTGGACACGGAGATAAATTCTTCTCTGCCGGAGCAAGTATTTCGATGCTTGATTCTGTAACGCCCGGCTTCAAGTACTTCTTCTGCCTACATGCAAATGAAACACTGAGTCGCCTCGAACAAACACCGAAATTGGTCATCGCAGCACTCAATGGTCACGCTGTCGGCGGCGGACTTGAGATTGCAATGGCCGCAGATATTCGAATTGGGCGCAAGGATGCTGGACAGGTTGGTCTACCCGAAGTCTCCCTCGGTGTTCTCGCCGGAACAGGTGGGACAGCACGCCTTTCGAGATTGGTTGGCAAAGCCAAGGCCATGGAAATTATGGTCACTGGTCGAAAATTCTCCTACGAGGAAGCAATGGAAATGGATCTGGTGCATGATGTGTGGGATGGAAATAATGACCAATTCCGTAACGACATCTTGGATTATGCCGGCCAGTTTACACTACCATTTGCAGCCAGCAAGGCCATTGGAAACATCAAGCGCAGTGTACAGAGTGGGATGGAGATTCCACTGGAATACCATCTTGCCCTAGAACGTGAATTGCAATCCGACCTTTTCCAAAGCAAGGATGCCAAGACAGGTATTGCAGCTTACGTAGAGAAAAAGACACCACGATTTGAAGGTGCATGATAAACAAGTTGTGCAATCAGAGCCGCGTTTATTGGTATAGCGAGTCGATATGATTTCTCATATCAAAACGCTGCGCGTCTCTCGCAACTGCTTCTGACCAGTCTCGATGTCATACACGTTGTAGGTCTCCATCAGCCCACCGTATGTGTGTATGCTCACCGAGATTTTTTCAAGTGGGTTACGAATAGAATGGATATCCTCGTCAGGTGGAATCACTACATCGACCATTCCCGGTACTGCATCGATATGGGGGCGTTGTAGAATCACTCCCTCTCCACGCTGGCCCACGGGCAATCTGTCGTATTTAGTGACCTCGAGTTCACCCGAGAGAACAGCCACCACCCCCCACGTCCCGTGGTCATGAATAGGTGTCACCTCACCAGGTGGCCATACCATGGCGATGATGGCGAATCCAGTTTTCTCATCATGATGAAGTAGAATTCGATCGTACGCATCGACCGGTGCCTCCCTCCTCAACTGCTCAAGGTCCAATGGCTCACTCACCATTACAGCTGCGGATCTAGAGACTTCGCGGACGATTCCTATGACATCATCTGGGTACTCTTCTAGAATAGTGGAGACTCTCTCAATGTGTTCTTGGAGCCTGCTCGCTGATTTATTTCCCGCCATGACTTTCCGAAGGAGCACTGAACCGTGATTCATTCACCGAACATCTTCGGCTGATGGTTGATGGAAAGTTCGAGGTTCGCGCTGACCATGCGAAGAGACCTCGCTTTGATGCGCACCTGTAGCCTGCTTCTGATGATTATTCTAGTCACCTCGATGGTGTTAGCACCTACCTCTGCCGAGAATACGGAGGACGAAGGGGTGACGCA
>JASMFB010000010.1 GCA_030751995.1 Candidatus Thalassarchaeaceae archaeon
GTTTCCATCGACACGATCTTACCATCTTTGAATCGCATGAAAGAAAGTACGGCTTCTGAGGTTGAGCCATTGGCAAAGTGGACAACGGAATGAGCAACACCAACATCATCGTTTTCGAAAAGAATCCTGTGTTCTTCAGAAGTCACGGCTGCAGTACCCGCAAATCCTAGCGCATCGGACTTGCCCATTGTTACACCACCAACGTGTGGATTAAACACAAAGTCATCGTGTAATATCTCTGCAAGTGCATCTACATCTACGTTATTCCAGGCATCATTGTAAGCTGCTATGATTGACATGTTCTTCCCATATTCGTTCACTGTTTGAACATTCTCATGTCTGATTTTCGAGTCTTTCAACCCCACAGATAAAAAATTCTAATACATCTATTATCTAATTAATTCATCTGTTTTCGGCCCTTTTCAATTAATTTGAATATATATTAACCATTTCACCATAGTATTGCGCGTAGGAAACAATCCTGGAGCTGTGAACCACTCCATCCAGAATCGATCGTCTCCTAAATTCTCTCCTTCTTAGGAGACATCTGGTGGATTTGGTAAATATTGAAATTAATACCGAATACAAAGATTATCGATGAATTAATTCATTAGTCTCCTCCTCTTCGGGAATTCACATGGAGGCTACAGTTTCACTCCCATCATCGTTGGTTGAGCGGTTGATGAGCGGTGCAAACGAACTTGACCTTTCCATCAGCCAATATTGCCAATTACTACTGGAAAACCACCTTCAGGACGAAGATAACACCATTGTGGCAGATCCTTCGATATTGGATCCACTAAAATTAGTCAATTTACAAGAAAACCGATTGAACCTAACGATTTCTGCCAACCCCCTTACTGATGGTGCCCTTTCTGGCCACATCAATCGCTTATTGCCTCTGAAGTACGGTTGCAGGATACTTTGGTCGATGTTGGATGAACAAGGCAGCGGCCCCACCATCCACGATTTCCGTACAGCAATCCGAGTAGGCGTGGCTCCGGTTCGAATGCTGTTGAAACAATTTGATGAGCACCAAGGACGAGAACGGGGCTCTAGAACCCACTCTTCTTTCCCGAATGGGGAACGCGCTGCCACAAATCGATTTCTTAATCATTACATGATTCGGAGAGCACGAGCTGGTGAAACCAACCCATCAGGCGCATTGTATGATTTCGGTTTGATTGGAGTGGATGACTCCGGCAGAGTACAATTCACCGACGCCGGAATACGATTCGTGAAGGAGCCCAACCCCATCATCGACAAGTCTCTCGAGGGGGGCCCTTCGTTATCCCCAACTGAACGAGCACTGATCGTCTCCCTGGTTCGAAATAATATGAACAATGAATGGGCTTACATGCGTCACATCATCGACGGGATTCACATCGGTTCAAACACACCCTCTTCACTACTTTCTAGAATCCATCGAAGGTATGGGCCAGGCACCAAAGCAAACTGGAGCGAATCGGTCATGCCGCACATGAGGAGTGGTGTTCTAGGTAGGATGCAGGCACTCGGTTTCATTGAACGAATATTCACCGCAAATCGAGTTGAGTACTCCATTACTCCCGCTGCAATTCATATTCTAGATTGAGTCATTTTTCACAACAATGATTGCAATAAATCATAAACTTAGGCATATCTCGTAGAGATATGCCTTGGACGGCGTATACCTTCTTTGCCATCCTTTCATGTATGTTCGGTTTCGGCGTCTCTCGAATTCTCACCGGTGAAGAGAATCCAGCTCACACCACACGACTTGGAAATGTTAGGGCCACCCCCGTTGAAGTCTCTGAACCTAGACCCAACCGTTTTGCCTTGGAAGAAGACATGGAACGATTGCCAACTCTCAAGATTTCCAAACCAACTCCCGACGAATCCATATCAGAGGAACTCGCTCAAATCTTGGAAGAAGAAGAACCGATTGAAGCCGAACTAGCTGAGGATGAAGAGGTGCCAACTTCCGATGCCACACTTGACTCATCAGAAGCACTCTTGGCTGAAATTGGTGCCGAATGGGACACGAACCCCCGAAGAAAGTCCTCCGACGAAGCACCCATCGAGGTTGAGACTGGCGAAGAGGTTTCAAACCCCGACCTATCAGAATTCCACGACCGCCTTTCCAGAGAAGGAGCACAAACAGGACAGGTACAGGTTAGCCTGATTTGGGATAACAAAAACGACCTCGATCTCAGCATTGTGTGTCCTTCGGGAGAGCGAATTTCGTTTGATAACAAAATATCTTCGTGTGGTGGTCAATTGGACGTCGACATGAATGAAGCACCCACAAGTGAACAACCGGTTGAGAACATTTTCTGGCCCGCAGGAAGGGCACCAAAAGGCGAATACAAAGTTCTAATCGAACATTTTGAGCAACATGCCGAAGAAGATCTGACTCCGTACCGAGTCCTTGTCGATGATGGCAATGGTCCCAAAGAGTATCGCGGTGAAATTACCAACGATGAACCACCACGCATGGTGTGTGCATTTTCAATAGAGTAGAGGAGGAATTAGATGCGCCTTTCCAGAAAATCTCGGAAATATCAACGCCGCATCAATCGTTCTAAGACAATTGAATCTCTTCAATCGATTGCCAATGAAGTTCAAGTTGAATACGACAGTCGGGAAATCACCCACACTGAAGCTATTGTCTTAGGCAACCAAATTCAACTTCGGGCTGATTCGATTGATAATACACAATTGGTATACGCCATTTCAGATCGTGACACCTATCGCCGACTCATCGAAGTGTACCTAGACGACGGCATCTTGACGAGAACCGAACAAATTCTTCTCTGGGACGAGCGTCGAAAATTGGGTATTTCACAAGAATCTCATGACTCCCTCCTTGCATCGTTGATTGCACGATACCAAAAGCAAAACCGGCCAATCCACGTCCAATCGATGCCTTTACCAAGGCGTGATGAAGAACAACCAGAGGAGTGATTCTATGGAGAACATGATTGGATATGCGATTGTAACATCCATCGTTTTAGTTATGGTTTGGCAAGCCATTTCACATCTTAATCAAGGCAGAAGAAAACCCGAATCACTCCTGGGTTCATTGAAAATGGAAGATATCGAAGTTGAAGATTCCCTGCCAGCAGCGCGAACCTCTCTACCCCAATCCCTGCTTTCACCCCGAATTGATTACGCTCCAGATTTGACACCGTTCCCTTCCTCCAAGCGGAATCGCAATGATAAACTCGACACCATGAAACAAGAGATTAGTGAATTACAGGATGTCAACATCGAACGATATTCTGTGTTGGAAAGATCCACTGAAAAAATGGCCGAATGTAAGGGCGTCATTGAATTAATTCAGGGATTAAGTGACGAATACAACATCGAAGTCAACCAAGAACTCTTGGAAGCGCCCCTAGAGGGTGCAACCCTTGTCGAATTGGAATTGCGACAAGCAACGTTATTGGAATTATATGATCGAATGTATCAACTCACGTTTGAAGACGCCATCCAAGTCATTCGAAAGAGGGAACTAGGACTCCAAGAACATCAAGATTCTGAAGTCAAAGCTCAGGTCGATGCAGAAACTCTCGATCTTTCTACACAACTCAAGCAACTAAGGCGCGAAGAAGAACTGTACCGGGAAATCCGCTCAGCACAAACAGTTAGCTATCTTGAGAATCTAGATTTCTCTGAATTAGATGATGAGGGTTCAACCCGGCTGAAGGCACATTACGAGTTTTATCATTCCCGTTTGAGCGAAAAGATTCGTCTCCAAGAAGAAGCAGAACTGTATCGACATTTCACAGATTTGATTCTTGATTGCGAAGATCAAGAGGTCTTGCGTGTCATGGTTTTCGAAGATTTACCGGCCAGCCAGTTAGCAGAATTGGACGAACGACGCCTCAAACGAATTCAGACACTAGACACCCAGGACCAGAAAGAGAAAGAAGACGCCCGTGCCGAAGAAATTCGATTGGCAATTGAATCCGCCAAGACATCATCCGCACTCGGTCGAATTAGAATTACAGGTGTGAACACAGCTCAACAAGAGGAATTGCAAGAACTCCTTACACGCACGAGGGAGAATCTTGTGTGTGACGAACTCAATGCCAAGATATTAGATTGCGAATATGTGCTTGAATTAGACGCATTGAGAATTCAGGGGGTTTCGGAAGAACAATCTGAACTATTAACAGAGATTAGAATCTCAAGACGTGCTGAATTGGTAGAGATTGCACGACAACGAAAATTCACCGAACAATATACTAGATATCTTGACTCGATTCCTCGAATTGAAGATATTGAGAAACTTCTGGAAGTGGATATTGATAACGTTACTGAACTCCAGAAACAAGAATTGGAAGACCTACGTCTTTCTCGCTTAGATTATCTTGAAGAAATAGAACGCAAAAGAGTCGAAGAAGAACAGGCAAGACAGTACCAACTTCTGAGGAGTTCGCTTGAGACGGCCCCCACTGCAGCTGCCTTAGATAAAATCGAAATCGAAGGCGTGAATGAGGAACAAGAAGCACGTTTACTTGAAATTCAGGAAGAAGTAAGAGAAATTCTCGTTGAAGATGAGATGATTACGAAGTACGTCGAGAAAGCCGAGAAGAAATCCAAAAAATCTCCAATTCCCGACGACTTCGATTACGAACCTGAATCTGCTTTCAGGACCCGAATCAAGACATTAGATGCAGGCGACGGACATCTACGATTCAGTTTGATGTGGGACAACATGAATGATTTGGATCTCATCGTACGAACCTCTGGTGGAGAAATCATCCATCGAGGAAAGCGCAAATCATCGTGTGGCGGCATCCTCGATCTCGAGATGAATTCTCAACCTGAAATGAAATCTGCATTAGAAAACATCGTTTGGCCAGAAGGCACGACACCACCCTCTGGTACATACAACGTCTTTGTTTGGCATCGCAAACGCCACCAAAGATTGCGAAAATCAGATCCAACCATCTACACCTTACGAAGTAGAGTGGGAGCAGATTACCACCAATACTCAGGCAAAACCAGTTTTGGCGACAAACTGAAACTCGTCGCTTCTATTGATGTCCCTGATGCGAATACAATGGAGAAGCGAATGCAGTCGGAAGCCGAACTTTATCGCCGTCAGCGAGCCGACGTCATGTCTGCACAATCAATTGAAGAGTTCCCCGAAATTGATGAGAAAATTTCTACAGTTCATAGAGTGATGCTGAATAGATTGATAGAAAAGAGAGAAGCCGAACTTGAAGAAGCAAAACGGAAACAATACATGGCAGAACAAGAGGAACAATACAACTTGATTATGGTTGAAATTGAAGCTGCCACCGATCTTGATGAATTGGCTGCAGTACGTTATTCTCATGTGTCGAGTGACGTTATCAAATATATTGAGAAAGCAATCGCCAAACGCCGGAGATTGATCGAAGCCGGTTTGAAGAAGCAACAGCAAAGAGAACACCAGGAACGGTTTGAGAAATACCGAGGCATGATTAACGAATCACAAGATCTCACAACACTTGCATCAATTGTCTTTGAGGATGCAGATGAACGGCAAGCCAAAACACTTCAGCAACTCAGAATCGCTCGTCGCAAAGTCCTGCACAATACAATGGATAGCGCTGAAATTGAGAAGGATAAGCAAGCAAGATTGCATTCAGCCCTCAATGATGCATACAAGCAGGGCGGACTCCAGCCATTAGGTTCTGACGAATGGCGAAAAGAAGACTTTGACAAACGCCTAGAAAAAGCAGATGCAAAATCCGGAGATTTCCAAGTATCTTTGTTGTGGGATAACAAGAATGATTTCAATTTGCTCGTAGTTTCACCAAGTGGAGAAATTGTACATCCCCGCAATAGGAAATCCAAAGATGGTGGCGTTCTTGATATTGAAATGAATCAAAGAGGAAACACTCGGGTTCCAGTTGAGAATGTGTTTTGGCCAGAGAAAACAACTCCCAAAGGATCGTTTTATGTGTACGTTCATTTCTACAAAGAACACGAATTATTCAAGAGAACTAATCTCTCTGAATGCAGGATTCAAATTTTGAACAAGGGAGATCGCTCAGAATTCTCGGCCCAAATGTCGGCCTCAAATAAACTGCAATTCATTACATTGTCACAGGTGGGATAATCTTTGAAAAATGACACATCAATCAAGACGTTCATAGTCCGACTACTACACCGTAGGTGTAGAAGCCCAGATATGAATGCAATTCGGAGTGTTTTCTATGCGTAATAAAACCCTGTTAGTATTCACGATTTTGCTCCTACATTGCATCGCGCCTTTGGCCACGTATTCGTCAGATGGGTTGACCTCAGACAACCCAGAATCCAACACAGCCAGAGCTGCCAATTCCGACACTGCCGTCACTCAAATTGAATGGATTGGACCTTCATATTACTGCAATTCATGCGCAATGGATATTCTCACACCTGGGGCCCAAAATGTCCGCATCACTATAGAAAATCAGGGCCTCCTTCAGGGAGTCGGTGCTGTTACTGTTTACATTGATAGTGGGGATGGCTTGGGTTTGCTTTCCATCGGTAGCCAATCGATATCATTGTCACCCGGTGGGGTGGCGCAATATGTATTCAGTTTTACAGCATCAGTGGGAACCGGTCAACAGATTCGTGCCTATGCAGCAATGGTTTCTGACATCGATTTATCCAACAATCAACTAGATCAGAACTTCGAAGTTGCTGAAGAGAATGCCGGCGAGGTCTATTCGGATACCTTGCCCCCGGGTGGGACGCGTCTAGCACAAGTGAACACAGTAGTTTCAGTGGGCGTTAGAAATGCCGGCAATCTGGATACCGAGGCGACCCCCGTGATTATTCTCACTCCGGTTGGCGCTGGTGATACGGCCACTTTCGAAGGGGACCCAGTTACACTTTCTGCTGGCAGCGTCGCATTCCCTCCGTCTGTAGATTTAGCATCACTCATCATCAATGCAACAACACTCTCTGGCGATTACACATTATCTGGTGACGTTTACTTCAATTCAACATCCCCGATTCTTTCGGATGTTGTCAGCATTACGCCTCGCATTATCACCTTCAGCCAATATCGAACCACTTTGATTGCACCCAGTGATCGAGCCGTTGAACCGGGCGATTCCACCACTCTGACCTTCATGGTGCAGAATATTGGAGATGCACCAGATCGATACAACATCTCAGTGACCGATGTTCGGGGCTGGGCCGATACATTGAACGTCCCATCCCAAACACCCATCGTCAATGCATCTTCATCCACAGTGATTGTAGTTTCAGTGACAGTTCCCTTTGGTACAAATCGCTCATATTCCGATTTAATCACCGTTGAAATAGAGAGTGAAGGGGGCGAATACACTCTTTCAGATTCCACAGCAGTGATGGCTGGAGATTTGCTGTTGGGTGAGCTGAATCACAGCAGTTGGTTAGTCCCCATCATTCCAGGCACCGAGGCAATCATTCAGTACACACTCCGCAATAATGGCACTTCGCCAGCAATTTTCAATCTCCAAGCAGGATTCTCACAAACAGCGCCCGGGTGGACAGTTGAGATTCATCCAGCCACCACCCCTTACCTGACGGTTGGGGAAGAGATCATCGTTAACGTGGTAGTTCAACCACCGTCGCTTTCTCTACCATTTGACCCAACCACGAAGCTTGCAGAGGGCAATCAACTGACTCTTTGGACATCTGTCACGCCAGAAGGCGGCGGCCCAAACGTGCAGCAGACTACACTCGAGGTCCAAAAGACAATCATGGTAGAATTAATCGCAGATCAGACCGTATTCCCCGTGGATTCATCTGAATTGCTGACCGGACCAGTCTCTCGATTCATCGACATTGAAATGGAATTACGCCACAATCTCGTCTCCGGGTTTGCAACTACGGTAGACATTCAATTGTTGACTGCACCTGCAACCTTCACACCTTCAGTTCCACCCAACGGACCCAATGAGATATTCCGTTGGAATAGTTCAGTCACACCAAATCAAACCAGCATGGATTTGGGGGAAACTGAATCACTCGTTGCTTCAATTCTAGGTCCCTCCGATATGCACCCACTCGCCGGATCACTCGCGTTTGATGTGGTCGCCAACCTTACTTTGTCTGGAGCATTGACTGGTATTCAGGCCCCTGAATCGAACATCAGTATTGTACTTGAGATTCCAGAATTGACTTTGGCCGATGTGACGACCCCTCCACCGACAACTGTGACTCCAGAGATTCTTTCCACAACCCCCGTCAACATTTCTAATACTGGAAATCATGAAGCGAATTTCACATTGAGTGTCGAAGGCCCCGATGGTTGGATTGTATCAATCGCACCAACTTCAATCCTCGGTCTACATTCAACTGTAGACGCATGGCCTTTGATTGGAGGCGACAATATCACCACCTCTCTCAGCGTCACCGCCCCCCAGAACACCCGCGCAGACACACCATTCGAGGTCAATGTCACAGTTTGGAGTGATTCAGGAGAGGAATTGGTAGTGGCTCCAATCCCCTTCCTTGTTCAGGAGGTAATCGGTGCCTCATTATCACCAGAATATGCTGTCGCAGTGATTCCTGTAAACGGCAACGCATCCATTGCGCTAGAAGCTAATAATACTGGAAATTCCCTGCAGACGTTCACAGTCTCCATCGAAGAAACACTTGACGATATCAACCTGACAATGATTTCAGATACGGAAATTGACATCGAACCAGGCGAACTCAGTATTGTTCAGATTGAAGTCACATCAGAACAATTTGCACGCGCTGATCAAAATCATAGCGCACAAGTAGTTCTCTACCACAACGGTGTGGAACTTGATCGAATCGATGTATACGTGGAAATGATTGCTAATCATCAAATTGAATTTGAACACGCTAGCGTTTACTCAGTAATTCCAGGGATGAACCTTAGTATTCCTGTCAATGTGACTAACGTTGGAAATCTTGAGGAATTCATCAATCTCACTGCAACTCCCCCTGCTGGTTGGCAAGCATCAGTCACACCATTGAATATGACAATTGATGGTGAAGGCGTCGAAGTATTGCCGCTAATCATCGATGTGACCGTTCCTCCCATGTCCCATGATGCCGGTCTTGAGCCAGGAACGATTCACAATCTCATCGTGCTAGCGACCAATGTCAGCGATTCAGTTAATGTTGGGCTTTCGACAATTCAATTCAATGTCGAACCAATCTTTGTACTATCATCGGATGACTTCCCAGATATCGTAGATTTATTGCCAGGTGAATTGAGAACATTTGACATCGAAATTTCCAATGATGGTAACCAAGACGTAGTCTTGGATTTAGACTGCGAAGTAGATAACCCGGGCCGATGGGATGTACCTGATTGCGATGCCACCAACCTGACACTCGCCAGCGGAGAAGCCCGTTCAGTATCATTCAGCGTGGAGGGCGTTGCTTCAGATCACTATAATTTGGAACTGTCCGCTTTGCGTCTAACGTTCTCTCCGCAAGACAACCATTCAGGAGACGCCCTCCTAGCAACAGTTCTGCGCATCAGTAGAATGCATGTCGATGCCCCATTCGATCTCTCTGGCGGGCAAGACTCCCATGAAATTGATCTGGATTGGATGCACGTGCAGGCCGTAGGACAAACCGCAGATTCCCGGGCAATTGCATATGAATTGGAAATGGTAAATGAGGAACGCTACATCAACAAATCATTGTATTCAGGAGATATTAATTGGTCGTTTGAAATCAATTATGGGAACGGATTCGTACCTCTTTTCAATGGTAACACATACACATTGAATCCAGAATCTCCTTTACAGTTGAATTCGATGACAATCCGAGCTGTATTGCCCTCTGCAATCGATATTCCCCCTGGCGACGGATGGACATTGAAATTCAACCTAACACACCCTGAAGAAATATTCACCACCCAGATTACGGTTGATTTGCGAGTTGATGCATGGGCCGATCCAACCGTCATTTCAATCAGGGTTGATGGGCAATCAAATTTCATTGAATCAAAGTCAGGAACATTGGTGGCCGAAATCACGAATGCAGGCAACGCCGGAACCGCCCTCGGCATTGACGCCACTTTGGAATGTGAATCAGGCATCATCATCCAGGATGAAGCCATCCAAGAAATCAACAGTATGGAACCATTTGAAACCCGATATTTGGAATGGGAAATTCAATCCAACGCACTCAATTGGTGGGTTTCCTCGGATACGGTTCCATGCACGGTCGAAATCGAGGCCCCACTAATGGAAGGGGACGACGAATCGAACGATATTAAATCCGTCTCGATCGATATCCAATCATGGTCGCTTCCATTACTCATTCTCACCCCTATCACCTTGTTATTAGTCACGCTATCAACCCGCCTTTTGCGTCGGGCGTCGGAAGATGAACGCTCACTCATGTTGTGTGCATATTCAGGAACCGCATTGTTGGGTCTAGCCACACAATACAATCTAGGGCTGTACGTGAATTTCTCGTTGGCCGCTACGGCGTTGTTGTGGGTTGCGTTCATCGCCTCACGATCATCAGCGTTTGAGATTCCAGCCATCCTATCCGATCGACAGAATTTACAACGTGGTTCCGATTCAATATTCGAGGATCATGAGGCTGAAATGGAGCGAGTCATAAAACAACTCACAACCAAACTGATTTTCGCCCCATTGGGCTTCATAATAGTGGCCATTGCCATGCCAAACGACATTTCATGGTCATTAGCCAACATCGGCTCCATCCTCTTGTTCTCCATCGCAGGTGGCCTTCTGGTCGTCATCATGACCCTTCGAACCCGAAATATTTGGCTCACCATTTTCAATCAATTAGCCGCCATGGAAATCGAATCACAAGAACTGTTGACACAACTTGGCAACCCTTCAGCAGATTTGCGCAGAATCACCATTGGCCAAAGATGGGGAGAAGCCCACGATGTCAGCGTGGAGGTCGATTCAAATGTCTGAAATAACCACAATTTCAACTCAGGGCTCGTACCGAGCTCAGGTCACGCGACTCAATCTCATTCTTGACGAACATCTTCGTTTAATTCAGGAATCAGTTACAGACAACCATGCCCGCGATGCCCGTAGAAGCATTCGCCAAGCACGGCAGGACATCGACCAACTCAAAGCCCAAGTAGGCCGAATGCACCGCTCAATAGGTATGCTACACACCATCATCAGGGAGCGCTCAACAACTGAAACTGAACTTGTAGATGTTCTGTTGACAATGAAGACTGCAGAGACACTCATCTTGCGAGGAGCATTCGATGAAGCGTCTCTACAGTTGGAAAGATTGGTAGAACATCTACTCGTCAATAGCGCTGCACTGAACCCATTCATTTTCTATGAATTTTGGATGGGCGTCGAAGCACGTTGGGACATGGGCTCTGAACACGGACAACTCTTGGTTAGGGTAGAGAACACCAGCCCGGGCCTCCTTCCAGGATTCAACGTGAAGGCACCGGTTCCACCGAACTGGCGGTCTTCCCCACCCTCTCAAGCCATTATGGCTCTGAACCCCGGACAATCATGTGATCTTGTATTCAATATCACACCATCTGCCATGGCCGCCATTCGAGATGTAGGTGCACCAGGGAGTTTGCAAGAACGCCTATCAATCCAGTCTGGTTACAATCTAACTCAAGAAGGCCTCACAATTGATTGCCGAGTTGAGAACAAAACCGATGAAACAATGACTGAAGTTTTGGTGACGCCGTGGGTCCCTCCTGGGTGGAAAACAAACTCATGGCCCTTCATTCGAATTCTGGAACCTAATCAAGTCGAATTCGTGACTATACACCTTGATTTGTCCAAATAACCCGGGGGGCCCAGAGCATAAACATGGAGTAGAATAAAATACCTTCTTGAACTAAAAATAAACCACAGGAACGTGAACGAATGTCCAGAGAGAATCGATACCTAAACGAGAACGAGAGCGGCGCCATCGGCATCGGCGCGATGATTATCTTCATCGCACTGATTTTGGTAGCTGCAGTAGCATCAACAATCATCATCAAGACAGCTGAAGAACTCCAACAGAGAGCTGAAGCAACCGGTGATGACACGCGTGATGAAATCAGTGGGAAAATCCAACTGGTTGGCGCGTACGTTAGCGATGATAACGCAGCCGGAAATGCAGCCGATGAAATCACACTGATCGTCCAACTCAGTGCTGGTTCAGATACCACATTACTCGACAACATGGATTGGTTCATTGTTTGTGACGGCGGTGCAGGTACGGCAGAAGTCAACACAGATGACTTTGATGGTACAGCAACCGATCTCCAGGGCACACTCCTTGCAGCTGGTTCGTCAGTAGACGCTGGTGAAACATTCCTAGTTCCAATTGACACTTCGACCCTCTGCCAACCCGGTGTTGGCGACGAACAAGAACTCCGTGTGATCATCGACGGTGGCGGCGAAACCTACGCTCAACTACACTACAACAGTGTAGGCAATGGCGACACCATCATATGATACTATGATAACCCCTCTGCCCCCCTACGGGGGCAGAGGACATCATGGAGGATTTGAGATGGGCCTAATGTCACTGTTTGGATTTGGATCCGATGTCGATAATGACGACATCGATAGCGACTCAGTACAGCGTTTAGAATCATTATCTGAACAAGCTGTTGAGGCTGTCACGGTTCCAGAGGAATCAATCCCCATCGAAGAGGATGCCTGGACCCTCGCACCATCACCTGCTAGGGCACGCGTTGGAGCCAGTGGCCTTGAACCGGTAGCAGTAGTGAACAAACCACCCCCTGCCGAATCAATCGACACCAAAGCAATCGAACAACGATTGGACGATCGTTTCGATCGTATTGAAGCGACCATGAGCATCATGGATGCACGTCTTACTCAATTGAATGTAACGGATAATTTGACGCAAGCCCTCCCCACGGACACACTAGTGACAGCTGATGGAGAACAAGGAGAGGAAGAAGATGCTGGAGGCGAATCAGCCGAATCATCAGGTGAGGCAGATTCTGAATCACCCACCGTCGAGACGGTTAGCCTACTCGATTTGTACGAAGGAAGCGTTGCAGATCTCAATCCATTCCTTAACCGACGCGCAGATTCTCACTCCAAGGGCCCTTCTGTTACTGTGAGTGAAATATCCGCATTATTGCTTGATAATCTTTCATCTGCATCAGCTACAGCATTCATTGAGAAGGCAAAATCTAGTGGAATGATTACGAAGGATGAATCTGCAGAGTTAATTGCCATAATCGGATTGGCAAATCCAGCCATCAACGACGATGGTTCAGAACACTTGCCACATCGCACTCTGCTAATGTTTGGAGCAATGATGGAAGCCTTGCGGAATTCTCGAATCACCTCTGGCGAGGGGGCCTGAGATGTGGGCGGCTCCGTGAGCATCTCGGCTTTGATTGTCGGAACAGCACTTCTCGGCATCTTTGCTCTCGCATCATTATCGCTCAATGATAGCGCCATCACGGCCGCAGGGGTGCTTGAAGAGAACTCTGACGAGCCCGAAATCCGTTTGATTAATGCCTCCGAGGTGAGCGGTGTCATTCATCTCAATATGACCAATGCAGGGGATGAAACGATATCTTTCGATCAAACATGGTTCAGCATTGATGGGAATCTACCAATTAGAGCAAGTGACTACCATAATCAGAGCACCATTCTCTTCCCAGGGGAAACATTGCATATGCAGTTGAGTGGTACAGGTTTCACATCCCCTGCACGGATCTTTGTGGCAAGCATGGGTGGCCAATCTGGGGTATCATTTTCATGAGGTGTAATAATGGCAGATGGTGGTGCTAGTGAATTGATTATGCTGATTTCCGGCTTATTGGTCGCAGGCATTGTCACTTCCTTGCTCATCGCATCATGGGGTGGCTTGGCCAATTCCGTCGACACCGCCCAAACTCAAGTAGAGGCCGATTCGAAAACCAGAGCAGCATTGGCTAGTGATCCAATGCAAGTTTCTTGGAATCAACCGTCTTGTAATCTCTCTTTGCACATACAAAATACGGGCAGCCTTGAACTGTTGGATGCCGAAATCGGCATTATCGCGAATGGTACAGCATCAACAGTAAATCAAACACGATTGCTCGGAAATAGTTCTACCTGGACTACCGGAGAAGTGCTCGAATTACAGGTTTGTCCTTCGGGAGTGACGATGTCAGCAGGACAGGAAATTATCGTGACAGTGGTGGTTCGAAGTGAACACTACAAGGGAATCTCAGGTCAGCATTCATTCAGCGAGGTGGTTCGCCTTGTCTGAAGATGTTGGTTTCGCCTTTGAATTAGAAACGGATAGCCTTTCAAACAGCATGGGAAAATATCTCCCTAGGCGATCCCTCTACGTTGTAACAGGTAAGATTGGAGCAGGAAAGAGTCTGATTTCCCAACGATTGGCATTCGGCTTGGTTGCGAATGGAGTTCGAACAACATTGGTCACAACCGAACTGACAACTAGGGGCTGGTTGGAACAAGTGAACAGCCTAGGTTACCCATTAGAAGATGCGACTCAGGAAGGCAATTTCACCCTACTATCTCGCTTTGGCGTTATTTCAGATGAAGTTGAAGGCAACGTCGATATCGAGGATATTTTGACCTCCGAGGCGTTGCAAAATGCAGACATTTCCATCATTGATCGCGCATCGACAATTCTCCAACACTACGATGGATTGCCAGACCAACTTCTTAGCCGTCTCCGCGCATTTTGTGCGGAAGGACGCTCCCTGATGTTATTGCTTGATCCGGACGAACTGTCATCTGAAATGATGCGAACATTGTCTGCATCTGCTGAAGTCGCTCTCGAGATGCGAACGTCAGAGATTGGGGGCGGATTATCACGAATTTTGGCTGTCACTCGATTCCTTCGAGCAGCCGGTCCAGTGCAACCCAGAATTGGTTGGAGGGTCGAACCAAGCATGGGCTTCATCGTGGACATCACAGCAGTTAGTTGAGGGGTGAATTATGGAAGCTGAAGAACTAGAATTCGCTAGAGGCGACCTCAACGCTGTCATAGACCGCCACGACCACGTTCGTGAATGGGTCGAAGATTTTGAAACACGCCACGGCACTCGTCCGATGTATTACGGCCCATTGGATCGTAATGCTACGAAAGTAGACCCCCTTAACCTGATTTACCATCTTAGGGGTCCTCTGTTCGCTCACGTGTATCGCCCCACACAAGATGAAGAGGGTGGGGGCCAAACACTGTGGTTTGGCATTGAACCATATCTAACAGAAGAGGAGGAAGTAATCAAGCAAGTTCTCGTTGAGAGACTGTTGAAAGAAGCTCCCAACGCACCTTCGTTCTCCACAGATGCTGAATTTGAGGCAATGTTGGGGAACATGATGAAGAAGCATACGAAAATTTCCAATGTCCCTGCTTCAATCAATGATGTCGTTACACCCGTCAGAAGGGTTCTGGGTTTGACTGACCCACCACTCAGTGTCACAGAACAGCAGATGGAACGACTACAATATACGGTGATTCGAGATCTTGTTCGTTCTGGTCCCCTTGAAACCCTACTTTCCGATGAGATGCTAGAAGATATTCACGCCGTTGGATTACGTTACATTAGCATGGATCACAAGGTGTTTGGAATGGTCACATCTAACATTCGATTCCGTGACCGTGAGATGTTGGAGAGATATTTGCGTGCCATGTCTGAACGCATTGGCCGTCCTGTGTCGGACAGCAAACCAATCATCGACGGAGCCCTATTGGACGGCAGTCGTATCAATATCATCTATTCTGACGACGTCTCAATGTTGGGATCATCCTTCACCATCAGAAAGTTCGCCGAAGAAACAATCTCAATTACCCAATTGATTCAATGGGGAACGATGTCAGCTGAAGTTGCTGCATACGTTTGGCTCTGCTTAGAAAATGGAATGTCATTGATGGTGTCAGGAGAGACAGCATCGGGGAAGACAACCACGCTGAACGCAATCCTACCTTTCATTGATCACAACGTGAAAATTTACTCTGCAGAAGACACTCCTGAGGTCAAAGTTCGTCATCGACTATGGCAACGTCTCGTCACTAGAGATTCAAAGAACGCAGACTCAAGAGTCGAAATGTTCGACCTCCTAAAGGCCGCACTGCGAAGCCGTCCACGCTACATCATCATTGGTGAGATTCGTGGTGCTGAAGGCGCCACTGCATTCCAAGCGATGCAGACAGGCCACCCAGTCATTGCGACATTCCACGCATCATCAATTGTGAAAATGATTCAACGATTTACTGGCGATCCAATCAATGTCCCAATGCGTTTCTTCGACAACTTGAACTTCGCTATTTTCCAAGAAGTCGTCGAAGCCCCAGGCGGTGGTATTGCACGTCGAATCACAGGAATTGACGAAGTGATTGGCTACAACAAACATGCAGATGGTGTTCTAACTCGAGGTATGTTTGATTGGGACCCTGTCAGAGACAAGCACTACTTCCGTGGAATGTTTCAATCTCATCTAATGGAAAACAAGATGGCAGCTCTCATGGGTTTTGAAAATAAGCGTGACATCTACGAGGAAATGGCCCGTAGAACAGAAACGCTGCAACGAATGGTTGATCGCAATATCACACACTATGATGATGTCTTTGATCTCCTCGACATCTACTACCAACAGGATTGGGACGCTTTCTCATCTGCAATTGATATTTGGACGCCAATCGAAGACTGAGGTGAAATGATGGAACGGCTACCACTGTATCAAATCGCTTTCCGCCGAATGGAGATTCCCATTGGGGAATACGGAATCAAAATCGTATTGCCTGCCTTTGTAGGAGGTTTGCTAATCTCCAGTATACTGTTCTTCACCGTGGGCTCGTTCTTCATCGGTGCTTCTGGCATTGTCCTTCTGTTACTCTTCCCCATTCTCTCAACAATAACCGCAATCTCTTGGCCACTCATCCAAACGCTCCGTGAAGCGATTTTAATTGAGAAAGAAATGCACATGTTCATCACAAGAATGGGCATCCTAAGCATTGGCGAAGTTACATCCCAATCAATGTTTGATATCCTGCGTCAAATGAGTGATTATGGTGCTCTCGCAAAGGAGGTGAAAGCCATTGAAACTCTAGTCGAAAAGTGGCACACTAGTCTGCCAGAAGCCTCCCGCGTCGTTGGACGCCAAAGCCCATCACCAATATGGGGCGACTTTCTTGATCGAATGGCATTTTCAGTTGAGGCTGGCCAACCCATTGATGAGTTCATGAAAGCAGAGCAGAAGACTTTCGCCAAGGAATTTGACACTCTCTATGATACCCGTCTTGAGTCCATCGATATGCTCAAGGAGATTTACATCTCATTGACTACCACTGGAATCTTTGGTCTCGTAGTCGCAGGCATCCATCTGGTTCTGTTCGTAACAGATGAATATGGCTCAACTCCATTTGGTATCATGGCCAGAATCCGTTGGGTTCTACTGGCAGCATTATTGTTCGTAATCATGCAAGTCTCAATGTTAGTTGCCTTCCGTTCTATTGTCCCCGACGATCCAATCTTTGGTAGACATGAATTTGAAACAAGATTCCGAATTCGCTCACGACAAACTTGGCTTACTGCTGGTGGCATGGGTCTTCCCATCATCATCTCGACCATTGTTGTCGCAATATTGTATGGTGATATTTTGACATCATCGTGGGACAAATATGGACTTGTCCTGATTGCTATCTTATTCACCCCTTTCCTTGTCCCGGGGATTACCGCATCTCGAGAAGAAAAGAGCATTGTTCGTAGAGATGAATCCTATCCTGGCTTCATCCGTGCACTGGGGGGAACAGCTCAGGCCCGAGCATCTGAGCCATCGGCGACAATCAAGGCACTGCGAGGTATTGATTTCGGCTCCCTCAATGAATCAATCGCCAGCCTAGAAAGTCGCCTGATGTTACGAATCGATTCTGAACGAAGTTGGGATTGGTTTTCCGCCGAAGTAAATTCATCAATGGTATCTCGATTCAATCGGATCTATTTGGAGGGTGCCCAAGCCAGTGGAGAACCGGCTGCAGTCGCAGATCTCGTCAGCCAAAACACCACCAATTTACTCTCACTTCGTCGCCGAAGGGCGCTGTCAGCCAGTACCATGAATGGTGTTGCGTACGGTTTGTTAGTAGCCACAATTGTCTCTTTCAATATCGCAATCGCTGTAGTTTTCCAATTGGGCTCAAACGTTGCCGGTGTTGCACAGGGAATGGAAGACATGGATTTTGGAGACATTACCAGCAATGCAGGCGGTCTTGGCTTACCAGTACTGGAAGATGCAGGGGGCGTAGAAGCCAATATTGCCTTGTTCAAAATCGTCACATCCATCCTGATTGTGTTCATGGTGTTGATTCTCTCATCTGTCGCATCCCGATTGAGGGGTGGCGGCATCACACTCGCCCTTGGACAAGTTTCGTCAATGATGTGGGTGGCTGCAATCACTAGTATTCTCACAGGCATCATGCTTGAGTCAACCCTAGGCGCTTTCTTCACATCCACATAGTGAATAGCATACACAACACCTTTGAGTGATTGATGCAGCCGAATGGTCGCAATAGGCAGGGGGATGGACCACTTTGCAGCAACTTTTCGATGATTTATCAGGTTTGAAAGATTGGGCTGACGCACTCCCCATTTATGGGCGAATTGCCATTTGTATTGGCCTCAGTCTGCTGCTTTTCGCCTTTATGAAATTTGTATTGTTGAAGAAATTTGGTGAATTTGTCAACAAAACCAAGGTGGGTTGGGACAATGATTTGTTTGTCCCACTTTCATCGAGAACACTCGCATTCTGTGCTGTGCTGTGTATCAACGGTTCGTTGGCTTGGCTATCGCCAGATGTGTTGAACACATCTTTCCACATTTTGAACGCTGCATACATCCTCATCTTCACCAGTATGATTAGCAGTACAATCAGTGTTATCACACCACCATTCATGACCTGGATCAACACCAACAGTCAGGGTGTCGCAGTCACCGGTCGAAACCACTTCGTGAGCGGTTTTTCGAGGATGCTTGTTTGGGCCTTTGGAATATACCTAATTCTAGATGAGCTGCAGTTGGAACTCACAGGCCTGCTAGCGTCAATGGCTGTATTCTCTTTGATTGCTGGTTTGGCACTTCAACAGACATTGGGTAACATTCTGAATTCATTCCTACTCGCTATGGATCGCCCATTCGATGTAGGCGATCGCATTCAGGTCGATGAGATTGAAGGCAAGGTAATCTCAACAGGAATTCTTTCCACTAAGGTATTGACTTGGTCAGAAGAATTGGTGATTATTCCAAACAACACATTGGTTTCAAGCACCATTACCAACAAAGCCCGCGGGGGTGGTGATGGCGTTCCTAAGCGAATTAATCTGTTAATTGACGTCAGTGTGGCCTACGATGAAGATCCGCCCCATGTGAAGCAAGTATTGTCTGATGTCGCTCAAAGTTGTCCATATACACTCGATGTGCCCCCATCCCGTGCACTCATCATTCAATTGGGAGATTATTCCATTGATTTCCGACTATACACATGGATTTCCGATTATTCAGATGAATGGCCAGCACGCGATTGGATTATGCAAACGCTGACTGACAAATTCCGAGACGAAGGAATCGTCATTCCATACCCCGTCAATATCGAACTTAAATCCCAACCATCTGGTACCTTTAGCCGCGGGGGCAACAACGAATTGAAAACCCGGCGTAAGGCCGCTCGACAGCACACTGCTCGCCTACAAATGGCCAGAGCAGATGAAATTCACCGAGAGGAAAGAGAAACGGTCAAGTCAGAAATTGAATGGCTCGAAAATCAGTTGACAGATACATCATTGTCTGCCCGTGATAAGGACAAGATTCGCTCTGAAATTACCGCCCTCGCATCAACCCTAGATATGTTCGATGGTGATTAATTCGTTCACCGCCTACGGCGGTGCAATTTAATTAGCAATACGCCTGCCGAGAACCATGGCTATGAATCGATTTTGTCAAACGTTTTTCTTGAGCGGTCTGCTAATTTTGATGTCCTGCGTGGCAATATTGAACCCTGAAATGACCACTGAAAGCGAATCATTACCTCAATCAGACGAGGCTGCAGATTATTCTGGTACTGCAAATATCCCTGGATTCCAATCTGGTTCTATTTTCACACATGATTCATTGGCATCGGGGTCTGAGCACACTTGTGCTATCCTCGATGATGGGAGTATGAACTGTTGGGGCGCCAATGCATTTGGGCAATTGGGCAACGGAGGCACAACCGCCTCATCCAGTCCAGTAGCAGTCTCATTCGTCAATCCCGGTGGGTCCACTACCTTGTTCCCAGTGAGCGTTTCATCCAGCCAATACCACACTTGTGCAGTATTGAACGACGGTTCAGTACAATGTTGGGGCGACAATGCCTACGGACAACTCGGAGATGGAACAAACGCTTCTCAATCCTCACCAGTGGGCGTTGACCTAGGTGAGAACCACAGCGCTGTGATGATTGGGGTCGGCAAGACACATACTTGCGCAGTCCTTGAGGATGCCAGCGTATCGTGCTGGGGTTACAACAACCACGGCCAACTTGGAGACGGAACAAACACCCAACGGAACATTCCAACAAGTATTGATCTGGGAGAAAACCGTAGTGCAGTATCTATTTCCTTGGGCCAATCACATACTTGCGCCATTCTTGATGACACGACTCTCAAATGTTGGGGTTACAACAACCACGGACAACTTGGTGATGGAACACTAGCCAATACCAATACATCAACCACAATCGACCTTGGTGGCTCAACAGCAGTTGCTGTGAATACAGGTCGCCACCATACTTGCGCAGTCCTTTCTGACGAATCCATCTCATGTTGGGGTTGGAATGATCGTGGACAATTGGGTGATGGCACCCTCACAAGTCAATCTTCACCAACCGCTGTAACGATTGACACGGGAGTGGTTTCACTCGCAACTGGTGACCGACATACCTGCGCAGTTCTAGACAACGGAAGCGCCATGTGTTGGGGCAACAATATGTTTGGACAATTGGGCAACGGGGCAAATACCAATTCCCAAATTCCAATTTATGTTTCATTCCCATCAAACACAAATGTCGCTGGTATGGTCACGGGTACTCACCACACCTGCGGTGTAATCGATGATGGTTCGCTTAATTGCTGGGGCGGGAACAATGAGGGCCAACTAGGTGATGGCGAGATTAACAGCACAAATTCACCCGGTGCAGCAATTGACTCACTAACGCTGGCTTTGGATGACAGGGACCGCGACAATGATGGAACCCTAGATGTCTTTGACACCCACATCGCTGGCGACGAAGACGGCGATGGTGTTCCAACACCACAAGATCAATTCCCAACCAACCCGGCTCGTTCAGAATCATGCAATCCCGGCTTCTATGGTCGTTATTCGTGTGTGGAAGCCGAGGCAGGATACTATGCTTCAGCTGGCTCAATTATTCAGATTCGATGCGATACTGGTACCTACCAACCAGCCACGGGCCAGAGCAGTTGCATCGATGCGGACATCGGTAACTACGTCAGTGAAGAAGGCGCAACCACTCAGGACACCTGTGATATTGGTCAATATCAAGAATTGACAGGACAAGCATCGTGTGACGATGCAACCCCCGGTCATTATGTCGACGCAGCCGGTTCGAGTACCCAGACCGAATGTGGAATTGGCACCTATCAACCCAATTCTGCACAATCATCCTGTATCGACGCAACCCCTGGATACTATGTCAACAACAACGCCTCTACAAGCCAAACAGCATGTAACCCCGGGACTTACAACCCCGCTTCAGCATCCAACAATAGTTCTGCTTGCATCGATGCCGACCTTGGTCATTATGTGAGCCAATCAGGACAAGCATCTCAGACAACAGCATCCCCGGGTTACTATGTTGATACCACGGGCTCCCCTGGTCAAACTCCATGCTCGCCTGGGCATTACAACCCCGATTCAGCATCCAACAATAGTTCGGCTTGCCTTGTAGCAGATCTTGGGTATTACGTCAGCCAATCTGGCAGCGGGTCACAAACTGCCGCATCCCCGGGTTACTATGTTGACTCAACAGGTGCAACTTCACAGACGGCCTGTGACGCAGGTCGTTACAACCCATATCCGGCATCACCAGATGAATCAGACTGCCTCTTTGCAGACCTAGGCCATTACGTTAGCCAATCTGGACGGGCAACCCAAACACCAGCGTCCCCGGGTCACTATGTTGACTCAACAGGCGCAACGTCCCAGACCGCTTGCCTACCGGGTACCTACAACCCCGCTTCAGCATCTGAAACTTCCTCGGCTTGCCTAGATGCCGATCTAGGCTACTATGTGAGCCAATCTGGCCGTTCTTCGCAAACACCAGCGTCCCCGGGTCACTATGTTGACTCAACAGGCGCAACGTCCCAGACCGCTTGCCTACCGGGTACCTACAACCCCGCTTCAGCATCATCTGATGCATCTGCTTGTATTGATGCAGACTTTGGCTATTATGTGGCTTCGTCGGGCAGTTCCTCTCAGACCCCTGCATCAACAGGGCATTATGTTGATTCAGCCGCATCAACTGGACAGACACCCTGTTTGGCAGGAACTTACAATCCAACAACTGCAGCTACGTCATCAGCAGCCTGCCAAACGGCAGATCCAGGTTACAAAGCTCCCAATTCAGGAATGGGACAGCAGATTGCTTGTTCACCGGGTACGTACCAACCAGATTCGGGTCAAACCGCGTGTTTGGACGCCGATACAGGACACTATGTGGGTGGTTCAGGCTCAGCAAGTCAAACACCTTGCGAGGCAGGTTCTTCCATCAACACAACCCAATCCACATCATGTACGCCCGCGCCTCAGGGTAGTTACGCAGATGGAACTGGCAATACCAACCCAACCGCTTGCCCATCTGGCACATCCACGATAGCCCAAAGTTCTACATCTCAAGCGGATTGTTTGACAGATTCGGATGATGATGGAACTCCAGACCAAACTGATACCGATGATGACAATGATGGTGTTAGCGACAACAACGATGCTTTCCCAACCGATCCTACAGAAACCACAGATACTGATGGTGATGGTACAGGAGATAATTCAGACCCAGATGATGATGGCGACAGTGTCCCAGATACACAGGACCCCTTCCCTATGGATAGCAGTGAATGGGCCGATACAGATGAGGATGGTCTTGGTGACAATACAGATTTGGACGATGACGATGACGGATGGTCTGACAACGATGAGGCAACCTGTGGCAGCAACCCATTGGATGACACAAACCAACCCGTCGATACAGACTCAGATGCAATCTGCGATGTCATGGATACCGACGACGATAACGACGGCGTTCCAGATTCCAATGACATGTGCCCAGGTCATGACGACACATTAGACTGGGATGAAGATGGCATACCTGATGGATGCGACGGCAACATGGATATGGATGGAGATGGAATCCCAAACAATGAAGACGAGTGTGACAACACACCTCTCGCCGAAATCAATCAAATCGATGAGGATGGATGCGGTCCTTCAGAAAGTGGTGATGATGACGGAGACAACATCCCCAATGCCAACGATATATGTCCAGACACCCCTGCCGATGAGATTCCAAATACGTCGGGATGCGGTGCATCACAGAGGGATTCTGATGGCGACGGATGGACAGATTCTGTCGAACAAGATTGTGGACATGATTACCTGAATGCATTTGATGTACCCGATGAATCTTGTGCAGCAGGCGAAGTGGATTCAAATTCAGATGAAGGGCCAATGGCATTCAGTTGCTGGATTATTCTCATTCTATTGCTAATCATAGTCCTTGCAATATTGATGGTACTTTCATCAAGTCGTGATGATGAAGGAAAGATTACATTCAATTTCATGAGCATCGGAACAACATTGCGTCAAGCCGCAGATCGCTTCCAAGACGATGACGATGACGACCCATTCGCCAACCTTGAAGGTCAAACATCCGCAAAACCATCTACAGTAGATGATTGGATGGATGAACCCGTTGCAGACACATCAGGAGCAGATTCGAAGATAGCCGAGATGGACGCCAAGATGGCCGAGATGGACGCCAAGATGGCTGAGATGACAGAGAAGGAAGCCCAATTGGCAAGAATTGCCGCCAAGGCCGAAGACATCGATTTCGCAACCATTGGAACAGCATCCATGGATGACAAGAATGACTTGCGCCAAATCAAAGGCATTGGACCATTCATTGAAGAGAAATTAAACGCTCTTGGGATTTTCACTTTCGCTCAGTTGGCAAATATGACGCCAGAAATCGAGGAACAAGTCAACGAGGCAATCGAATTCTTCCCTGGACGAATCAAGAGAGATAAGTGGGCCAATCAAGCAACTGAACTCGATTCAAGTGATGAGGAAGAAGAAGAATTACCTGATATGACAGAACTAGTTTCTGAAGAAACAGATGACGATGAGACATTCGAGGACGTAGAGTGGGAGTGATAACATGGAAGGAATGACACAATTAAGTAAAACCGATAGCGGAAAACAGAGAGGGACAATTATGCAGATACGAGCAATTCTAATGATTGCAATAATGGTACTAGTTTCTTTAGCTCCATTCGCGGCAACCGAACTTGAAACCGACATCGGTTCCGAAGACACTTCGGGACGAACAGGCACTATATCTCACATCCAATATTTCGGTACATGGACGGGCCAGAATGCATTGGTAAACCAAACTTCGATCACCCCAATTTCACCAATGACAATTCCACTGAGTGCAACTCCAGATGAATTTTCAATTAACAATGATGATTTTGAAATAGCCGGTGTAAATTCCTACAATTGGTGGCCAATGAATGATATCACCTTCCCCGACCAGGGGTCACAAGGCAATGGTAACTTAATCCTAAATGGGAATACAAATTTCATCATCCAAGGGAAAAAATACGGCGGAATTGAATTGGGTGGCAACGCCGGCGATAATATTACTTCAGACGATTGTAGTACCCACGGGACAAATCAAGGTGGTGCATTCGCAGGGTGGATCAACCCCACCTCATATGATGGTGTAATTTTCAGCCGTATGAAAGCAGATTCTCCAACTACCGGGTTGTTCTCTGGTATCAAAATTACAATGACCCCCGATGGCTACTTACAGACCCATTACTATCATGGCGCCTCAAATGACACACATTATCCTTGGACAGATTATGATGCTTCGCCAGAGATTTGGGGCCACGACGCGAACCCGATTTGGAATTCGAGCAAAAGCGTAGATACCAAAATCGAACTTAATGAATGGAACTTCATTGGGATGAAATATTGGCGGTCCGGCAATTACGATACTGATCAGCAAGTATATGTCTATAATGGAACTGATTCCAGCCAATCTGGCACCAACAGAATCTACATGAGCAATCCTGATAATTCCCCTGCTCCGGGTTACCGCGCGACACACCACTGGGGTTACGAAGCATGTGTCTTTGGTGAAGGATTTGAAGGAGAGGTTGACGAACTACGAGTTCAGGGCCATGCCTATAGCCATTGGTTAATCGATGCAGCAGGCGCTTTCCAAACAGATGGCCCAAAGACACTTCCAACAGGCCTTACGTTTAATTATTCAAATGGAGCAATTACAGGTACCCCTCAGACTCCATGGGCACCTACAACATATTCAGTATCAGCCGTTTCAGGGCAATCAAATGCCAGTACATCATTAGTTCTTGAAGTACGTGAACCCCATCTTCCATCAGTAACTCACGGATCTAATGATGATTTTTATCTAACAAAAGGAGATAGTGAATCAATAACCGCTCCTCCAAATATTGGTGGAGCAGATGCTTTTTGGACATTAACATCCGGTCACCCAGATTATTCAGGAGACGTTGATCTTTCATCTAAAAATTCTTGCGCTCTAGATGTTAATGGTAAATTATATTGTTGGGGCGCAAATACAGCTCAGAAAGTACTAGATTCCACAAAAAACCAACATTATATTGTTGGAAATCCAACATTACATCCAGAAGCAGTTGCGGCTAATTTAACATTTACAAAAATTGTAAGTGAGGATACAGGAATATGTGGAATTTTAACCAATGGTAGTTTATGGTGTTGGGGAGATGACAACGGCATGGGTCGTCTTGGCCTTGGTGTAAGTTCAATTTGGAGAGGCCCTCAGCAAGTTAGTTTTGATCCATCTGTGAATCCATACTTATCTACTGGTATGACAGAAACGAATGCTGGTAATTCTGGTTGTACTGATATTACTCAAAGTCCAGGATATGGATTTGAATCATTTGAAAATTCCTCCTCTGTTAATTGGGAAGAGGAATTGATCGATTACAACGGCAACCCCACAGGAAGTGATGGCAATTGGTCTTATACAAATACAAGCGTCAACACCAACCTGAATACTCAACATGGCAATTATGTATTAGGTTCAGCATCAAGTAACCAAGGCCATTATGACTCTGAAGCAGCACACACAATTGCTAACTCCGAAACCTCAGGAGTATCAATGAATATAACTACTGGAGATGGTCTTCTTAGTTTTTGTTTGCTAAGGTCAACTTACTATGGGTACGTGTACATATATCTTGATGGTGTACCGATTTCATCTTGGAGTAGTTCCAATAGTCTTCCTTGGTATTCGATTTCACAATATGTTACTTCTGGAACCCATCGACTTTCTGTTAAATACTATAAACAAAATACCAATAATTACTGGTTTGACCGAGTTTTTATTGATGCATTAAAATGGCCATTACCTGTTAATAATACACAAAATTGGACTGAGCCACAAGTTTCAGATATTTCTTGGAATTTAGATAGTGCTTGTGCAGTAGCTGATTCTGATGTTTATTGCTGGGGAAAAAATAATGTTGGACAATTAGGAAATGGACATACACTAGACCTAGCCCGCCCAGTCAAAATATCCTCCCCTCAAAACATAAATTTCACATCAGTAGGTGTAGGTGAAAGCCATGCTTGTGCACTAGCGGACGATGGCTCTGTTTGGTGTTGGGGAAGCAGCGGGAATAATCAACTTGGCCACAGCCAAACCACTTTTTCATCATCAAATCCGAATGGAGGTACATACAGCAATTATATTAGTTCATTAGTGCCTACTCAAGTTGATTTTGGCTCATCACATAATATCTCAGCATCAGTTCTCGAAGTAGGAAAAAATCACAATTGTATCATAGGCACAAATAGCAATGATGGCAGTAGACAATTATGGTGTTGGGGCTATAATGGTCACAGCCAAATACGTACAGGAGTTACGGGTAATGTTGTCCTTAATAATGCCCCCAATAATGCACAAAATAACCCAATTTATTCTGCAAGCACGTCTAATGTCATTCCTGTAGATGTGGAAACTGATGCTTACCAAACATGTGTGTTGTTTAGTAATAATACAGTTCAGTGTATTGGAAAATATAACCATGGTTCAGCGTGGGTGTTGCCTACTGATTGGTATGAATTAGAGTCTTATGGACAAAATGTGGTTTCTATTTCAGGAGGAGATTCTACTGGTGATCATGGCAAATGCGTTATGCTTCAAGGTGATAAGGCATTATATTGCTGGGGTATTAATTCGAATTACCAACTAGGAAGGGGCGTTAACACAGCATATCTCCCTCCGGGCTCTGTTGATGGTTTAATTGCAGGTCGTGACAATTCTGTTTTACCGCCTGGTTTGACCTTTAACAACTTAAATGGAGATATTTCAGGAACACCCACTGTAGAAAATCAGGACATGATTGAATTGAACATCCATGCATGTAATGGGCGTGGTTGTGATTCAGCATCTTTCAATTATTCAATCTGGAATAGACCAAACTTAGGTCAAATTCAGATTGAGAGCGAACACCTCACAAATAATGCAGTAACGGGCTTGTTGAATATTTACAAAGGAAGACCAGTTAATTTGAGTATTGAAATCACCTCGGATCGTTCAATTACTGATTATTCATGGTATACCAACCACACTAACGGACAAATGTATTCTAACTATTATTATCCTGGAATGTGGTCGAACTCGGCATCCATAACAACAACTCAATTACCTGTTGGATTACAAGTTATTCACTTTTCAGCCACCGATAATATTGGAGGAATATCATCCACGGAGGATGGCTGGGTCGTTGTCGAGGTCCTCGAATCTGATGATGATGGAGATCAAGTTCCATTTTGGAACGATGATTGTCCAAATGAGGATGCAAGCGGATTTGACATATTCAAAGGAAATGGGTCATCCACTCAAGAATCTGATGGGTGCATTGACAACCAAGATAATGACCAATTCTATGACCCTAACGATGCTTGTCCAACAGAGTATGCGGCAGCCGAATGGGATGTATATATTGGTGAAGGAGTTACCCAATCAGGTTCAGATGGTTGTTTAGATGATACAGATAGAGATACTATCAAAGAGAATACAGACTATTGTTTGAACACTCCATTCGATGAAAGATTTTATGTCAATCCCCAGGGGTGTGGTCCTTCAGAAAGAGATACAGATGGAGATGGTTACAAGGATGATGTTGATAATTGTCCTAACACCTCAATTACAGAATCTGTAGATGAATATGGTTGTGGAGAATCTCAAGTTGATTCTGATGGTGATGGTGTCTATGATAGTGAGGATATCTGCCCAGAATCTCCGCTAGGAGCGACTGTTGATATCGATGGTTGTGCTGCAGCTGAGAAGGACAATGACAACGATGGAGTGAATGACGAGGTCGATGTATGCGACACGACCCCACCCAATGCAGAAATCAATATGGTCGGGTGTGCAGAAGGAGACTTAGTCACAGATGATTATGACCAAGATGGTATCGCAGATATCTTTGATGCATGCCCACAGACACCTCTTGGCGATGTCGTAGATTATGATGGGTGTGGAATGACACAGAAAGATTCGGATGAAGATGGTGTCACAGACAACCTCGATGAATGTGAGGGTACCCCTGGATATGATGTACTAACAGTTGATTTCGAAGGATGCGGTTCAACTCAGCGAGATACAGATAGTGACGGAGTCTTAGACTCAATTGACCAATGCCTCAATTCACCAACCAGTGTTGAAGTTGACATATTGGGTTGTCAAGCAGGGCTATCAGATGCAGATCTTGATGGCGTGGTTGATTTAATTGATGCTTGTCCAAATACTACTGGAGAATTTACAGTGAACCTAAATGGTTGTGCTCAGTATCAACTTGATAGTGATGGAGATGGAATTACTAATGATTTAGATACTTGTCCAACAACACCAGCAGGTCAAACTATCAAACTAGATGGCTGTGCAGATGATCCTACAGTATTTGATCCAGAATATGATGATGATGATGGAGATGGTATAACAAATGATTTCGATGAGTGTCCCGAAACTTCAATTGAAGTTGGAAAAATAATCGATAACCGAGGTTGTGAAGTTGAGAACGAAGCAGCGAGTTCTTCAGATAATCAGAATTTCCTGGCATTAGGAATTATGGCATTTGTATTAATTGTGCTAATTATTGCAACAACACTAGTAGTAACACGTAAACGATCAATGAGTAATTCAGCATGGGATGCCGCAGGAGATGTCATGTTTGACGCTATTGACAAAGATGGCGATGGTGAGATTTCTGATGAAGAATGGGAAGAATACAAGGAATATCGAAATGCGCGTGATGCTCAAGCAAAGATAGACAGCGACGAAGATTTATTCGATGATGAATTGTTTGACTGATAATAAGAATAAATGAATAACTAGTGGTGTGAATTATGGCAGACGAGAACGCGGAAAAAAATTCGATATTTGATTTGAATAAAGATGGGAAGGTAGATGTTCAAGACTTGAAACCAATTTTTGAGAAGATAACTGCCCCGAGGGTATTCATTTCATTAATTATTAGCCTAGGATTCCTAGCATTGATTTTTTCCTCATCCTATGCAACTTCAGCAGATTACACAAATGCTCCAGACGCTCCAGAAATAATCACATCATCTGATTTCGATCTTGACAATAATGGGCTCAATTCTTCTGAGAATGAGAATTATACAGACGCTTTACTACAATATGCAGATGATTTGGATGAATATATTGATCAACTAGATGCACATAATGATTTGATGAATACATATACAGGTAGGTCAATTTTCTGGGGCACTATAAGTTCAGCCTTGATTGTTGGGGGATTAGTATGTTTAACATTCGTTCCAAATGCAATTGAAATGTCTAACAGTGTAAGATTAACTCTTCTAATTGGTACAATATACATGCTAGCTGGTATGTTGGGCTATAATATGCCTGGAGTCGATGCAGCAATTGGTTTTGGGTTTGGCAGTTAGGTTCAATGGGTTCCAATTGGACACCCATCCAACTGACGGGTGTTGAATGGGTAGCCTATCGAAGGACGCACTGAAAGCCC
>JASMFB010000110.1 GCA_030751995.1 Candidatus Thalassarchaeaceae archaeon
ACTCGAATGATTCGAGGTTGGATTTGCAGTGTGGCAACCCCAAATGGGTTGATGTCTTATTCGAACTGTGGGCTTCAATACTGAAATATTATTTCAATTGCTTCTATTAGATCTAGTTGTGTTGTGATCTTGCGCTCCGGCTTCACAATCGCATTCTCCTACCACGCCTGATCCGCAGTCACAACGTTCAGTAATTATATCGATACCAGGGACTGGATCGTTGTTTTTTGGCACACCTAATGCACCACTTCCATTATTGGGTTTCCCCATCATTGAGACGATGGTCGCACCACTCAGCAGGATGACAATGATGGCTGCAATGATACCGAGGGTGTATAGCGACGATGAATCAGATTCGCCTTTCTGGTCAGCATCGTCGCCGCCTGAATCGGTCTGATCTGTCGATGTTAGCGTGATGGTTGCGCCACCCCAGTCCACACCCGTGTAGGACTTGTTCTGTTCATCATAGGAATGCAGTTCCAGAATTCGCTTAACTCCAGATGAGTCGTATGAATATTGATTGTTCATGATGTCAATTGTGAGGCGCTTGTCTTCTACTCCATCGACGTTGATGATGATTTGATTCGCGGTTGCTACAACTGTCCAATCACCTTCGACATCTGCTAATTCACCAGTAATGGTGTAATCGCCTGGCGTGACCTTGAGATTCACCGAAGGTTCTGTCCCGGGTTCAGATTCCTCTGGGCAAGAACAATCCACAGGGTCTCTGCTTGAACCGTCCCAGCACAAATCCTCAGGGCAGGCTACAGGCTCAGGCGTGAAGTTGGAGTCCTCAATGAAGGGTCGATTAGATTCAGCATCATACACGATGTCATAGTAGTCGTACAGTTTGGACAAATCCACATGGAAATTTGCATGTGTTGAACGATTGATAACATCGAAGTAACGGTCATCATTCATCGTGAAAACGGGGTCCAGTGTGAGGTTCTTCAGGTGTGATACACCGTCGTTGTAATCTCCATCGAAGTTTTTATCCAGATGGTCTTGAACTTCTTCATCTGTGTTCAATTCTGAGACTTCACCCCAGTGCTCGCGGATGTCACCAACTTCGTTGCGCATGGCCATGGCCAATCCAGATTCAATGCTCTCCCAAGTTTGGCTGCCATCCTCAACAGAGACAGAAGTCACATCGACGGCCTTGGAAAATCCGCTGCCGTTGATGTATTCCCAATCCTCACCCTGAAGGGATGTCATCAAATCGACATCGCCGAACACAGCCTTGCCTTGCACAATGGTTAGACTCACATCGCGATCGATGGCTTCGATGAGATTGCGGTATGGATTCTCGTGGAATGTGTCAAGCACGACCAAATCAGCATACATCCCGACCTGAATTTGGCCAACGAATTCCTGCCAATTGCTAATCTCTGCCGCGTTACTGGTAACCATCTGCGCCAATTCATAATCACTGAAATGACCACCCAATACGTCGCGGTTCCACAAATCCGCAGTCTTCAGTTCATGCAGGTTGGATTTGGAACCACTGGGCCCCCAATCTGGAGCCAAGGAAATCTTCACACCGGCGTTGTCAGCTGCAACAACATCAGTGGTGTCACCATACAGCAGAAGATTGGAAATCGGAGACCAAACCAATCCTGCACCCTTCTCTGCCATCTTTTCGAATTGGCTTGCATCGAGTGCAGTGCCGTGAATGACAACGGTTTCATCCATGATGAGACCCTTTTCGTAGAGAGAATCGAATTCGGCTTTGCTGGAGGCGTCTACGCCTTCAGCGAGATGCACAAACCAAGCATTCAGTGAACCCGACTGATTTTGCGAGATGAGGTGGCTACCGGAATAATCGTCATCCGCCGCTCCACAAACAGCACAAGTACTCATGCCATCTTGGCCAAAGTTGTACAATTCGACATTGCGTGATAGCATGCTATCCCACGCATCGGTTCCACTACTCGGTGAACCCTGAACTGCAGTCACGCCACCAGCCACCGATTGAACTTCTGCGAACTTCATTTGTTGAGAGGTCATATCCCAACGACTACTCGACTGAACGTTGCCCTTCATCCATGTGATACTGGGCCCGTAATCCCAATTGTTGCCCCATTGGTATCGATTGGTGTATCCACCTTCCTCGGATTGTTGTGCAGGAGATAGATGAACCTCAAAATCCCACAATGGAATGTGGTTGTAGTGCATGTGATTGTGTAGATCAATTAGGCCAGGATAGATGGTTCCGTCCGTCTCAACGACCTGAATGCCCGCATGAGCTGAAGGGATTGTTGAACCAGACCAAACCGAGGCAATCTTGCCGGATTGGATTAGGACGCCGCCGTCAAAGAAAGCGCCTTCTCCATTCATGGTCACAATGCGCCCGGTCAGAACGTATTCGCTGGCGTGAGTGGTATCAGATACAGTGTAGCAGTTTCCACCCACACTGGGTCCAGTCCAATTCGCTGGCTCATCGGCACCGGGTGAAGGGCCATCGAAGTCCTTCCAGTACGATCCATCCTCGAGTAGTGTGAAGGGCACATCCCACCATGAATCTTCAGGGGCATAAGTCATCGAATGCACAAGGTTGCCTTGGTCATCCATCAGGTTGACCGTGTCGCCATCCCAGTAATCCAATTCGATTTCAGTATAATCACGGAAGAAGGCAAGGCGGGCGCCGGGTGCCAATTCAGTATTCCATCCAATCGAACACGCGGGACTACCGCCACCGATGACATCATCCAACACCCAATTGGAAATGTTGATTGTTTGGTCGGTGGGATTCCACAATTCGATGAATTGATCTGAACTTTGGCCGATGTAGCCGTCTCCATTCCAATCGGTACCATTGTGTTCAGCGTCACTTGGACTTGCCAAGACCTCGCTAATCACCACGTGGTCGTGCCATGAGTCTGACTCATCAGCGGTTACTGGCATCAACGGAGCCATGCTCACTAAGAAGAGCGAACAGAGCAGTACAGGAAGTCGGCGCGAGCCCATTGTTCCATCCAGTCACATCGGCCACATAAGACAAACCCATTCCCGCGAAGGGAAGAAATACACGCGCGCGTACGCGTGGGCATGAAACGTCCGGGCCGCACTGCCATCATCGCGCTCATCGTGGTCAGCCAATTGCTGGCTGGATGCATGGGTGGCGATGAGAAGCCAGTCGAACCGATGCGCGACCCAATATTCGATTCGTTTGCCCTTATCGATTCGGCGCCACATGAGGATGCACGTAACTTCACCACCATCGATATCGGCATCAACCAGACCACTGAATTGGATTGGGCAGTCTTTGGCAATGAAGAAGGTGGCAACTGCTGTGAGCACTATCTTGCAACCACCAAGGAGGGGTTGATTCTCAACTTTGGAGGAGAATACCCGACTTGGAGTAGTGACCGTGGCCACACTTGGGAAGAGTATGTGCCAAGTGTATTCTCACAAATCGGTTGCCTTGAACCCAAGCCTACCGCGCCCGGACAAGAAGGGCTTGGGGAGGGCAGCATTGTGCAAGCAACCAATGGTGATCTGATTTCCATGGGTTGGTTCCCCTATCCAAGTACAAGCGGTGTAGATCAGTTCTACGCGTTCCTCTATGATAGTACAGCCGAAGAGTGGCAATGGTGCTTCAATCGAACACCTGAGCCGTTTTATGATCGCTCTTGGCAAGTTGAAGTGGTCGGACCGATTAATGGTGGAATCTATGGCAGTGGGGAGTGGGCAAGTTTGGTCATCTCCAACTTCTGGCACCAAGTGCAAAACATCGGTGGACAAATTTCGACTGATGGTCTGAACTACGATTACTTCGGATTCCCAGACCGCGACAGCAACCTCGAGGAAATGAGTGTGGACCTCAACTTCGTCAATGCTAGTCTAGGTCCAGAGTGGGACTTCACTAAGCCGCACAAGGAGATGCGTTCCTTCCCTGTCCCCTCGGGTGGATTGTACTTCCCCAACTACTTCGTCAACGGAGATGATGCCTATGTCGATACCAACCTCGACTGGTGGAAAGGCGTGACCAAGGAAGGGAATTCGTTGCCCAGTCAGTATTGTGCCTTCGACTCCAGCGGTGCACTGCACTGCCTAGAAGCGGCAGGCACCACGATTCAACACATGGTCAGTTGGGACGGTGGAGAGAATTTCACAATCCATAACTACACACACGAATCCGCCT
>JASMFB010000111.1 GCA_030751995.1 Candidatus Thalassarchaeaceae archaeon
AGCATCAGGGAATGTTCTGAACGTTTTGATATCGAAGTCTACTGCATTCTCAAAGGTGCCAATGCGAATCTCGTAATCATTGCGTGTATCGAGCACAGTGATGTCGCGACCCTCATCCATCCATTGCTTGAATTCAGCCGGTGAGATTGAATCTCCAGTGAATTCAGCAGGTTTGACCTCATCCATACCCATCGAGATGATTTCTTTCTTGAGGCGAACATTCATGCGGCGGAAGGCGAGTTTTTCACTGTGCGAAACTCTGCGGGGAATATCGACAAATCGTTCATCTTGTTCGAGATATTCAATGAATCCATCAATGCCTTTTTGATCCCCACAGAGGAAGAAATTGATGCCTTCTGTACTCAGAAGAATGGTTCCCAGTAGCCTGTTTTCCTCACAAGCCTCACGGAACGGTTGTCGCAATTCATCACGGTCTGGTATATCGACGAATCGATATCCAGCGATGTTGACGAACGATTGCACCATGGTCATCCCTCGGGTTCAGTTGATTTGTTCTTTTCGCCGACATCCACTGACGCCATACGCTTGAGGTAGAGTCCCCAAATGACAAACCCGAACAGCGCACTACAAAGGTGTCCGATGTTGATGTATTCGTTCATGCCGTTCTCGTAGTGATTCCAAGTTTCAAACAAGACAAGGATGACAGGAATCAACCACCTTTCTCTTGAATGATGTGACATTGCACCTAGAATTCCGAAAAAGCCAATTGAGCCACCCATCCAACTTCTCCCTATGGCTTGGGAGAATAATTCAGTCTCCGGCGACAACCAGTTGCCTACATTGATGAACAAACCCATTGCCAATCCAGTGAATGCGATTGTGGAAAAGAATACGATTGCGGTTTCTTTGGATCCAGCTCTACACTCGAAAGACTGACAGAAGATAGCGAATGTAATCGCGACTTGGGTGATGTGTTCAGTCCCATAATGAACGAATGGCACGGTGAGGAACGAGAGCAAGTACTCATGTGGGGCTGAAAACAACTTGGTAGGCGTAATCGCACCCCAACGGCTGAAACCAAAGAAATGTGGAATCAAGATGATGGATGTAATGTAAACTATACTGAAACTTCGTGAGAGGATAAACTCACGTAGACCCAAGACTCGATGCTCTCCATCCGTCCAAGGGAAATAGAGTGGAAGGAGTGGATTCCTTCGACTCATCTTCAATCCTCAGTTTGCCAATCGGGTGTTTGCGCATCCTGTTTTGCCCACAGCACATCATCGATTCTGAGTACTGAGATTGCCGCTTCCGTGGCACCTGCAATCGCGTGTCTTGTGACGCTGAGAGGTTCCACAATCGAGGCCTTGCCCATATCTGTAGTTTGACCCGTATTGATATCTAGGCCTTGCCACGCTGAATCCGCGTCTGCCTGTGCAGCGGTTACTCGAAGCAATTCATCGATTGGATTCATACCAGCATTTTCGGCGAGAATCCGCGGAATCGATTCTAAGGCGGCGGCAAATCCCTCAATCGCCATCTGTTCACGACCAGGAATCGTCTCTGCATGTCGGCGCAGGCGACGAGCCAATGCGATGTGTGTTGCACCTCCACCAGGTAGAAGTTGAGGTTCACGAATCAGTTGGCAGGCTACACCGAGAGCATCGTTGAAGGCTCGCCCGGCTTCCTCTAGTCTCATGTCGGTGGAGCCGCGAAGAACCACAGTCACACCTTGGGATTGCGAGCCTTCGAATATGGTATGTTCAACACCATGCCATTTCTCTTCGCGAATCGAAGCGAATTTTCCTACATCTTCGTCCTGAATGTCATCAATGTCAAAGACAGGGCGCGCTCCCGTGGCTCGACACAGATGTTCGATTTCGGGACGCTCAACGCGGCGATAGGCTAGGATTCCAGCAGCCGCGAGCATTGGATGGGCTTCTTCTTCTATACCATCTCGAGCGACTATACAATCGATGTTTGCCGCTTTCAGTGAATCGATTCGCCCCTGAAGTCCTGCGCGCTCACGCGCGCGAAAGGCTTCGATGGCACCGGTATTGGTGATTTTCAGACTGGTCTCAATCTCGGGCTTACGCTTCTCGATCCCACCATCCAGAATCAGAATCCTTCCGGCCTCTGATTTGAGTTCCATTTCGCGATGAACGCGAGCTTTGACAAGGACGATTCCTGGGATTAGTTCACTATCCTTGATTGAACCGCTGCGTTCCGTCAATACGCGAGTATGTTCAACCTCTCCAGAACCGGTTGCTTGGGCTGCATTATGGGCCAATTCAGCAAGTTTGTCTTGCAACCCCGCATCCCCCTTGCCAGCCAAACTCGTTCTTACAGAATCGAATGAAGTACCATCATCTGCAGGCTTTGCAATTTCACCCAAGGTTTGTTCGACCACCGGCCCACACATTCGATACCCACTGGCAATAATCGTCGGATGTACCCCCCGATCAACCAATTCCAGTGCATTGACCAATAGTTCTGCTGTCAGCACCACCGTTGATGTCGTCCCATCTCGGACTTCATCATCTTGTGCGCGTGACGTTGAAATCAGCATTTTTGCTGTTGGCTGTTCCACTCTTGCAGATTCTAATACTGTGACACCATCATTGGTCACTAGGTAACCACCATCACCTGAAACCATCAACTTGTCAAGCCCCTTTGGGCCCAAAGTACTGCGAACAGCATTAGCCAGAGCCACGGCTCCCGCGACATTGTTTCTCAATGCAGCACGGCCCGCAATCCGCTCTGTACCCTCAAGGACTCGATCTTGTTCCTCCTGCACCATCGAATGGCCCACCCATGTCCCTACCTTGAATCCGCCGCCTTCCAATCCTTCATATAGGACAAGATACTCCCACTATACAACCGAGAGTTAAGTAGTGGGTGAGTTGATGGAACGAGATGAGTGGGAAGAACAACTTCTGAAGCAAATGGTGGAGATGTTCCGCCAGATGGGAATGGACGTCGACGAGGACCACTTGGCCCGAATGATGAATCAAATCCAATCTCAATTTGAGAACGTGGGAATCGACCCAGAAAAACTACGTTCTGGAGAATTCAAATTCAATCTTCAAGGTGATTTAGAAGGCCTTGGTAAGATGATCGAGAAGGGAGGAGTTCCTGACCTCAATGAAATCTTCTCCAAGATGGGTGTTGATGTCAAGATGGGCAAAGGAAAAGCCCCCGAACCCGCTGAGGTGAAAGTCACAGAGATCGAAGAGACAGACGATGTAAAGCAAGTCCCCATTGCTGACATCTATGTCGATGGTGATTCAATGAACATCATAATCGATGTATCTCGTCATGACGAGTTGGATGATTCCGAACTTGAGTTGAATCTCTCTGGCGGCGGATCCACTCTTCAGTTGATGCGTACCACACAGATGAGCCCTTTACAGAGTTATGAGTTACCCAAAGCCGCTGAGAGTGTTGATACATGGGAGTTGAACAATGGCATTCTCGATATCACTCTCACCTTGCGTGATGAAACTGAATCTGCAACCCCTGAAGGAGGACAATGAAATGGCAAAGACACCCGTAATTGGAATTGATCTAGGAACTACAAACAGTTGTGTGGCAACCATCGAAGGTGGTGAAGCAGTCGTCATCGCGAACGCTGAAGGTGCACGAACCACACCGAGCGTTGTCGCATTCTCCAAAGATGGCGAACGCTTGGTTGGTGTAACCGCAAAGCGACAGGCAGTGACCAACAATGAGCGCACCTTCCTCTCTGTGAAGCGTGAAATGGGCACCAATTGGAAAGAAGGGGTCGATGAGAACGAATACACGCCCCAGGAGATTTCCGCATTCATTCTACAGAAGTTGAAGGCAGATGCTGAGGCTTATCTTGGCCATGAGGTCAAGCAAGCGGTCGTCACCTGCCCCGCATACTTCACCGATGCACAGCGCAAAGCCACCAAGGATGCCGGGCGTATCGCTGGACTAGAGGTTCTACGAATCATCAACGAACCGACAGCTGCTGCTTTGGCCTACGGTGTCGACAAGGAAGACGACCAAACCATCCTCGTCTTCGATTTGGGCGGTGGAACATTCGATATATCAGTCTTGGAAATCTATCAGGTCGATGGCCAGCCACAGATTGAGGTGAAGGCAACTGCAGGCAACAATCGTCTTGGCGGTGATGATTTCG
>JASMFB010000112.1 GCA_030751995.1 Candidatus Thalassarchaeaceae archaeon
TACTTCTGTGCCGTGAGCCCGGAGGGCCATCACATACGCATCGTGGGAACCCTGAGCGGCGACAGGATCGGGGGTTTGAGTGCCAAAATACTTCGATAGAGCTTTGTCGAAATTTGGAGAAACACGCCTTACAACAGCCGCGCGACGACTTCTATCGTAGGCTCCGGGCACGCCAAGCCGTCTGACCAATCTCTCTTGAAAGATTCGGAATCCGGGAACCCACTTCCGAAATCAGGAATTCAGGAACGAGGCATTATGGACGGTTTCGCACCCCTCATGGATATGGAACTAGTCGATAAGACTGACGAGTCTGGAAAGTACATCAGCCCCGGCCTGCCCGAGGGGATGAAAAATTACCTCATTGACATTGATGGAACGGTGGGTGAGGACATTCCTAACGAGGAGGCTCACAGGATGTCCACCGCTGAGGCCTATCCAGATGCTATCGAGACAATCAACGGTTGGTATGAAGAGGGACATCGAATTTGCTTTTTCACAGCCAGAACCGAGGAGCACCGCGAGGTTACAGAGGCGTGGCTGTCTGAGAAGAGGTTCCGCTTCCACACTCTGTTGATGGGCAAACCAAGGGGAGGTAACTACCACTGGATAGACAACCATGTGGTGCGGGCCACACGGTATTCTTCGAGATTCACTGACCTCATTAAACGCAAGGTCGAGATTGAGGTCTTCGATGACGAGTGATCCCCCGCCTCAACTGGACGAACTTCTCAAACAGCGTGAAGCACATCTTGGAAAGGCCCTCTCCATCGCACATGGAAAACCCCTCCACATTACTCACGGACGCATGCAGTACTTGTTCGCAGCAGATGGCACTCGATACCTAGACCTCGTGAACAATGTATGTCACGTTGGTCACTCAAATCCCAAAGTAGTCGAGGCCGGTCAACGCCAGATGGCTCTTTTGAACACCAACACCAGGTATGTCTACGACGGTCTATCCGAGTATCTTGCTAGGCTCGCAGCAACTCTTCCAGAAGAGCTCAGCGTTGGTTTCCTAGTTAACTCAGGCAGCGAGGCCAACGAGTTGGCTGTACGCATAGCGCGCGCTCATACGGGTGCCCACGATATGGTGGTGGTCGAAGGCGCCTATCATGGACACACAGGGATGCTGATTGATCTCAGTCCATACAAGTTCAGGGGACCCGGTGGCAAGGGTGAGCCTGAGTCATGGGTACATGTGGTTCCAATCCCGGATAGCTACAGGGGTGGCGAGCGTGACTACGCAGCCGAGTTGGGGGAGATTGTAGCGGATGCCGGCCCGATTGCAGCCTTCCTAGTTGAGTCGATGCTGTCGTGCGCCGGTCAAATACCGCTGCCACCAGACTACCTCCCTGCGGCCTTTGAACACGTTCGTGCAGCAGGGGGGCTGTGCATAGCTGACGAAGTCCAAGTCGGGTTCGGCAGAGTTGGCACGCATATGTGGGCCTTTGAGGAGCATGGGGTGGTGCCCGACATAGTGGTGATGGGCAAGCCGATGGGTAACGGCCATCCAATGGCTGCGGTTTTCACAACACCAGAAATAGCAGCTTCTTTCGAAGAGATGGAATTCTTCTCGACTTTCGGTGGAAATCCTGTGTCGTGCGCTGTTGGGATGGCAGTGCTCGATACTATCGAGCAGGACGGGCTAATGCAGCGTGCCACAGAGTTGGGAGGACACTTCAAAGCAGGTCTGCGAGAACTTCAGGAACGACACTCAATCATCGGCGATGTGAGAGGGCGAGGGCTATTCCTCGGAATCGAGTTGGTGCGCGACCGTGAAACACAGGAGCCTGCTACTAATGAGGCAGCTATTATCGTCGACGATATGCGTGATAGAAACGTGCTACTGAGCACTGATGGGCCGCATCACAATGTCATCAAAATTAAGCCACCCATGGTCCTCTCTAAGGAAGATATCGACATGACCTTGCACTTGCTAAACGAATCCCTCAATCAGTCTCTTTGAAATAGGGTGGGCTAGGCGGCCCGCCCATGGATTTCGTCGCCTTCACACTGGTCTTCATACCTCTCCTGGTTGTGGTCAACCCCCCCGCTTCACTCGCACTCTTCCTAACGCTAGGAAAAGATCTCGATAGAGGTGAATTGAGGACAATAGCTCGACGTGCTTGCACTTTTGCGGCTGTGGTGCTGATGGTTTTCCTAATATCTGGAGAAGACCTCCTTCATCACTTAGGAATAGAACTCTACAGCCTGCGTGTTGCTGGAGGTCTGATGCTTGGCATAGCAGGAATGAACATGCTCAAAGAAGGACAAAAACTCTCTAAGAAACAATTCTCTCTTGATTCTGGTGACGAGATTTCAACTGATGAAATGATTGATTTTGGACTAGTACCCATAGGAATGCCAATGCTCGCTGGACCTGGTTCGATTAGTCTGATTATTCTTCTAGGAACTACCAACAGTGCACCATTGGTAGCATGGGCAATCCTTCTGGTGATGCTAGTGTCAATGCTGATATTTTATGCTGTTTCCAGCATGCAGCACGCAATAGGGGAGAACAGCACTAGAGTAATCACGCGGGTTATGGGCTTGCTAACGGTCACCATCGCAGTGCAGTACTTCTTCGATGGGTTAGAGGGTTGGTACCTCGCACTTTGATGGTGTATGTAACACTCTTCAAGGCCATCTAGATACCTTACTAACCAAGATCATTCTTGTTCCGATTTGCAAATGGTACATTTGAATCATATAGCACAAATTTATTGCTCGATGGATGCATAAAACCAAGCGCAGATGCATGTAAACAGATTCGGTTGAGAGGATTTGTTGAAGCCCCATGTACAGTGTCCCCGACAATCGGACATCCCAGAAATTGCATTGCCATTCGTATTTGGTGTCGGCGCCCAGTCTCGATTTTGATTTCAATCAAAGATACAAATTCATCTCGATCTTCAACTCGCCAGTGTGTGATGGATTCTTTCGATCCTTTGTAGGTTGATTTGACACGTTTAACATGCAGATGTTTGTCTTCCACCAACCAAGATGAATCCATTCCTTCAGACTTTTCAGGCCCACCCTCAACAAGTGCATGGTAGACCCGTTCAACATCACGTTGAGCAAATTGAGTTTGCAGCCTTTCTTTTATTTCGTGATTTTTGGCGAATACCATGACTCCTGAAGTATCGCGGTCCAATCGATGCACGATATGGCACCAAGCACGCTCAGATTCACGCTTAACATAATCCACACAGCGACTATGTAGAGTATCATTCTCAAGCTTGTCAGTGGCGACAGAAAGTAGGCCTGCTGGTTTTTCTACAACCAAAATAAAATCATCTTCGAATAAGATTTTCAATTTAGAAAGTTGCTTTTTTGGTTTTGGCGGTGGTGATTTTTTAATCGCATCTGCGTGGTTAATAATCCGAACCTCGTCGCCACTGAAGAGTAATTCTTTGGCCTTGTAAACCGGTGTTCCGTTGACCAAAACTCTACCTCCTGTCAGCATTTTCCTCAATTTGGTTTTCGTTGATTGGGGAAACATCAACGCCAATGTAGGGAGTAAAAAACTCTCTTCTTCGACATTGGATTTCATATTGACCCCCTCCGGTCTGATTCTAGACCAGCCTTCCTACTTCCGCCGCTCGGAGTAGGTCACTAAGACGAGCAGAACTACTACTATGCCACCTAGAATTACCATTGTTCTGTCGACCTTCTCATCCCATAGGGCCGCGTCGTATGGATAAGCATCCGAGTTGTCTCCTACTCCATCCCCGTCTGTGTCCTGAGTCTCGCTAACATCACTAGGGAATGCGTCGGAATTATCTCCCACTCCATCGCCATCAGAATCGATCCATTCAGATGGGTCATCAGGATAGACATCAGAGTTGTCTCCTACTCCATCGCCATCGGTATCTTCAGTTTCACTAGCGTCATCTGGAAAGGCATCCGAGTTGTCTCCTACTCCATCGCCATCAGAATCGACCCATTCAGATGGGTCATCAGGATAGACATCCGAGTTGTCTCCTACTCCATCACCGTCCGTGTCTACCCATTCGGAACTATCTTCAGGGAATGCATCAGAGTTGTCTCCTACTCCATCGCCATCGGTATCTTCAGTTTCACTAGCGTCATCTGGACTGGCATCCGAGTTG
>JASMFB010000113.1 GCA_030751995.1 Candidatus Thalassarchaeaceae archaeon
CTCGTCTGGGTCCAGATTCTGTTCGGAATTCGTGGAACCTTCTACGGCTGACCATGCCCGATTCAGGCCGTTTTCAACCTCCCAATAATCGGGCATCCCATCTCCATCTGTATCTGTTGTAGTATCCAATCGATTCCAATCTTCTTCAAAGATGAATGTCTGATGTTCAGCCAATCCTACATGCTCGATGGCAATACCCATCTCTCGGTTGCGCAATGCACTGTTGCTGCCCCAATTGATACTACTAAACAGACTCCATTCACCATCGACAATCATGCCTTTGTCGTGCAATTTAGTGATTTCAGCAGAAGGCGCCATAACGCGTGCTTCAACAGCCAAACCATCGGTCATGTTCAGCCGGTGGTTGAAGTGGTTGACCGTTTCTTGAATCCCATCATCCATGTAATATCCATTGATGAGAAGTCGGACGGTGACACTACGATTGGCTGCGCGCTCCACAGCTTCAATCAACGGATTGTCCCCATAACCCCAGTGCCAGCCCAAATCGAAGTACTGTACGGAAATATCCAACGTTTCATCTGCTTGATCAATCATCCATACGAGTGATTGAATGCAATCGTCTGGACAGGTGAGTAAAACTGCGCCGAAGGGACCATCATAGGTCAGTGGCATCGGTTCTGCTGGACCAAATTCGGTCGATGCTGTTGGGCGCACCCATCCTGTAGGGCGTCCCATCGATGATGGTGCATCATCCAGATTGATGATGTGACGTTGACTTTCGTTCTCGTCCCACAACATCCTCGTCATCACGAGATCGGCCACATCTTGACTGTTGATGATTACGCCAGAATCTCGATTGCCCATATCTCCATCAAGCGGGAATGTGGAACGCTTCCAGTTGCCACTGCCAATCCAAACACTGTCTCCGTCTCGGACGGCGACCTTGGAATGGATGTAGCGATAGGGACCCATCGGTGCATTGGCACCATCTGGCTCAACCATCCACAGAACATTGCATCCTGCGTTGGCCAACTCATCAGCCCAACCTCTCTGGTCGGCGCTGTCTGCAGCATCACCAAGGATCTGACCTTCGAGTAGGATTGTACAATCCACCCCACGCATGACGGCACCTGCGATGGCGTTGTACAGTTCTGGCGAATCAAATTGGTAGACGTGGAGATGTAGAGATGTAGTGGCTGCGTTAATCCATTCTACCATCTGGAAAAGGGAACCAACTGGCGAAGTCACCGGCATGATAGAACCGTCGGTGGCGAAGTATCCTGAATCACAGAACAGGCTTGAACCTAATCGCAACCATCGATATTCCCAATCTCCCGAGGTGTCTGTATCAGGGAGGACACTGCAACCATCTCCGCGCATGAGAATTAGGCCCGCAGCATCCGAGGGAGGCATATCTAGTGCCAACCCACTCCAGCCGGGGATCTCAGCAAATCCAGAACCATAGACGAATGCGTCGACAACCGTACCATCCGGGGCAACCAATTGCAATGCTCCGCCGCTGTTAATGAGCCAAGGCGGGGAGTTGCTGAACATCGTGTTTGCATCAACGCCCTCGGGCCCACCATCGAAAATGAGGTTGGCCGGATCTTCTGTGATGACAACCGATTGTCCCGGTTCCAGAATATGGTTGAGCATCAATGACTGATGTGAACTGTCGTATGTGAGTCGCTCAATCGTCCACCCACCAAGGTCAACCCATGTATCGCCAGTATTGGTGATTTCAAACCAATCATTGGAACGCCCTGAGACTTCCACAGGCATGAAGCGAGTGAATTTGATTGTCATTTCTCCATCGTACGAATGGATGACAGGATTGGAATGTCCAGGGGTGGGCCACAGCGTCTCGCGTGTATCCGCACCTCCACTGCGAGATTCCAGTGTAGTACAATCCGTGCTGGTGTCCCATGCCAGGGATTGAATGGAATTTCCATTCGGGTCGAGCAATGTGATGTTCTCCCCTTGATTTGTAAGGATGTTATCGTCTAGGTTCAAGACCACATAATCGCCGACTTCTAGAATCATTGAGTTTGGTGTGTGATTCCACAAACGCCCTGGCGCAACCGCGGCAGCTCCACCCGCCTCATCTTGAACCATCCAACGGGACAGATTGACGGCATATCCTGCAACATTGAACAACTCGACCCATTCACTAACCAGTCCATCAGTGGGATTCGAACACTGAGGGCTGACCTCGGACATGAGAATCTCTGTGGGCCCCGAATAGGGCTGCTCAAAGATGAGGTTCGACAAACCCGGTGTTGGCCAAGCCCCGATGACCCATGTGTCGGTTGGTGTTGCACCGGGGACCATGCTCATGCCGTAGGCTGAATGATCCCAGATGACTGTATGCGATGTGTTTCCTTCGGCGTCATTGAGTTCTAGCACCCCTTGGCCATTGGTCAAAGTGATTGAATGCCCACCAAGAGGATAGACCATGAAAGCACCTGGATCCAGAGAGGCAGGAGGTAGTGCAAAACCAGTGCCACTACGCAATTCCCAGCCGGTCAAATCAACCGTTTGGTTTCCAGTATTGGTGATTTCCACCCATTCGCCATCCATGTCAGTCTGTGCATCTGAACCGATTGGGTCGGGAAGGAATTCTGAGATTCTCAACCCAACATCTACGGTCTGATTTTGTTCACTGCCATTGCCCTGCCCTGGATTCCATGTTCCGGGCGTGTTGTACGGTGATGTCATCCACGGCGCACTAACCATCATCGGGTCGGAAGGGATGATGCTGATATCCTCTTGCTGTGGTGAATTCCAAGCGACCATTTGCCTGACGTCTCCATTACTGTCAACCATTGAAATTGAATCATAATAATGCAACAAATTGAGAGGAGTAGACATTAGGAAATTCTCATTTCCAGTTTCCCAAAGAGTGGAAGGTTGAACGGAAATTCCCGTTCCTGTTCTGATGACATAATTGGCAGCGAAACTGCTGCTATCTTGTCCATCAACTTCCTCTGGGTAATACAATTCAATCCACGCGTCTCCGACCGTTCCGTTTTCGCTAGCATTCGCCACAACTTCATTGATTTGAATTCGTGATTCTGGAATAATCATGTTCTGTGGATTTTGATCCTCGGGTGTCGGCCATTTTGCCGTGTTGAGTGAGTCTGCATTTCGACCCCAATCAGGTGTGAATGCTGACATGTTGACGTAGGAATGGCCAGAATGAGTGGGGCCCGCATACTCGACTTGATGGGTGACTTCTCCACTCGGCATTCTCAGTTTGACCTGTTCAGTTCCTTGGCCATTGTTGAGCATCCCATAGGTTCGAGTTCCATTGACGGCCACAATTCGATGTTCTCCGGGTTGAATCATTGTCCCCGGGCCCACAAGATGCGTCGTGTTCATCGGCATCGTATTGCCTGCAGCATCGTCAATTGACCAACCGGCAAGGTCGATGGCCACAGAACCGACGTTTGCAATTTCGACCCATTCACCACCAGGCCATGTTGCATTATCGTTGGTCCAGTACGGATCGGGCATGACTTCGGTGATCCTCATTTCACTCTGGACATAGGCCGGCCCCATGCCGCCGCCGCTGTTTGACCCACCGGGTGTATTGCCGTTAGAATCGACATAATCGTCAGTGGCTGTGGCTCCGGGAATCTTGCTGATGTCGCTGCTTGCTTGGCCCGTTGTAACCGTGTGGACGCTGCTCCCCGTTCCACCTATGAGATCCAAAATTTCCCCTGCATTGTTGAGTTTGAGTGTCCCCTGCGAATTCTCGGCAATGATTGCATAATCACCAGCAGGCAGAACGTAGGGCGTGGCCAGATTGGCGAAATCAACCCAAGTGTTTGCATCGATTGGGTGTGAATATTGTGCGTCATCTACGAGCGTCCATCCTTGGAGGTTGATATCAGAAGTCCCACTGTTGTAGAGTTCAACCCATTCACCAGCAGGGTAGTTCCCAGCATCGTTTCCCATTGGATTCGGCATTAGTTCATTGATGCAGATGTCGCTACTGCAGGCAGTCGATCTGGCACTGGTTCCTTGAACAAGTGGCGACAGGCTCATCACAATCATCAATGTGGTCAGTAGGAGGGCATTACGACGCATCGGCTCACCGCAGGGCATAG
>JASMFB010000114.1 GCA_030751995.1 Candidatus Thalassarchaeaceae archaeon
GGCGGCAAGGATCTCGTCTATCTGGACAATGCCGCCACGACTCAAAAACCGCAATCTGTCATCGATTCAATGACTCACTATTACGAGCAGTCAAATGCCAATGTCCACCGCGCAGTCCACACTTTGGCCGCTGAAGCAACCGAACAATATGAGAATTCTAGAGATACATTGGCGGATTGGTTTGGAACCACTCGCGACAATCTAATCTTCACCAGTGGGACCACTGAGGCCATCAATCTGGTCGCCTGGGGTTGGGCGCGTTCGAACCTCGATGCCGGGGATGCAATTGTCATTACCGAAATGGAACATCATGCAGACATCGTGCCCTGGCAATTGTTGGCCGAAGAGAAGGGGATTGAGATTCGAGTAGTGCCCATCGATACTGAACGTGATATTCTCGACATGGAAATCTTCTCTGCCTCCCTACCCGGCGCTCGCTTGGTCTGTGTTGTTCACACCTCAAACGTGCTGGGCGTTGCCAATCCAGTCGCTGATATCATTGCACAATCGCATGACTGTGGTGCCAAAGTACTGATCGATGCGGCGCAGGCTGCACCCCATCATCGAATCGATTTCACCGACATGGGGGCCGATTTCGTTGCCATCAGTGGGCACAAGATGTGTGGACCCACTGGCATCGGCTGCCTGTTGACAACTACAGAGAGCATAGAAGAGATGGAGCCGTTCATGTCAGGAGGAGACATGATTGAGACGGTGACAATGAAGAAATCGACCTTCGCAAAGGGTCCGCAAAAATTCGAGGCTGGTACTCCGAAGATCGCTGAAGCGATTGGATTCGCAGCTGCAGCAAAATATCTTTCAAATTTCGATATGGGTGAATTGCATTCTCATATTCGTGGATTGGCCAAGTACACCGCTTCAGAATTACAATCAGTCCCCGGTATTACTGTCTATGGAGACCATTCTGTCTCAGAAGGCAGTGGTGTCGTGTCATTCCTTCACGATTCAGTCCACGCTGAGGATTTGGCTAGATTCATGGATGCTGGCGGTTTTGCCATGCGAACTGGGCATCATTGTGCACAGCCCTTGTTGGAGGCATACGGAGTTACGAGTACCAATCGTGTCTCATTCTATCTTTACAACACGATGGACGAAGCGAAGGGTTTTGTTGAACATTTGCGGGCCATTGTTGAGAAATTCGGTTAGGTGAGAACATGACATGGCCACAAGCCCTGCAAGAGGCAATTGAGCAATTCGCTGATGTCTTTGATCCGATGGAGCGTTACGAGATGTTGTTTGAATGGGCCGCAGATGTCAACGAGTTACCTATCGAAGAGTGGAATGATGCCAACATGATTCACGGCTGCCAATCGCAAGCTCACGTTGAATGTCACCTAGAAGATGGTGTGTTCTACATGCGGGGTGGCGCAGATGCACAAATTGTCCAGGGCCTGATGGCCATCACTTGTCTGGCTGTGAATGGTAGGCCACCAGAAGAAGTGGTAGGGATTGAGCCTACCTTCGTCGATGAGATGGGACTCAAGGCTTCGTTGACTCCTAGTCGGTCCAACGGATTCCTCAATATGTTCAAACGGGTCCAAGATGAAGCACGCTTACTGATGGGGGGCTCATGATGACGGACAAGCAGACGGTGATGGATGCACTACAGATTGTAGATGATCCTGAATTGGAGATTAGTATCGTTGAATTGGGCTTGGTCTATGATGTTCGATTAGAGGGCACGCATGTCGAGGTAGACATGACGCTTACCAGCCCCGGTTGCCCGGTTGCCCCTGAAATTATGGCTGCAGCTCACCGTGCGGCGTTGACCGCTGAAGGTGTTGAGAGCGCCCACATCAATCTGGTTTGGTCTCCCCGATGGGACCCACGTAAGCATGCCAGCGAAGATGCGCTGATGGACATGGGCCTGTTCTAGGCTCACTGCATTTCTGTTGCTCGCACCGTATTGGCCATCAACATGGCAATTGTCATCGGACCTACACCACCAGGTACAGGGGAAAGCGCACCGGCCACTTCTGCAACATCGGGATGGACGTCACCAGTCAGATGGTATCCCTTGTCTGAATCATCTTCGACACGGTTGACACCCACATCGATTACTGTGGCTCCGGGCTTGACCCAATCAGCTGTGACCATGTTTGAGCGTCCAACCGCTGCGATAATCACATCCGCTTCGCGGCACAGGGCAGCCATGTCTTGAGTTCGTGAGTGAGCGATAGTGGCGGTTGCATCCACACCTTTCTGAGCGAGTAGTAGAGAGATAGGCATCCCAACGATTCGGCTGCGGCCGATGACTACTGCGCGCTTGCCACTCAATTCGATGTTGGCCCCTTCCAACATACGCATGATGCCTGCGGGCGTGCATGGAAGCAAGCCACTGGTGTCACCTTGGACCAATCGACCAAGGTTCTGTGCATGGAACCCATCCACGTCCTTGACAGGGTCGATGAGATCGGTAATGGCAATCTCATCCATACCTGAAGGGAGAGGAGATTGTACTAGAATTCCGTTCACATCAGGATCTGAATTGAGTCCCTGAACAGTCGAGGTGACTTCGGAAAAATCAGCATCCGCTGCTAGGTCAATTCGCGTGCTGCGAATACCCAATCGAGCACAAGCACGCTCTTTTGCACCAACGTACACATGAGAGGCTGGATCGTCCCCAACAATGACCACCGCCAAGTGTGGGGGCGAAGAAAGGGCAGCAATACGCTCAGTCAGTGAGGCTTCAACTGCAGCGCCACAAGCATTGCCGTCAATCCGTGTCGCGCCCATGGTCGCGGGGGGGCGCATCCCGCACTTGAGTCTTCGGCGACTTCAAGAAGGGAACATGGTTCGCCAGTACAGCGCCAACGTAGCTTAGCTGGTAGAGCGGCTGATTTGTAATCAGCAGGCCGGGAGTTCAAATCTCTCCGTTGGCTCCAATCAACATTATTGAGCAGTGATGCTCGGCAACATCCAGTGAGCACATGCATGTGGTGACGGGTGCCTTTGGATACACAGGCAGATGGATTGCGCATCAACTCCTTGAGCAGGGCGAAAAGGTCCGGACTCTGACCAATGCAGTGGGTCGCGATGATCCCTTTGATGGCCAAGTCGAAGTGCATCCACTCGACTTTGAGGATAAGGCGGCTCTGGTTGAATCACTCCGCGGTGCGGATGTGCTGTACAACACCTATTGGGTTCGTTACAATCACCAAAGTAAGAAATTCGACCATGGAATTGCTACCCGCAACTGCAGCATCATGTTCGAGGCTGCCAAGGAAGCAGGGGTGCGACGAATTGTCCACTTCAGCGTCGCCCATCCAGACCAAGCCCCTGGCTGGTCCTACTTCGCTGGCAAGGTCGACAGTGAAGAGAACCTGAAGAAGGTTGGAATTTCCTATGCCATCGTCCGCCCAACAGTTCTGTTTGGTGGAGGACGAAATGTTCTGGTCAACAACATCGCCTGGATGCTTCGATACATGCCGGTATTCGGTTACTTCGGCTTTGGGAAATACCCAATTCAACCGGTTCATGTGCGCGACGTTGCCCGAATAGCAATTGAACTGGGTGCTGGAAATGAGGATATCACCCGAGATGCAACTGGCCCCGAAACTTACCGCTACAAGGACTTCGTCAAACTCATTGGCAAGAGCATGGGTGTTCGCAGAATCATCATGCCTGTTCCGCCACTCATGGGTTGGATGGCTGGCCAAGTCATGGGTGTGTTTCTGAAGGACATGGTCATCACGCGCGCGGAGATTAAGGGATTGATGCAAGGGCTGGTGGCTTCGGATGAAGAACCGCTGGGTGCCATAAAATTCAGCGAGTGGATCGATGGTAGGGGCGATGAGATTGGTCGCAAGTATCACAACGATTTGAAAGAGCGTAGTTATTCCAAATGAGAAAATCTGCGGTGGGATTATGGCCTGCTTTCATCTTGAGCACTAGCATGACAGCCGCGAAGAACGTCTACGCCCTGATGCTTGCCCTAGTAATTGTTCTCTCCGGATGTTTCGGAACAGGAGCAGATGATACCGATGCCCAAGAGCCCGATGATTCAAATGAAAATGATGACGATTCAAGTTCTGGTGGAACAGGTTC
>JASMFB010000115.1 GCA_030751995.1 Candidatus Thalassarchaeaceae archaeon
AATCCATCCTTTTCCATGAGTGGAAGGATGACCACGTCAATTGGAGCAATGGAAGGATTCAGGCGCAATACCGTGTACACCTCCCCTCCTTTCTCCGATTCAATATACCCATGGTCCAGAACGTGCCAAAGAATTCGGTCAATTCCGAATGCTGGCTCTACGACATGTGGGAGAAACCATTCACCATGTTCTGTAGATTGAATCCGTTTCTCCTCAACCATATTTTCATCGATTGTCACCATGGTACCATCGGTGAGATGCAAATCGAACGGGAAATCGGAGGGCAACCCTTCCAAATTCTCCAGAGCAGTGTTGACGAGTCCAGCCTTTTCCTTAAATTCAGGACCGATAACTGAGCCCCTGCCAGCCAAAATCGTCTTGTCGACTTCCTTAGGCGTGTCGTAGGGTCTCCATGCCCGAAGATTGTTATCTCCAGTTGCAGATTCATGTGCAGCCAAGTCGTAACAACCACGGTGTGCAATTCCCACACACTCAATCCAACCATAGGACCCGTGAATTTCAACATCCCAGCAATCACTCGCATAATGCGCCATCTCGGTCCCTTCGTGCTGTCTGAATCGAATTTTCTCAGGGTCAATTCCGATAGAAACGAGGAAATCCCATGTCCGGCCCATGAACCATGCAACAGTAGGGTGGCGAATGATGCCCTTCTCAGATGCCTCACCAGGGCTCACTTCTAGGGGAGTCCCAATTTCAGGATCTGGTACGAGATTGAACGGACTTGAATCCCACATTGAAAAATCGTGATTTGACTCAACCTCAGGGTCAATGAAATATTCTAGTTCTGCCATGTTGAATTCACGTAGCCTAATCATTCCCTGCCTCGGGCTAATCTCGTTTCGATATCCCTTGCCGGTTTGGACCGCACCAAATGGCAATCGATTTCTGAAATGTCGGTATAATGCTGGGAACAGCATGAACATACCCTGGGCTGTCTCAGGCCTCATATAGGCCGTACGTCCGCCTTTCATTGCACCGATTCTAGTGCTGAACATTAGATTCATGGGCTGCGCATTATTCCATTCATTCGCATTGCATGATGGGCAATTGATGTTGTTTTCAGTGATGAGTTTGTCCAATTCTTCAGCAGAGAGTACATCGGGGTTTGGGTGTAAACCCACGACGAGATGATCGCTACGAAATGCCCCCCCACAGGGGTTACATTCAGACATGTGGTCATTGAATTCCCCAACGTGGCCACTAGCAATCAAAACGGATTCAGGTGTAATAGTTGGACTGTCAATCTCTACAATATCTCCCTGTGAAGACCAATGCTCAAGCCATGCATTATTCAATCGTCTTCGCAACCTACCGCCGATAGGTCCGAAGTCGAAAAGACCTGCAATTCCGCCGTGAATCTCAAAGGCAGGTAGAATCACACCTCGCCTACGCAGCATGCTTGTCAGGCGTTCGAGCCGTGCATGCGAGTCGCTCATCATCCCCTCGCGTGCGCGTTAGCCACATCAAGCAATCGGCCCAATTTCGTGGTCGAAGTCTACTTTCGCAAACCCCTATGGTAGCGATTTACCATTTTCGTGCATGAAAATTGGCAATTTATCGAATCGTTGATATACCGCTCCGTCACGCTATGCGCCGAGTAATAGGAGGAATTTCTGCTGGCAGATATAGTATATCTTGATTCTCTTGAAGAAACAGAGGTATTGCTATCCAAATTATCTCAGCCTGTCCGAGATTGGTTCAAAGAAAAATTCCCTGATTTCACTGAACCACAGAAAATGGCAATCCCGTCTATCGTAGATGGTGAACACCTGTTGCTTTGCTCACCCACGGGTTCTGGAAAAACCCTCACAGCATTCCTCTCAATTATCGACAAACTCGTACGCTTAGCAATTGATGGCAATCTAGAGAAACAATTGTACTGCGTGTATATTTCACCCATCAAAGCTCTAGCTAATGATATCCAACGCAATTTGATTGGGCCATTGACTGAAATCAAAGATCGGTTCCTTCCGGGGCGTGCTCAAGAGATTAAAGTTGGATTGAGAACAGGAGATACACCACAATCAGAGCGCCAGAAGATGTTGCGAAATCCACCACACATTCTCATCACAACGCCTGAATCGTTGGGCCTTGCTCTGGCATCGAAGAAATTTCGACCTCTAATGCATAACCTAAAATGGCTCATTATTGACGAAATGCATTCTCTTGTCCCAACAAAGAGAGGCACACATCTCGCTTTGACAATGGCATTGTTGGATACATTAATCGCAAATCCAGTTCAACGATTAGGTATTTCTGCTACTATGGAACCACTTGACGAAGTCGCACAGTTTTTGGTTCCAGTCAAGGCAGGCGACAGAGATACGGATTCAGGTGCCCCCATCCCCAAATTCGACGATGAAGAATCATCCAGAGTACATATCGCCAAAGTAAGTGGCGCACGAGAACTCGATCTCGATATTATTCTAGCACACCCCAAGTTCAGCGAAGTTCCCGTTAAAAAATTACTCGATCATAACGTTGACCTCATCAAAGATCTTGTCGAAGCCCACACGACAACACTAGTATTCGCCAACACCCGTCAAATGACTGAGGTCATCACACAAAAACTCCGAGTTCTAGGACTTGCTGGAGTGGAAGGGCATCATGGTTCGATGGATAAGCAGATCCGCCTTGAGGTTGAGCGTAAACTCAAACGGGGTGAATTACGATGCTGTGTCTCCTCTTCGTCACTTGAATTGGGAATCGATATCGGCAGTGTTGACATGGTCATACAGTTGGGGTCCCCCGGGTCCATCGCTACCGCCCTACAGCGTATTGGTCGCGCCGGGCACCAGGTTGGAGGCATCCCACGCGCGCGATTCTTGCCTACTTCGTCTCATGACCTGCTTGAGTTGGTTGCATTACAAGGCGCCATCATGTCGGGTGAAATGGATCACCTGCGTTTTCCAACAAATTGCTTCGATGTTCTAGCTCAGTTCATCATCGGTCTGACCATATGTGGCGAGATTGATATGGACGAAGCATTCTCCATCATTACATCTGCATACCCGTATCGTACTCTATCATACGATGATTACATCGAGGTTCTCTCACTGCTTGAAGATGAACGCCGAGTCTGGGTAGATTGGGAGGAAAACATCATCGGTAAGCGTGGCTATGCACAGATGATTTACTACACAAACATCGGAACAATTGCACCCGATAACAACTATCTCGTGTTCAGTGCTGATGGATCAATGATTGGCCAATTGTCGTCCTCATTCGTCCAGAATATCAGACCCGGTGATGTATTCTTGCTCGGCGGCTCGACATATCGTGTGCATCAGATTCAGGCCAGCCGTGTCAGTGTAACACCGGTCACTGGATATCGCCCCACAGTTCCTTCATGGTCCGGTGAAGCGAAGAGTCGAACAAGGGAACTCTCCCAAGCTGTTCTCAATTTACTCAATGCATCGGTGACAACGATTCGTCGAGGTCGAGACCCACGTCTATTACTGTCCGGGGCCTATGGGTTGTCACAACCTGTCACAGAATCTTTAGCACGGTTCTTGGAAGAACACACAATCGAATCGATTCAGGTTCCCAGCCCCGACAAGATTCTCATTGAGCAAATTATGAATTCTCCTATTCCAACATACATCATCACCACCTGCCGAGGTCGGGCATTCAACATGGCAATGGGATATTTTATGGCCGGATTATGTGATTTGAACAATGTCCACGTCGTCGAAATGTCGTTTGATGAGAATTCCTTCCTTTTCAAAACGGGTCAAGAAATAGATACCAAGGAAATTTATCCTATGTTCAAAGACAATCAACGTGACGCAGTTCTGCAACGGTATCTTCTCGACAGCCAACTCTTTGCAAAACGATTCAGAGAAGTTTCTGGACGTTCACTTATTGTTCCACGCCGCATTGGTGCTGATGAAGTCAGCCCCAAACAATTCCAACAAAAATCAGAGAAGGTGTTTAGAGAACATAGGCAACATGCTGATAGTTTACTCATTCGAGAAGCGCAGAACGAAATATTCCACACCGATTTGGATATGGAGGAATTGGAACGTTTTGTCAATCGT
>JASMFB010000116.1 GCA_030751995.1 Candidatus Thalassarchaeaceae archaeon
CACACTTGCAACTGAAATTGCTGATGTGAATGGGTGTGGACCAAGCCAGAGGGACTCGGACAATGATGGAGTCAGTGACGCTGATGATGCCTGTAACAATACAGCACCCGGTGCAGCAATTGATGCAAACGGATGTGCCGATAGCCAGACGGACAGTGACGGGGATGGAACATTCGATGATGTAGACGCATTCCCATTAGACCCAACCCAAACCACTGACAGTGATGGAGATGGTTTTGGTGATGACATCAATGGTAACGATCCTGACTTCTTCCCCGATGATGCAACTCAATGGTCCGATTATGACGGCGATGGATACGGAGACGATCCAGCCGGCAACAATGCCGATGACTTCCCCACTGATTCTACTCAATGGGCCGATTCTGACGGCGATGGATACGGAGATAATCCCAACGGGAACAATCCCGACCTTTGGCCAAACGACGGAACACAGTGGGCCGACAGCGATGGTGATGGATACGGTGACAACTCGAGTGGAAACAATGGTGATGACTTCCCCAACGATCCCTCACAATGGGCTGACAGTGATGATGACGGCTGGGGAGACAATGCCTCTGGAACCAATCCCGATGCCTTCCCTAACGACAGTTCACAGTGGGCGGACAGCGATGGTGATGGCTGGGGCGACAACCCCAGTGGAAACAACTCTGATGCCTTCCCTAACGAGTACACTCAACAGCAGGATTCCGATGGTGATGGCTATGGTGACAACCCCACCGGTGTGAATCCAGATCACTGTCCCAACAGCCCACCTGGTGCGATTGTAGACAGCAACGGTTGTGCAGCATCAGAACTTGATGATGACAACGATGGCGTAACCAACGACAATGATACCTGTCCGAACACACCCGGTGGCGAAGTACCCGATGCAATCGGTTGCAGTGATTCACAGAAGGATGCAGACATGGATGGGGTCTCTGATGCCCTCGATATCTGTCCTGGTTCACCTCAGGGAGAAGAGGTTGATGGCTATGGTTGTGCAGCAAGCCAGCGAGATACGGACAATGACGGCATCAAGGATCACCTTGACCAGTGTCCAGCAAGTCCACCGGGTGCTGCCGTGAACGGATACGGGTGCGCGGCATCTGAATGGGATACTGATGAGGACGGTATCTTTGACGCCGACGATCTTTGTCCATACACCTCTACACTGGATGTAGCCGACAGCACAGGCTGCGGTGCGGCCCAGCGAGATACTGACGACGATGGTGTCATGGACGCCGACGATCTTTGTCCGATGACCCAACCGGGTTACAATGCCAATATGGACGGTTGTGACTCAACTCAATTGGATGGAGATGATGATGGTGTCAATGATGCTACGGATACAATCTGTCCTAACACCCCCGCTGGTGAGGTTGTCGATGAGACTGGTTGTGCCGCATCAGAACTCGATGATGACAACGATGGTGTGACCAACGATCTCGATCAGTGTCCCCTCACTCTGAGTATCTGGAATCCGCGCACAGATGGTTGTTCGCCCGAGCAGGCGGACACCGATGGCGACTTGGTGAAGGATGACAGAGATGAGTGTGCAGACACCCACTCAGGTGAAGTCGTCAACAGCGCGGGTTGCAGTTTGACCCAGCTCGACAGTGACAATGATGGCGTCAATGATGCGCAGGATGAATTCCCTAACGACCCCGCCGAAGTTTCTGACAGCGACGGAGACGGCATCGGTGATGTGGCCGACTTCTATCCAAACGATCCCTCTCGTTCCATTGAGGAACAAGGAGGTTACATGCCATTCCTGATTGCCTTGATTATCGTCCTGTTCGTTGGTGTCGGAGGTGTTGCCGTCTTCCTTACGCGCCGAAGAGGTCGTGTTGAGGGAGAGCAATATGAGGGTGGATTCAGCATGGAACCGCATCCGTCCGAGGATATCTACGCCATGGCTGGCGTGACAGAAGTGGTAGCGAGCGAAAGTTCGCAAGTCATTTCCGATTTAGAATTGAGGGACGAATTTGCTGTTCCTGAGCAGACTACCGAACAGGTAGTTGACCCTGGACTTTCAATGCCACATACTGCATTCTCAGTGCCTGCGCATGCAACGACGAACGAACATGGACAGACTCTGTGGGCGGATGAGGCCGGAGTCTCATGGTGTCAGGACCCAGATGGGAGCCTCAAGCGATACGATGCTGAAAGTGGAACCTGGGTCTCCCACCAGTGAATCAAATACTGATTGACCAACGACCTCTGGGTCTTGCGATTACTTGAGATGGATCCGGGCGGTCACCTCCGTCTCTGGCTGATGCGATACTTTGCGGAAGACATTTCGGATGTTCATTGGAGATCACGGTCCACACTGTGGGGCGTGCTGCCCGAACCAAGTGAATTCGTTAGACTGGACATCGAGATTCGGTTACGTCTATTGCGATTGATTGGGGCGCTGTGCGATTTGCGGCAGGGTCGGGATGTACCACTTTCAGTTCGCAGTTTCGCCGAGGCAGCACTCATCGGTGCAAGCGGGCGCGCCCTGCTAATCATCGATCTTTGGGTGAAGGGTGAATTGATGCCGACATGGCTTGAGGCGCGCTGTATCCAGAGTCAGCGCCATCTGGCTCGTCGTATCTCCACCGTGTTGTTACCTGCACGCGAGGGAATCGATGGGTTGTGGCTGTTGGATCTTCCTTCCCCCTTCCTACCATTTGCTGTGGCTGAGCACCGCAAGATGTTTGGAGCCAGAAACTGGTTGGTGCATTCTGGAGGGGATCGGCTCTGCCCGGGCATCTGGACATGGGCCATCGATACTTCAGGGGGAGGTGAGGTGCTGCGACGAAGTCGGGCAAGTTTCACGCCATTCGCGTGCGCCTGTGCGCACCGTGAGGCATTTGAACCGACCACGGGTGGCGTGGCATGATGGACGTCTGCATTATCCTCGGGTCGCGATCGGATTTGCCAATTGCAAATAAGGCAACTAAGATTCTCGATGACTTCGAAATTGACTACGAACTGCGGGTTGCCAGTGCACATCGCGCGCCCAAATATCTAGAGGGAATAATCGATGCAGCACTAGAGAATGACTGTCAAGTATTCATCGGTATGGCCGGTGTGGCTGCAGCCCTTCCCGGGGTCATCGCATCGATGACGAACAAGCCAGTAATCGGTGTACCTGTGGGCGGAAAGGTCCCACTGGATTCACTTCTCTCAATCGTACAGATGCCACCGGGTATGCCTGTAGCGACGGTGGGCGTGGATCGTGGAGATAATGCCGCAGTACTTGCCGTCCAAATCCTATCCTGTAATAATGCAGAACTCGCCACTGCCTTCGCAGCCTACCGCGAAGCGATGACGAACAAGGTCATTGCCGACGATGAGTTAACGCAGTCGGAAGGTGCCTGAGATGGATGCGCAGATGCTCATTGATGAAGGGGTCGCCATTCTCAAAGACAAAATCGACGATATAGCAATCATCGCCTGCAGTGGAGGTATCGACTCAACTGTGGCCGCAGTCATGGCCAACAATGCGGTCGGCAACATGCTACACTGTGTCTATGTCGACACCGGTTTCATGCGAAAGGGTGAGACTGAAGAAGTGAAAGAGATGTTGTCAGATCTTGGACTCAATCTGAAAGTGGTCGATGCCAGTGAACGATTTTTCAAGCATCTTGAGGGTGTTACTGAACCGGAAGCTAAGCGCAAGGTTATCGGTGAGCAATTCATCCGTGTCTTCGAAGAGGAACAAGCGTCTTGTGGAGCCAAGTACCTCGTCCAAGGAACGATTGCGCCAGACTGGATTGAATCTGGCGGAGGTGAGAGAGACGTCATCAAGAGTCATCACAATGTCGGTGGCCTTCCCGAAGATGTCGATTTGACCATTGTTGAGCCACTACGAGATTTCTACAAGGATGAGGTGCGGAATATGGCAGCGGAGATGGGGATTCCCAGCAGCAACCGCCAACCCTTCCCGGGGCCTGGACTTGCCGTGCGTGTTCTCGGTGATTTGACGCGAGAGCGGACCGAAGCATGCCGTGAGGCGTGTGCCATCGTCGAAGAGGACTTTGAGGCAG
>JASMFB010000117.1 GCA_030751995.1 Candidatus Thalassarchaeaceae archaeon
TGTGGAATCTCGGAGATTAATCTGACCGGTGCATCCAGAGACGTCCACACCGGCTGCAACGACCAAGTGTAAATCGGTGAACTCGAGGCAATTGGAACCGGAAATAATGACGTCGGAGAGAGAACTGGTGAGTGCATCATCACTGCCATCCCATGCAAGACCATTGTGTGTTCCATTGAGTCTGACGCTGGATATGCGAGCTTCGGTGTCAGTGAGTTGAACAATCGGGCCAGTTCGATTGGCTTGAACTTCCAAGCCGTGGATATCGACCCATCCATCAAAGATGAGGCCGCCATTGTCTATTTCTACAGCGAGTCCGCCGTTCCCTGGATCGGTGACCTCGAGATCGTGGAACTGGATGTCGATGCTCTTCTCGATAAGGACCCCGCCCCATGCATCATTGGTTGAAGAGCAGCGTGTACAGGAGACGTTCTTTGAACTCGAAATTGCATCATTGGATTTCTCGAAGGTGAGTCCAACTCCCTGTTCTGGTATCATAGCCAGTGCACCGTTGTCGGCACTCACCAAATCGTAGAGTTCGACGTTGCTCGAATCGTACACCCGCAGACCATTGAGTCCGTTTCCTGTGACACTGATGTCGGTGACATCTGGATGTGATTCGTCAACATATAATCCGTGGCCGCTGTTGTTGGTTGCAGACCAATTGTGTCCCTGAAGACTGGCTTTGGAGAGGTAGATACCATTGCCTGGACTGTCGGTGACACTGATGTTACTGAATTGACTTGCCCAACTTGCACTTCGAAGGAAGAGTCCGGCGCGGTCGTTGTTGCTGGTCGCAACGGGATTTCCGCTGTTGACGATGGTCAAATTATCGACGATGGTTGCAGAATCAATCATGTAGGCCTTGAAGCCGTTACAAGCATTGTCAATTGCTCGCGAATTGGTAAGGTCAATTCCACTGGTATTGACGCCAATGGCGTGGTAGCAGAGTCCGGGGGTCTTCGCACTGGGGCCACCCGATCCGCGAACTTCGAGATTATCAAAAATTGCGTTGAGAGGTGAATTGAAGTTTGAACGATTGACTTGTTCAACCATGACTCCACGATACATGCTGTTGGTCACTGTGGTGTCCCGAAAAGTAGGGCGTGTACTCACAGTATCGCTGATGTGCTGAACCCATATTCCAGTATCCGATCGATCGACACTGACATTGTCAAACAGAACGACGCTGTCCTCAACCCAGACTCCAGCAGATAGCCAACCTCCAGCCCCAATCGCTGAGATGTTGCTGATGACAAGATCACGCAGGAATCCTGAGGAGTCACCCCACATGTTGACGGCTCGAGTGGTCAAATTGTCGAATGTCGCCCCGAGAACCAGCGGGTTGCTGCTGGCGCCAATGGACAGACCAATTCCATACCGATTGTTGACCGAGGAGGATGCGACATCCTGCCCTCCATCCTGGATTGTTAATCGCTGAATAGTAGGGTTGGCACTATTGAACATGTCAATGCCGACATAATCCGGATTCTCAATGTAGACATCGTTCAAAGTTGGATTGCTGTCGTAGATGGTGATGCCCCATTCGGCATGTTCGATGACAAGGTACTCAATGACGCTGCCACGGCCTCGACTGGTGGCGTTGAATTGGATGCCTTCGTGAGCAGTCGCATCATCAGATCGGGTGATAGTTGCAGGGTTCGATGAAGTTCCAGTCACATCAAGTTCGCCTTCGACATATAGTCGGACATTGTCATCGAAAGAAATTGTCGCCCCGGCAGCGATGATGAGTGTATCACCAGCGGCCACGGTGTAGTCGCTGGTTAGGGTCATGGAACTCGACCAAGTGGTCGTGGCCCTTGCTCCAGTCTGTGAGAAATCGGATGCATCTAGTGCGGCGGGGGCCAGTGGAGTCCAACTTGCTAGCAAGAAGACGGAAATGAGGAGCATGACGCCCTTTCCACGCGCCACCATGGCATCGTGCGGTTCCACATCCCATTGAATGCTTTCGGCCTCCGGTTTGCCCTCCTTAGGAGGGCTAAACCGACTTTTAGAGTGCTTTGTGCAATTTTATCGTCAGCGAACGCGCTGCACGAGGACATTCCGCTCGACGGAACCGGAGGATGGCTTCTCGCCAATATGCCAGACGGTTGGTGGATTCCAATTCTCCATGCCAATACCAGAGTAGAGCATCCAATCTGCGGCCAGCGGCTTGATCCAAGGGCAAGGGTAAATCCCGGAGCGTTTCGAGAGTGGTCGCAGCACCAGGTGGATTGGAACGAGATTGTGCCTCTACGAGCGCCAAGCCGAGGGAAACGCGTTGCAGAGTATCGGTTGTGCGGCCGACTAAGCGTCGCATCGCCCCTTCTGCCTCCAATCGCTTGGAACCATCTGGGTTTGAGAGATGCAGTGCCTCAAGATGAGACATTCGATCGATGAGTGGGTCGCCTCCATCCGCCAGTTCAGTCAAATCGTTGCGAACAGCAGAGGCGGCACCCTCGTCACCACGGAGCATGGCTATGCGATGTCTGAGCATGGCCATGAGAACGATGGCGGAGCGTTTGTGGGCATCATCAAGATGGCCGATATTGACGCTGGAGAGGCCTTTCTCAACCGCTTCCAAATCGCCGTCTTCATTTGGCAATCGGTCGTCCAGCATGGCCGCCAAACGAGATAGGTGCATTCGTGCGGCGTCTGCCTTTGAAGCAGAGGACTGTGCCTTACTTTCGGCCTCTTCGGCTGCCGCTACATCACCCTGTGACCGGTGAAGTCGAGCCAGAAGTGCATGGTTGGGTTGTGGAAGGTCGCTGAGATAATCGGCAGCAATGTCTGACTCGCCTCTTTCCAATGCCAAACTAGCCGCCATACGTCGCAATTCGTGTGCGTCGGGCAGCATATGCAGAACGTCGTCCAGAAGAGTTGCAGCAGCGGCACTCTCAGTTAGAATGGCGGCTTCGTTGCCGACAATGAAATCGGTTGTGTCCTCTCCGGCCATTGTTCGATGATATGCTTCGAACCAGCGAGCTTCGCCATCTTCAATTTCGGACCAGCGTTCTGCTGCCTGTCGATGAACCACTTCTGGTGAATCCCAAGCAACCCTGCGGACATTTCGAATCAGATGCTGAATTTCGACTCGACCATTCGGCCAACGCAAAAGCGCGGCATCATCCAGCGGGTCGATGTCAATCGCATCAAGGTGAGAAGCCATGACGGGGCGTGGCTCAGCACTCAGGGTATCGAGACTGGCACGGGCATCTTCTGCTAGTCTTGAGAGAACAGTCTCCTCAACGAATGCCTGAACGGCATCACTAGCCTCAGGCAGATTATCCGAGGGTGCCCACAGATGTAGAGCGAGTGGGTGGCCATCTAGCGCCTCGCAGACATCAGCTGCCGTCTCAGAATCAACAGATTCTCCGAGCAATTGTTGACCCGCCTCAGCATCTATTCCAGAAAGTGTAATCGCATTGTCAAATGGACATGGTGCCCGCATCCCAATTGCAACGCTTGTTTTGGATTCAATGAGACTGTTAAGGAGTGCGTGAACTCCAGATTGGTGGCGAGGGTGGACGTCCTGAACCTCATCAGCGACGAGAATCTCGGAGATGTTCGACAGCAGTGCTATCTGGGCCTCTAAATCGATGGGTGCATCCTCAATTTCTATCCATGATTCGCACAGCATCTGGGCGTCCATCGAGGCGTCCATTGTGACGAAGCGGGTCGAAGGTAGAGCCTGTAACAATGCCGTCTTTCCTATCCCAGGCATCCCAGTGAGAACCGCAGCACCATCAGCCAAGGCGGATTCAAGTTGACCAAGTTCAGATTCTCGTCCATGCAAACCATCGGTCGATTCGATCTCCATTGAGTGTCCAGCGGTCGTCACCAGAGTCGGTGCTTGCTGTCGTCCCTTGGCTGTGAGATGAATCACGTTGCGCTTGCGGCTTCCTCCACCGATTACGTGGGCGGTACGTGTCTGGACGAGTCCTTCCTCTTCCAGAGCCTTGAGCGGTTCATGCAGCGCACTGCGGACCAATCCGAGCGATTCTGAGATTCCAGGGAGAGAGA
>JASMFB010000118.1 GCA_030751995.1 Candidatus Thalassarchaeaceae archaeon
CTCCCCAACGAAGTCGGTGGGGTAACCATCAACCGTTTCTGCGGCTCTTCGATGCAAGCGATTCATGATGCAGCAGGTCGAATTGCAATGGGTGCCGGTGACGCGTTCATCTGTGGAGGCGTTGAATCCATGAGTAGAATTCCAATGTCGGGATTCAATCACCTACCTAATCCACGTATTGCATCAGACAGACCAGAGGCCTTCACAAACATGGGTTTGACGGCAGAGAATCTCGCCAATGCCTATGAAATCAATCGAGAGGCACAGCAGGATTTCGTCATTGAGAGTCACAAGAGAGCTGCCTCTGCAGCATTTGATGAGGTCATTATCCCAATTGAAACTGAGAATGGCACGGTAACAACCGATGGTTGCATCCGCGAGGGCACCAACCAGGAAGCACTCTCCAAATTGAAGCCGGCATTCCTCGAAGAGGGCACCGTGACTGCAGGAACTTCATCCCCATTGACAGATGGTGCTGCTTTTGTTCTCGTATGTAGCGAGTCATTCGCCAAGGAACACAACCTCACACCATTGGCTCGAATCAAGAGCATTGCAATCTCAGGTTGTGCGCCTGAGGTCATGGGCATAGGTCCAGTTGAAGCATCGCGCAAAGCTCTGGAGCGTGCAGGTATCACGTTGGGTGATGTGGACATCATTGAACTCAACGAAGCCTTCGCCGCACAATCACTTGCTGTCATCGAAGAGATGGAACTTGATCAGGCCAAAGTGAATGTCGATGGAGGAGCGCTTGCACTAGGCCATCCACTAGGCGCATCTGGTGCCCGTATCGTCGGTAGGGCAGCCACGTTATTGTCTCGAAATGGTTCAAAGACAGCACTTGCAACGATGTGTATTGGTGGCGGCCAGGGGATTGCCACCGTCCTTGAGAAGGTGGACTGAATGACAATTGCCGTACCCAAACAAGACCCTTCCACCACTTCAAAAGAAGAAGGTGGAATTCACAGAGTTGCTGTAATTGGCTCTGGCTTGATGGGTGCAGGTATCGCTGCACATTGTGCCAACGCTGGTTGCGACGTCGTCCTCATGGACATTGTTCCGAATGGTGCTGAAGACCCCGATGTACTCGCCAAAGGTGCAATCAAACAGATGTTGAAGGCCAACCCAGAAGTTTTGATGCATCCTGACTACGTTGATCGCATCACACCTGCCAATCTGGATGATAGCCTACATCTCCTCGCAGATAGGGATTGGGTCATTGAAGTCGTCATTGAGCGACTGGACATCAAACGTGATGTCTATTCGAAGTTGGCAGAGTATATGCCCGAACACGCGATTCTGTCTTCAAACACCTCAACTCTACCTCGCTCAAAACTCGTTGCTGGTATGCCCTCAAGCCTATCCAGCCGATTCCTCATCACTCACTTCTTCAATCCACCTCGTTACCTTCCGTTGCTTGAAATCGTCACTTCAAAGGAAGTTCCTGAAGAGACGTTGCAACGCTTCACATCCTTTGCGGATGAAAAACTAGGCAAGCGTGTCACACTTTGTAACGACACACCCGGCTTCATTGGGAATCGATTGGGCATCTACTTCGTCCAACGTGCAATTGCTGCAACACTTGATCACGGTTTCACAGTCGAACAAGCGGATGCCATGCTGGGTCGCCCCATCGGTCTGCCCAAGACTGGGGTATTCGCACTCATGGATCTGGTAGGCATTGATCTTGTTCCACATGTCATCGAATCAATGATTCAACATCTTCCCAAGGAGGATGCATTGCACACCATCGCTGGACGGGGTGGAGATATCATCACGGCGATGATTGAGGAAGGATACACCGGTCGCAAAGGGAAAGGTGGATTCTATCGATTGAATACTGACGATGGTCAGCGAATCAAAGAGGCCAGAAACCTCGAAACGGGTGAATACGCACCTGCCAATCGCCGCGCAGCATTCCCTTCAGCGAAAATCGGTAGACAAGGATTGGCCCGACTCATCGAGAAGGATGATGACGGTTCTCGCTTCGTCAAAGAAATCCTCCTTGACACATTCGCCTATGCTGCATCTCTAGTTCCAGTTGTCAGTGCCGACATTGCATCAATTGATGGTGCTATGCAAGTTGGGTACAACTGGAAGAAGGGACCCTTCCAAATGATGGATGAACTCGGTCTTGATTGGATTATCTCTGAGTTGGAATCGTTGGGCAAGAATGTTCCAGACATTCTCCGATCGGCTTCCGAGAATGGTGGCTTTCATGGAACCCTTGAGGGCGAACCCACTCGGATTACCACAGAGGGCACACACGTCCTCGTTCCTCGACCCGCCGCCACATTCACCGTCGCCGACCTCAAACGCCGTCAGGGCCGTGCCATCAAACGCAATGGCTCGGCAAGTCTGTGGGACGCAGGCGATGGAGTGTTGTTGGTCGAGTACCATTCGAAACTCAATGCGATGGATCCAAACAGCATGGAGATGTTGATGACTGCTGTTGATATTGCCGAGAACGAAGGATGGAAAGGCATCCTAATCGGTAACGATGGTTCCCACTTTTGTGCAGGCGCCAATTTGGGCCTTGCATTGTTCGCAGCGAACCTTGGCGCTTGGAAGGAGGTTGATCAATTCATCAAGCTCGGCCAAGATGCATATCAAACGCTGAAGTACGCTGAAGTCCCCGTCGTTGCTGCCGCTGCTGGCATGTGCGTTGGTGGAGGTTGTGAAGTCCTCTTGCATTGTGACGCTGTACAGGCTCACTCAGAATCATACATTGGCCTTGTTGAAGTCGGCGTAGGCATCATCCCTGGTTGGGGTGGTTGCAAGGAAATGCTCGCCCGACTTCCGGCTTTCGGCATCTCTTCGGGTGGACCGATGGGAGCGCCCATGCGGGCATTTGAGAACATTGGATTGGCTCAAGTGGCAAAATCAGCTGAACAAGCCCGTGACTTAGGATATCTAAGGCCCACAGACCAGATTTCGATGAATCGCGATAGGCTGTTGGCTGATGCAAAGGCTCGCGTACTGAAACTTGCAGAGGACTACACCCCGCCGGAACCCCACACCTATCATCTTCCAGGACCATCAGGACGTCTCGCACTTGAGATGGCGTTGAATGATCTCGCTTTGTCGGGAAAGGCTACTCCACACGACGTCGTAGTCGTCGGAGAACTTGCGAAAGTGCTGACAGGCGGCGATGATGCAGACGTGATGGTTGAGATTGGGGAAGATGAGATTCTTGCCCTTGAACGTGCGGCCATCGCAACACTCGCAAAGGATGTAGCGACATTGGATCGCATGGAACATATGTTGGCTAAAGGCAAGCCATTGAGGAATTGAGAGGAGTTGATAGAATGGTAAGATACGATGCACCACTAAGAGATTACACCTTCCTCTTGCACGAAGTATTCGAAGTCGTCGAGTTGGCAGAACAATTGGGTTACGAAGGCTGGGATCGTGACATGATTGACATGATGATGGAAGAATGGGGTGAGATTATGCGAACTACATGGTTGCCGACAAATTCCGTTGGGGACAAAGTTGGTTGTACCTATGAAAATGGCAAGGTGAAAGCTCCCCCCGGCTTCAAAGAAGCATGGGACACCACAACTGGGGGCGGTTGGTTTGCTGCGGCAGCACGCGCTGAGCATGGTGGCATGGAATGCCCACTCTTCTTCCGAAATGCGATGGATGAATTCGCAATTTCTTGCAACATGGCCCTCTCTACGGTCGGCGCCCTCAATTTGGGTGTATACGACCTCATTTCTGAACACGGTAGTGCCGAACTTCAGGAGAAATACGCAGAAAAGGTGGCCAGCGGCGAATGGTGTGGCACGATGTGTCTGACCGAACCTCATGCTGGTACTGATCTCGGAATCATTCGAACCAAGGCCCTTCCTCAGGACGACGGATCGCATCTAATCACTGGAACAAAGATGTTCATCACCTTTGGCGAT
>JASMFB010000119.1 GCA_030751995.1 Candidatus Thalassarchaeaceae archaeon
GGAGTGGGTAGGTGATCAAAATCGACGATGACGCCAATGCGGTCATCTTCGTCAATGAACTCATCAGAGAAAATCTCAATCGCAATCCAAATGTTGTCCTGAATCCCATCCTTGTCCTTGTCCATCAGCGTGTCTTCCCACCAAGGAACCTCTTCAGATTGGCCAACTGGGACCGGTGTTGCGACAGCCAGCATGGGCAAGAGGAATAGGCCAATTGCTGCAATCGCAAGTATGGCACGATGACGTTCAGGGGACATGCTATCACCCTACGGGTGAATACTCTGATTATTCAACCAAACGGTCCCACGGGAATGGGTTCTATTGAAGGACTCAAGGGGGAGTCGGGAGGTATGCGCAGGCTTCTGGTCGCCGTCATGGTCGTCGGCCTGCTCGTCCCTGCGACGGCTGCTGGCATGACAATCACGCAACCTAGTTACTCCACGGGAGACTGGTTCGAGTATGACGGTTGGACGGCGGCCGTGTTTGCAGAATACGAAGCACAGATGGAGGATGAAAGCGAAGATTTCGACCACCTGAGTATTGTCGGGGAAGTTCCCATGCGGATGACCATCGAAGCCAGCGAGAGCATCAGCCTGGGTGGCCAGAGTACGAACTGTCGCGTTAGCATTATCGAGCATGCCCTCAATATGACAGTGCATTTCACCGATGGCAGCACGGACTACGAGAACGACACCATGACAATCAATGTCACAACCATGATCGAAGTTTGGATTCCAACCGGTGCCAGTGCCTTTGAGAAGCGCGTCGAAACGGTCTTCCTTGAGAATTGGTTCAGTGGTGGCGGTGAAGACAACTACATCGAAACTCGAATGATTACGGAGGAGGTCATCGAACGAAATGGACTCTGGCCCAGTGAAATTAACGTCGGTGACGAGTGGGATTTCTCTGAAACCATCTCGCGCACAACCACGATTGAAGAGCGAATCAATCGAGCTCTGTGGAATGAGACGGATAGTGGCTCTGAGAATTTGGCGCGCCAAGTCACGTGGACAGCAGTCGAAGAGACCAACGTGTCGACCGGCGATGCCAACCAGGGAGTTACTCCAACGATGCTAATGGAACAGCAGATTGTAGGTGAATCTAGAACCAGTATGGATTGGTATCATGAGGAGGGATATCTGGTCAAAACTCAGCATTACGTCAACGGAACATTGGTTCTTTCAGCGACGCTTTCAGATTACAAATATTCAGCAGAGAATGTTGTCGCCACGGTCGTCACTGATCATGGCCTCCCTGCACCATCCTTGCTAGCGGGGATCGGTGTTCTTGCGCTAGCCGCAATCCGTCAATCAAAATCTGAATGAGAGCCCCAACCGCTGAGCGGTTTGGTGTCCGACATCCAACACAAGAGGTGCTCGACTGATGGCATCTTGGCGCAACAGCGCGCCAATCGCACTTCCCTCTAACGTGAGGGTTGATCCCCCACAAGTCATCGCATCTCCCTCAGCATCGATGCATGCGAGGATTCCATGAGTTCCCCAGTCGATACTGGTTGGTGTGTCATCCATACGATTGTTCGCAGGAATCTGCAGCGTGGCATTGCCGCCATCAAGAGTGAAATTGTACATATTTTCGTGATGCCAAAGTGTGCCTTCCTCACCATCTGGTCCGGTTATTGTGATGTTGAGCATCTGATTGAGGGCTGCATTTGACGGTTCAATCTCAACGGTAATCTCAGACGCAACGGCTGGGGTGAACGAGGTCAGCCAGAATTTCGCATCGACTCCATCCATTGCAATGTCGTCTGTCCACCAATAGACATCGTTGCCAACCGCAGGGCACCACCAATGATCTTCAAGCAGGTCGCCATTGGTATTGTTCCACCAAATTCGGTAGGATTCTTCGCAACCAGCGTAAGTCGTTGGACTCCCACCGATTTCTGTAATGTTGTAGAGGATCGTTTCTTCTTCAATCTCTGGCGCCGGTGGAAGCGCAATTGGGCCGCCATTTCCGGACCAAATTTGGGTATGTATTGAAGCGGTATTCCAAGTCTCATTGGCACGCATTGGGAAATCGTTGACCTCTTGAGGAGGGTCATATTCGTGGGTGTGGGAAAAATCAGCGATACCAGTCATCCAGATTCCGAAGGCATCGAAATCCAAGTCGATGGATTGCACCCGGTGAATGATTGCAAGATCTGAAGCACGGACCCAACGGGTCTCGTGATAATCGACCAACAAGGCTCCAGAAGCGAAAATCCCCGTATTGGGTTCAGGGAAGCGGCCATCTCCAGTACCATAGGCGTCAACCTCCAAGCGATAAGCAGGCACCATCTGCCCGGACACGTTGTAGAGTGTGGCGGAGGCGACCGTGATGGTCGCATCTCCGTTGACAAGGTCTAAGGATGAACCAGCCAAATCAGAACTGCCTTCCACCAAATTAACAGCATCCAATTGAATGTCATATCGCCATACATCGCCAACGTTCCAAGTTACGATATTCGCCTCGTCAGAAGTAGACTCAGTGGACCGAATAGAGGTCGTCCCTAAGGTCAACGGTGAGGAACTCACGCCGAGGAAAAGGAGGACGATTACGAAGGGCAGGACTCTGGCCACGTAGTGGCCACATCAAGTCTAGCAAATGAGACCACCGGCGCACTTGGCAAGGTTCATCCCTTTCGGGATGGCTCGCCGATACATGTCGAAGATGTGGTCAGCCTTCTTTCTGTCCGTTCTACTGGTATCAACACTGAACTTCTATGCCGTGGTCCGTGAACCGGACCGGGTAGAGATTGACGAGGTTCATGAACACCTTTCGGAGACCGTCAAAATCGAAGGGACGTTGATTTCTTGGGTTCGCGACCCGTACAGTGATGGTTCGGATCGGGTCGATCTACAAGTCGAAAAAGTGCCACACGTGGTAAAAATTCGCTGGTATGACACCAGTGAAGTTCCCCCAATTGGCGCGACAATAATCGTCGAGGGAGAAGTTGTTCAATACAACGGAAAAATTTGGCTCAACGCCAAGGGGATGGGTGCAATATCACAGAAATCTGGTGCTGAGGTGGTCCTGATTGAGACCTCGTTGAACGACATCTCGGCCGATGCAGAGTCCTATCGCTCCGAAGTTGTGAGTCTAACCGGTTACCTCTCGGATGCCATCGAGCCGAATGTGACATGGCAGAGTTTCACCCTCATCGACAACCCTTCTTATCTCGACAGTGATCATCGTCTCTATGTCTCTCTACAAGGGCGAGTGACAGAATGGATTGAAGCGGGTTCAAGGGTCGAACTCACTGGTTGGATACAGTGGGATGAACGCAATTATCGCTGGTCAATCGTGGTTCAGTCGTCAACTCTTGATGTGACACACGAGGCTGGTGCCAAGCGATTGTCGTGGGCTGTTGCCGCGGAGACTTGGTCCTATGATATCGGCAAACTCGTCTATGTTGAAGGAACTTACAATTGGGCAGATGGAGGGCATTGGATTGTCGCACCGGGTGGGGAGAACGTTGGCATCATATGTCTGATTCCAAACCTGAACCTTACCGTCAACGGCACATTGCCCGAGGAAGGTTTCTCAGGTCGACTTATTTGGTCAGAAGATCGCGCTCAAATCTGCCTACAGATGAGTGATGAGGATTACATGGTCAATCCTGTGGGAATCTTGTCGGATCTTGTCGGTGATTTCACCACCCTAGCCACGATTGCGGCGAATCCATCAGATTGGATTGGTGAAGAAGTCAATATCGCGGGCTGGACC
>JASMFB010000011.1 GCA_030751995.1 Candidatus Thalassarchaeaceae archaeon
CCTGTACCAAAGACCGAGACCTGAGCCACACCGAATCCATGAGGTACGAAGTTCTCAATCAGGAACCGACCCAATCGATCGGCTGGAGTCAACGCATCAACATCACCGTCGCTGTAGTAAGGGCCAATCTCAGCAATAATGGGTACCTTGCATTCCTCGGTGACATTTCCAGCGGAGTAGTCACATCCTTCGATTTCAGGTAACCACAGACCAAGATGAACTTCTGCATCACCTGTTGCGCCGGCCCCTCCATCACTGAGAGTAATTGCTGGCACATCGACGAAGATGGATTGTACTGCTGAGATGTTATGGCTTCCATTCCATGAGACTCGGCTGAAGACATCACCGTTATCGTAGAGTTTGCCAGAACGCTCTTCCACCGGTGGCAACCAATGGCCGTTACTGGCATCAGTCCCCATCATGTTGTGGGGGATTCCAACGGTAGCTGCGAGAAGTAGAAACAGGACAACGATGGCCAAGGTTGCCCCCATCGCTCCATTGAGTTGGCGCTTCTCACGCCGCTCTTCTTGGGGCACCTCATCGAAGAGTTCCGCCTCAAACAACTCTTCTTCCACGGCCTCCGGCCGTGCGCCGCGCTGCTTCAAGGTTCGCGAGTCGAAATGCCCGTCTTCAAGGAGGGGCTCAATGTTCGTGACCAAGGTGCAGAGAATCAGCCAAAACGAGCAACGCTACTATAATGACAATTCCTGTGAGGACATACATCAGAGCCTTTCTACCCGTTTCGGGACTGTGGATATCCGGCAGTGTATCGACAGTGGCAACATACAGGAAAGTGCCCGCTGAGAACAGCATAGCCAATCCAATCATATGGTGTTCCAAGTCAGCCAATGCATAGAATGCAACCAAAATCATCACAGGTGTTGCCAAAGAGAAAATGATTACATCGCGAATAGATTTGTTCTTGTCGTCCCGTTCATGCATTGAGAACACACCAAGGCTGAACGCTGCAGGTGCCTTGTGAATCAGCACAGCCAACGCTACCGCAGCGGTCACAGTGACTCCTCCACTGGCCGCCGCCGCTCCAATCGCCAAACCATCAGTTGCAGCGTGAAGCGATAGGCCGAACACCAACATCCAACCCGAAGGACCGTGATGAACATGGCCGTGGCCGTGGTCATGTTCGTGATCGTGATGCTCCTCATGAACGGCATGCCCAATACCCGAACCTTCGAGAATTAACATCAGTGCGAATCCGGCCAAAAGCGCACCTCCTATGGCCAGATGCCCGAGTACTTCCTCTTCGTGCTCTTCGTGACCAGCTTCCTCTTCGTGTTCTTCGGATGCGAGTTCGAATCCCTCAGGGATTACTACAAGCATGGCGGAAGCGATGATGATTCCAGACGCAATTCCTGTGAGCATCTTCAGTTTGGTAGTATCTTCCTTGGATTGAGTGAGTATAGGCACCAGCCCACCTACCAATCCGAAAACTAGGGTTAAGCCAACATAGAGAAGGGGCGGTTCCATGCATTCGACGCACCCTTTCACCTTTTGAAAAAATCGCATGTCCCCTCACAGAAATCGTGATTCGTCAAGCGGTGGGTTTGAGGGAGTGCCAATTCACGCAGCGGCATGGAGGCCGACCGCCGAATGATGGGGCTAGGCCTTGGTGTTGCCGTTTTACTACTCATCTCAGCCTTCGCTGGAATCGGTCCAACAGCTGTTTTGGTCGATGGAGATCGAGATGGGACCTACAATTGGGCTGACAATTGTCCGGATACTGAAAATGAGAATCAGGCAGATCTCGATGGAGATTCTGAAGGCGATGCTTGCGATGATGATGATGATGGAGATGGGGTTGGGGATGTGGATGATGCCTTACCTCTCGATGCAACGGAAACCCATGACTTAGATTCGGACGGAATCGGAGACAATTCGGACGACGATCGCGATGGCGATGGGGTTACTAATGTACACGACGCATTCCCTGAAAATGCCGATGAACAACTCGATTCGGACTCTGATGGTACGGGTAATAATGCAGATAATGATGACGATGATGATGGATTGGAAGACTCAGTCGACCCCTTCCCAATTACACCCGTTTGGGACTTCAATCAGCCTGGTCCATTCACAGTGGGAACCCAGGACTTGACCTTCATTTCCTCCACTGATATCGAACTGACTGTTCAGGTGTGGTACCCCACTTCAGATGAGTCGGGCACCCCTGTCATCTACGACCGAGCATGGCCAGGAGATGCTTGGGATGATGCTACTCCCGATTGCAGCGAGACCCACCCTGTTGTACTCTACAGTCATGGAACGGGTTCAGGATTGAGGTGGATGTCCGCGTTCCTGACTGAATATCTGACCAGTCATGGTTTCATCGTGGTTGCCCCAGATCACGTTGACGACCACCTACAGAATTTTGATGCCGAAGCATTGCCCATCACCTTACTCCGCAGGCCCATCGATATTCACGACACTTTCGATTGGATTTCCAATCAATCAGAGGGCGATGGCCCATTTAGTGGTTGCACGGTTTCAGAAGATGGCTACGCAGTCATGGGACATTCAGGAGGAGGATACACTTCATTGATGGCCTCGGGTGCAACCATTCTCATTGAAGATTTGACAACCCAATGCGATGAGGGCCACAGCCATCATTGCGACATGCGCGATCATTGGCTTTCCACGCACCCGGGTTCAGTTGAGATTGATTTGTCCGATGACCGAATATGGGGCACAATTGGCCTAGCACCATGGACGGGCTTCGTTCTCGAGGATGGCGTTTCTAATGTTGACAATCCTATCATGGTCCTAACCGGAGATGCGGATGAGACCACGAATCTAACTATGGTGAACGGGATTGTGGAAGATCTTGATGCGAATTTGACACAATACGGTGTGTTTGCCAATGTTGGTCATTATCACTTCTCTCCTATTGGTTGCGAATTGTACGGTTGCGTCAACAACACGGACGTTGAAATCGTCAAGAATCTGACTTGTGAAAGCGCGCTTGCATTCTTCGCGCAGTTGCTTGAATGGCCCGGCGCCGAGGCAATATCTTTGCCCGAATCTGAATTCCTTACTTGGCAATGAATATTGAATCACAGCCATGGTGAATGTTTCCCTCACTTACATAACCAAGCCCTATGTCCAGAGAATCATGGATGAGAGTAAACAGCGCTACTCATCGGAGGTTCGAAGACCTCTTCGCAATTTCTTCAAATTGGTTCCATTGATTGAATGGTTCTACCCCATCGATCATACGAGACTGTGGAAAGATGCCTACAATGAGGCACACCCATCAGGAAAGGCCCTCAAAGAAAGCTATCAAGCGGTTTGGGAAGTCAATACCATCGCTGCTGTGTTGGTTCTATCGATGAATGCCTTGCTATTCTTCGGTTTGCTAACGGGTGAATCCAAGCAAATCTACTGGGACGCAACGCCCTATTCGAGTGTGGAATGGTGGGCCATGATCATGGGCGGAGTCATCGTCATCATCAATTTCTGCCATTTAGGTGGATTGTTGGTGGTCCACGGCATTTATTCAGTTGTCAACGACAACAACTTCCGAGCCATCGTAAGTGCCAGAGGCCCCACCGGCCGCCTTGCAATGCTTCCAGACTATCTTGTGGTTTGCTCAATGTACGGCATGGCTGGATGGTGGTGCACACTCCTTTGGGTGCACGTCAGGGAACATGTCGGCGCATTGATTATCATTGGCGCATTGCTACTCATTGTAACAGGCTTAGTCAGTTATTCCGCCTATGCAGCGCGAATCATCTACCACAGCGGTGCGCACAAACCTGAGAGCATTTTCAAGGACATGGCCACAGAGGCTTTGCCTCAATCACAGAAGGAACTAGGCCATCTATTGATGCAGAGAGCCTTGGACGACTCTCGAACCACGATGGAGCCGTTGTCGATTGGTTCTCAAATCAAAAAGGATCTCGATGACACCAAGGGTTGGTGGCCAACCTTTGACGAAGAAGAGTGATTCACTGCAACTCTATTGCAACTGCCTGAACCTTGTATTCGGGGCAGTGTGTGTACCCATCTGCTGAAGCACTCAATACGGAATTGACCCCGACATCTGGGAAATGGAAGGTGGTGAATAGATTGCCTTTTCGCACATTATTTGTGATTTCAACTTTCATTTGGACACGATTGCGTGGGCTGCATAGCCAAACGGTATCTCCATCATTTATTCCCATGACACCAGCATCCACCGGATGCATCTCCAATAGATCCGTGTCCCGGAATTCAGTAAGTCCAGTTCGCCGAGTTTGAGTTCCGGCATTGTAGTGGAAGAGATTTCTTCCCGTGACCAGAATAAACGGGTATTCATCTGATGCTTGTTCATTGGGCTCTGCATAATCAGGCGCAGCAAAATTCCCTAATCCACGAGAAAATTTGTCGACGTGCATTACGCTTGTCCCCGGGTGATCCGAAGTCGGCTTTGGCCATTGTACTGAAACAGAATTTTCCATATTCGAATAATTGATACCCCTGAAATTCGGTGTCAAACTAGCTAACTCATCCCAAACTTCCGACACGTCGTCGGAAGATACGATCGGATGTCCTAGCGCAGCAGCCAATTCTGATACAATTACCCAATCTTGTTTGGCTTGCCCCGGCGGGTCAAGCGCCTTCCTGATTCGCTGAATTCGCCTCTCGCCATTCGTGTAAGTTCCATCTGATTCTAGGAAAGATGCAGCAGGGAGAATTACATGCGCAAGTTTTGCTGTTTCACACATGAAAATATCCTGAACAATGAGTAGATCAAGGCCACTGAGAGCCTTCTTTACTGCTAAATTATCGGGGTCAGTGTGCGCAATATCAGAACCCACTAGGTACAGTGAACGAACATTTCCTGTCTCGACTTGCTGAAGCATTTCAGGGTAGGTTAACCCCGGTTCTGCCGGAGCTTCAACACCCCAAACCTTGGAAAATGCTGCACGGTTTTTCGGGTCCGACACCATTTGATAATTCGTGTAAACATTTGGCAACGCCCCCATATCGCAAGAGCCCTGAACATTGTTTTGTCCACGAAGAGGATTGATTCCAGTCCCCTTGCGCCCAACATTTCCAGTCAATAGTGCAAGGCTTGAGAGAGCCATTACCCCTTCTGAACCATGGCTGTGTTCAGTCATACCCAAGCCATGTACTGACATCGCTGAGGGTACAGATGCATAGTAAATCGCTGCAGCCTCCAATGTTGCAACGGGAACTGTTGTGATTTCAGAACATACCTCGGGAGTCATATCCTGAACCATTGCCTTGAATGGTTCTAGATTCTCAGTACGTTCATCGAGCCATTTTGAATCTGCTTGCAAATTCTCTCGTAGGATTATGTGGGCTAGACCTTGGTATAGTGCAACGTTGGTGCCTGGTCGCAACTGTAGGTGAATATCGGCCATCTGGGCTAACTCAGTGGCCTTTGGATCTGCCACAATCATCTTCATTCCACGCTTGCGAGCGCGGCGTATGCGTGAACCAGTGACTGGATGTCCATGCATTGGATTGCAGCCAGAAACCAATAGCAAATTGGTATAATCGATGTCTTCCAGACTGTTTGTTCCTGCCCCTGCTCCGAAGACAGTCATCATTCCCTTGACGGTTGCAGAGTGACAAACACGTGCACAATTATCGATATTATTGGTCCCAATAACTGCTCGCATCAATTTTGATCCAAGGTAATTCAATTCATTTGTTGAACGTGATGAAGTGATTGAACCAATCGCATTCGGTCCCGATTCAGCCTTAATTTCATTCCAGCGCTGTGCGATGAATGAGTAGACTTCATCCCAAGACACTTGTCGGAATTCATCGGTAATTGATTCCCTAATCATTGGGAATTTCAGTCTATCTGCATGGTGAATATATGTTGATGCAAACCGTCCTTTTACACAAGCATGACCTTGATTCACTGGAGAATCTGCAGCTGGGACCATTGTCACCAATTTATCACCCTTAATTCCAGCATCAAATTGACAACCAACCCCACAGAATGCACAAGTTGTTCGAACCCACTTGTCCGGAATCCCCGATGCCCGCTCGACCCGGTCTTCAAGTGCACCAACAGGACACTCGTTTACACAAGCACCACAAGAAACGCAATCTGAATCGATGAATGACTCATCTGCACCGGCAATTATTCGACTGGCGAAACCTCGCCCATCGATTGATAGTGCGTGAGTAACTTGAGTGTCATCACAAGCCCTGATGCAGCGTGAACAAACGATGCATTTGCTTGCATCAAATGTGAAAAATGGATTTGATTCATCGATTGGTATGTTTTCACATGCTGGTTCGTTATCGTATCGTAATTCCCTCAATCCAACATCCGCTGCTACATCTTGTAATTCGCAATCTCCATTTGCAGTGCAGGTTAGGCAATCGAGAGGATGCTCGCTAACATAGAGCTCAGTGATTCCCTTTCTCAATCTCCAAAGTTTGTCCGAAGTTGTCGAAACCACCATGCCATTGTCTGCTGGAGTTGTACACGAAGAAGGAGTTCCACCACGTCCATCAATCTCTACAATGCACATTCTACACGAGCCAAACGAGTCCAGATGAGGCGAATCACAAAGACTTGGTATATTGATGCCATTATCTCTGGCAATTTCCATGATGGTTTGGCCGGATTGACCTGTGAATTCTTGCCCATCGATGGTTACTGTGAATGGCTCACTCATTGTTTTCACCTCCAAAAGAGGCTGGCCAGCGTTTCATTGTCGAACGCACTGGATTCATTGCAAGTCCTCCAAGCGCACATAACGATGTTTCAGTCATTACTTCATCGAGATCAGCCAAGAGAGCACGATCACCTTCTTTTTCCGAATCCGTCCCGATTCTTTGGAGCAATTCAAGCGCTCTTTGCGTGCCTATTCGACAAGGGGTACATTTCCCACAACTCTCGTCTCGGAAGAAACGCATCCAACCAAGTACTTCTGAACGTGGTTTGAAATTGGTTCCATAGCAAACAAATCCACCGTGTCCAAGTAGACCTTCAGCAGACGACAATCCTTCAAATGAAAGCTCAATATTTTCCAATTCTTCTGCTGCAAAGACACCACCCAATGGCCCCCCAACTTGAACTGCAACGACTTCATCAAGCGATGAATGGTTATTGAAAAGTTCAGCAACACTGCCACCAAATGGCACTTCGACGCACGTTGGAATTCCAACATCACCTGAAATTTGAGCAACGACTGTACCCTTACTTCGTTCTGTTCCAATACTCCCGACCACGCTTCCGCCTTCACGCATGATTGCTGCGGCCATTGAAAATGTCAGGACATTGTTCACGATTGTTGGGTGACCAAATAATCCCTTTTCTGTTGGATATGGTGGCCGCGCCCTCACCTCGCCCCTACGCCCTTCTAGGCTTTCCAGCAATGCAGTTTCTTCACCACAAACATATGATCCTGCACCGAGGGCGATTGTGATATCGAAATGCTCACCCAGGAGGTTTGCCTCTCGGGCGCTATCGATTGCTGATTGCAGTATTCGCTTTGCTTGAGGATATTCACTTCTCAGATAGACCCAGCCTTGTGTTGCACCAATGGTTTCAGCGCAAATTAGCATCCCTTCAATCAATGCATGTGGGTCTCCTTCCATCACCATTCTGTCTATGAAAGTGCCAGCATCGCCTTCATCTGCATTCGCAACAACATGCTTGACGGGATCACCTTGTTCCATCGCAGATCTCCATTTGAAATGTGTTGGGAATCCAGCCCCACCTCGTCCTCTCAGTCCTGCCAACTCAAGTTCCTGTAATACGAATTCAGCCCCGCCATCCCTTGCTTTGTTCAGCCCTGAATATGCACCCAGTCCCTTTTGCACTTCAAGGTCGAGCGGGTTTTCTAACCCCATTCTCGCCATAGCAAATCTAGTCTGAGAATTCAATTCAGTCAGTGAGTCAATCGGCCCAAGTGCAGCAGGATGTTCATTCGCTGAGCCATTGGAAATCGCTTTGACCAATGAGGACACCTCTCCAGATTGGATTGGGCCGAATGCATGACGAGTCCCATCAATATCAACTTCAATCATTGGCTCAAGGTGGAATAGACCTCTGCTACCAGTTCTGGTAATCGATACCGTATCATCTAATTCTTGAATGAGTGACTGCACGACTTCTTCTGTTCCCAATTCCTGACTAATGCTATCCATGCTGACAAATAATTGCAGTCCAGTACCCGAGCAACCCATTGGAACCATTCGTTCATCGCGCAATATCACGGGACCGCTGGTGCACAAACCAGCACAATGCAATGTCCCGACTGTTTCACCATCGTTTGCAAGTGATTCTGCAACTGCTTCTGAGCCCCGAGATCGACAAGATTCACCCATACAAACTCGAACCGTGGAATCATCTGGTTTCAATTCAGAATAATAACCGATTACTCCACGAACTTTTGCAGCAGTAGTTCCGGTAAGATTAGCAATTTCACGCACTCTTTCGGCGCTTGGTTGCCCTTTAGTGCGGATTTCATCCTTTAGAATATCAAGCAGATCGTGCCCCGGCCTTCCGGGATCCCAATCGCCATATCCACCAGACATAATTTCACCACAATGAGAATATTGTTCCCTGTCTAGTGTGTCCAAGTGATATTCACTTGTGAAGGTTCTTGAAAATTCAACGTATTAATCTAAAATTGACATTACTCTACACTATTGCAACAACAACGACACTAGACAACACCCATTCGCCCACAATCCGTAATTTCTCAAGCGGTGGGTTTGAGGCTGAAGCCCACTACGCGAGCGCATGGGAGAAGCATACATCACACTGATGTCGCGGATGAAAGAGATTGAAACCGTGGGCCAAATTCAAGGCCTCCTAGGTTGGGACCAAGAGGTCATGATGCCTCCTAAGGCCGCCCCATTGCGTGCAGAACAATTGGCTTGGCTTTCCACGACCAGTCACTCGATGATGGTCGATGCTGCACTAGGTGAGACATTGGCAGCCGCGGAGGCTGAAGGTGCCGCTGACGAAGTTGCTGCTGGCAATCTACGCCTAATCCGTGATGCATATGACAAGGCTACAAAGAAGCCCGCCGATTTTGTCGAGCGCCTGGCTCGTCACAAATCTAAATCCATTGTTTCATGGACCAAGGCGCGTGAGGAGAATGATTTCTCCATCTTTAGAGATGATTTGGCAGAAATGATTGATCTTTGTCGGGAACTTGCGGGATACCTTGGCTACGAGGACAATCCCTACGATGCCCTTCTCGACATCTACGAATCCGGTCTCACTGTAGCGCAGGTTGACCCACTGTTCGCTGGACTTCGCGAGGCATTGGTCCCACTCATCGCTGCGGTTGGTAAATGCGAAAATCCAGACATGTCGTGGGTGACCTCAAACACATGGCCCGAAGCAGGCCAAGCCCAACTCTCGCACGGAATATCAGCCGCAATTGGTTTTGATTTCGATGCAGGTCGTCGCGATAAGTCCACCCATCCATTCTGTGGTGGCTCTAATCCGGATGACGTCCGTTGGACAACCCGCTATGATGAGGCTGAACCCTTTGGTTCACTCTACGGGTCTCTTCACGAAACTGGTCACGGTCTGTATGAGCAGGGCCGCCCCCGCCAACTCGATTTCCAACCTGCAGGACACGCAGATGGCCTTGGTGTGCATGAATCACAGAGTCGATTGTGGGAGAATCAGGTCGGCCGCTCTCTTGCCTTCAGCGAATGGGCAATTCCACATTGGGCCAAGCATTTCCCTGAGAACATGGATGGCGTTACCGGCGAGATGTTGTGGCGCAGTGTCAACCTAGTCGAGCCCAGCTTGATTCGAGTTGAGGCGGATGAAGCGACATACAATCTTCACATCATGATTCGCTATGAGATTGAGAAGCGTCTGATTAACGGAGATCTCGGGGTCGATGATTTACCCGATGCCTGGGATGATATGTACGAACAATTCCTCGGCATCCGTTCACCCGACCGAACACACGGTGTTCTGCAGGACATCCATTGGTCCATGGGTGCGATGGGATACTTCCCAACCTACACATTGGGTAACCTCTACAGTGCTCAACTATTGGCCGCTGCACGCGCGGATTTAGAGGGCGAAGAGAGCCTTGAGGATATGTGGCACCGCGGTGAGTTTGAACCTCTTCTACAGTGGATGCGCGACAAGGTTCACGCACGCGGAAGCATCCTCTCACCTGCCGAATTGGTCGAGGAGGCAACCGGTCAATCACCCACCCCTCAGCCTTTCATCGATTATCTACGGGCCAAGATTGAACGCTTGTATGGAGTCAATGCTTGAAGCAGAAGTCCCAATAACAACCAAGGCGCATGAGAATACATGGAGGAGGCGCCGCTGCGCAATCTACGCGAACTGGCGTGGTTTGAACGCAATCTGGATGCTGGCGTGAGTACTCTCCATCTAGACGAAGCGCGACTCATTGCAGGTGACTGGGATGGAGGCATCCACTGTTGGGACTTGGAAGGTGAACGCCTGTGGCGCACGCAGACAAGCAACCGGGTTAGCAACGTTGCTCTGGGCGGCGACTTTCTTTTCGCAGTATGTGGCCGAGACATCGTCTGTTTGGACCTTGAATCTGGAGAAATTCGTTGGAAAGTGGAACTGGAGGGGAGCAGCGATCTTGTCGCTTGTACACCTGACGGCTCTACAATTCTCGCAACCTCTTCAGTATTCGATCTTGAGATGAACGACTTCCTTGAAGCGACCTTTTGGCGATTCAACGCTGAAGGCGAATTGCTTCGTCAGGATTCCATAAACGAGAGACCATGGTCAATTGAGATGCGCGATGACGGAGTAGCATTCCTCCCTCTTAGTAGACCGAGATGTGGAATGATTCGGTCTGAAGCCGATGGCCTTCATCACAGGCCACTACCCACTAGTTCTCCTGCCACATGTGGATCATCAGGACAATATCACACTGTCATCGGACACGCAGATGGCACGCTCACAGCACTCGATGATGGCATGGTCATGGACGATGATACCTATACGAATCAACCAGGCTCCATTGAATCCATTTCTGCTATGGAACCCGGTTTCTTAGTTGCCATCGCTATTGAAGCGGGGGCTGTTGGTGCGGGATTTGGAGGCGCAGAAGGCCTCGCAAGAGCTTACGATAAAAATGGAACATTGCTTTGGCAGATTGAAACACCCCTTGGTCGAAATATCGAACATGTCGTTTACGGCCCAACAATAGACAACAATTCTACCGCATGGGTTGTGTCCTGGGACGATCGACTCTCAATCATCGAGACTCGAACCATTCCAAATGGCGATTCAGTGATGTGCGTTGAAATGGAATCTAGAGCAAACGCAGTCATTGGTAACTCTCAATATCTCGCCCTTGGATTTGATGATGGATCTGTGTATTTGTTGCAAGGAGATTTATTGACTAGACGATTGACTTCAGAAGGTGCTTCGGAAGGAGATGAACATCGGTCAAACTTGGCCGAAAAACTACGTCGTCTCCGCTCCTGAAAAATCACATATTATCAGCCAATACTCCAGTGGAAATAGGGGTTCAGTAGACCCTTTTCACATGGAAAAGCACCGTTTTTTTGCAAAGGTTTATTTCCCTCCTCGTCACACGTGAACTTTGCCGCTCCCGAGGAGTGGTGTCGGGGCGCTCAGCGTCACCGGCAGGCCCCAGCCCACAAGGGACCCAATTCGGGAACGGTGGTGGGCCATCAAATCCGGTGCAAATCGGACGAGATGGGGCGTGCCCCAGATCGCAAGGTCAGGTAGGCAGGCCCACAGGAGAATGAAGGTGCACACTTCGGTGTGTAGTGGATACTTCTGTGAACGTGTATCAGAGCTGAGCTTGAAGTACACACCGACACTCAGTGTCGAATCACAGGAGATGCCTGCTCGCAAGAGCGGGGATCAATTCGGAAGAAACGATCAGATCGGCACCTTGGATAACTCGCCAAAGGGAAACACTGGAAGCCGCAAGGTGACCTCAGGGACCTAGAGGATGAGCGACACCACAAACTGTCGAAATGTGAAGAGTCGGCCGTACCAATCCCTCAAGCACATCCTGTGCTGGTAGTTTGGGAAGGCAGCAATGCTGGAACAGGCCACCGGGGACGGTGTAGACTGCAGTTGAAACCGGCCCAGGAAAGGGAAAGGCAGCAATGCTGGAACCGGACCGAAGGGGGACAGGGGTGGCAGCAATGTCACAATCCTGCTCCTAGGTGGATCAAAGTCGCAAGACGGAGAGAAACCAGGAGGTGAGGTGTAATCCGCAAGGAGAGCACCTCTCTCAGGGACGCCAGAACGGAGCAATCCGAACTGGGAACTGGTGAAAAGAAAGCAGTCTTCGGATTGTGGACGACGCACCAGGAAGCGAGACAGGTAACTGACTCGGGCGTCTGAGGGAAGGCACGGTGCGTTCGCGCATCGTGTCAACCCGACCGAGGTTTGGAACAAAGTCGCAAGACGGAGGAAAGGATCACGGATGCGGAGGCTGGCTGGTGGTGAAAGATCTACTCGATTCGAATCCATCAGCCAGTACTCCCAACTCCCTCTCCAAGTGGAACAAAGTCGCAAGACGGAGGGAAACTAGGGGGCGAGGTGTAATCCGCAAGGAGAGCACAACGCTGGGACGCCAGAACGGAGCAATCCGAGCTGGGAACTGGTGAAAAGAAAGCAGTCTTCGGATTGTGGACGACGCATCAGGAAGCGAGACAGGTAACTGACTCGGGCGTCTGAGGAAAAGCAGGTGCGCAAGCATCAGCCGGACCGGCCGGGATTTGGAAACCGTCTTCGGACGGGGAAAGGATCACGGATGCGGAGGCTGGCTGGCGGGGAAAGATCTACTCGATTCGAACCCGCCAGCCAGCACTCCCAACTTCCTCTCTCAAGGACAAGGGGTCTTCCTCCTAAATCGACTATTGATGATTGCGCATGCGAAGCGCTTCCTCAGGCCGTTTTGATGACCCTTTCAAAAACACCAGAATGTCTAGGCTCGGGGCCCAATCATTTCCTCTGGACGAACCCATTCATCGAATTGTTCGTTGGTCAATAACCCAAGTTCTAACGCAGACTCTCGCAGCGTGATTCCTTTTTCATGCGCATTCTTGGCAATCTTCGCGGCCTTGTCATATCCGATGTGGTTGTTCAGTGCCGTCACCAGCATCAGGGAATTCTCCAGATGCGATTGAATCACATTTTCATTGGCTTCAAGACCAATCACACACTTGTCTGTAAAGGCCCGACATGTATCGGCCAATATCTGTATACTGTGTAGAAGGTTGTGAATCATCATTGGTTTGTACACATTGAGCTCAAAGTTTCCTTGGCTACCTCCGACAGTAATTGCTGTATGATTTCCCATGACCTGACAGCAGACCATCGTCATCGCCTCGGCTTGTGTTGGATTCACCTTACCTGGCATGATACTCGAACCCGGCTCGTTTGCAGGGAGTGATAATTCGCCAAGTCCACAACGAGGGCCGGAACCCAACCAACGAATATCGTTGGCGATCTTCATCAGACTTGCGGCGAGTGTATTGAGCATGCCACTTGCAGCAACCACGGCATCGTGTGCGGCCAGTTGGGCGAATTTATTGTCAGCAGAGACAAATGGCAAACCGGTTCTTTCAGCGATCTGCCCGGCAACGACATCTGCAAAATCAGGATGCGTATTCAATCCCGTGCCCACAGCAGTACCTCCTAATGCCAATTCATACAGGTCCTCGAGCGCGAAATCGATTCTGCGCAAATCAGCATCAAGCATCGCCACATATCCACTGAATTCTTGTCCGAGCGTTAACGGAACAGCATCCATCAGATGCGTACGCCCGATTTTGACAATATCCTCGAACGCCCCCATCTTCTCTGCAAGCGCGTTTCTCAGATGTTGTACCTGAGGCCTCAATTCGTGAACCATTCCTTCTGCACCTGCAATGTGCATGGCGGTGGGAAATGTGTCGTTGGATGATTGGGCTTTGTTGACATGGTCATTTGGGTGTACTGGATTCTTGGAACCAAGAATTCCCCCCACCATTTCAATGGCCCGATTGGCAATGACTTCATTGGCGTTCATGTTCGATTGTGTGCCTGAACCGGTTTGCCATATTCGCAAGGGAAAGTGACCATCAAGAGAACCGTCGATGACCTCTTCGGAAGCAGCGATAATCAGGTCGGCAATCTCACCATCCAGTGCACCAAGATGCTTGTTCGTTCTCGCTGCAGCCTGTTTGAGAATTCCAAAACCACGAATTACTCCACGCGGCATTGTATCGCCCCCAATATCGAAATTGATGAGAGAACGAGCAGTCTGACAACCGTAGTATCGATCGGCTGGAACCTCAAGTGAACCCATGGTATCCTCCTCGATGCGAACTTCTTCAGAAGAAGGATCTGCAGATTTCGGCTCTGCCGCCGGAGATGGTGCAGTCATACTCTGACTATCGAGAGATTCTTGAATCATCTTCGCGATAGTCGCACTCCGACCGTCGTTGCGACCCTTACCGACTCGCCGATCCAATCGTTCTGCCAATTTCTCTGGGATACTGATGCTCATTATTCGCCGGTCACCGGCTCTATGCTTCGCCATGAAAAGCCGTTTAGTCGGCTCTTATTAAATATAACTTAATAAAAACATCAACAGCGAGTAACTGAGATGATTTGCATGGGTTGTACGGGACGATCCCCGCGACCCGTCTGCACATTTTCAATAGCTGTCACGACATCCATTCCCGCTACGACCTTACCGAAGACCGGATGCTTCGAAGGTGTACGGGTGTCCCACCAATCTAGGAAGGAATTGTGGACGGTGTTGATGAAAAATTGCGAACCTCCGCTGTTGGGCCCAGAATTGGCCATACTCAAGGTACCAATTTCGTTTGAGAATCTCGCATCCTGAAGATGCTCATCGGCAATCGAATAACCTGGCGAACCCGTTCCACATCGTGGGCTGTTCGGATCTCTACTGTGGGGGCATCCACCCTGAAGCATGAAACCCTGAATGACTCGATGAAAATGCAATCCGTTGTAGTAACCATCGTCAATCAATTTTAGGAAATTTCCAGCAGTAATTGGCATGGTGTCGGTGAACAGATCAATGGTGATGTCACCCTTGCTTGTCGTCATCAGTACTTGTGTCATGAACGCTCGCGAACGCCTGAGGTTCTTGAGTCTGTTTAGTATTCATTCACTGTCAAGTGTCCAAGCCATTGCAGAGGGTACCCTATGCAATACGGGCATCGTGGAGTTTCTTTCTGCGTTCGTCCTGTGGAGCACCCACTTCTCTAAGCAATCGCTCGCGCAACGCTTCGTGCAACCACATTCCATCATTCAGTTCTAGAAGTAAGCCACGTTCCAACAGAGCTGCAGGCGGGTGCCCGTCGTGGTCGCAGGCCGCTGCCAGAACATCCCAAGGTACGGGCAAATCTGAGACTGCAAGTGTTGCGAGAAGTTCCCGCTCATCCTCAGGCAGAACATCGAGAATTTCCTCATCGAGGAATCGCAGCCAATCGCCATGTGTGACTTCGCCATACATCTCCATCAGTTCGATGGCCAGCGGATGGCCACCTGTCACTTGGTGAACCACTGGTGCTGAGGGCAAATCACCCTCTTCAAGATCCGATATCCACGCATCTAGGTCCTCTACAGACAATCCAGAGAGAGCCAATTCGCTAACGCGCTCGCGTGTGTGAACATCACGACGATCGTAGAATGTCAGGGTGGTACGACTGATGAGGAGTAGTTTGAGAGGAGAGGAATCGGCCACTTGGAGCAGCGCACCCAGAAGATCTGCTGCCTCCTCAGATATGTGGTGTACGTCATCGAGGACGAGCAAGAAATAGGGAGGAGCCCCCGGCTCTTCATCATCGGAAAATCGCTCGCGTAATACACTTGGATCGGTGAGATAAGAGAGTAACAATCGGCGATACGCGTCAATATCCAGTTTGGCACCGGGCGTAAGAGGCAGGGTTTCCATCAGTTGAACCGGGTCATGCGCCGCATCGATGCCCACCCTGTGCAAGAGCGATGTAGCAAGGCCAAGAGCGGAGTCCCAAGGCTGACACGGATACCAGCAAATTGAGAGTTGCTCGTCCGCACCCATGCGTTGACGCATCCAATGGGCCGCAAGTGTCGATTTCCCGATACCTGCAATTCCCTGAATTAGCATACAAGATTCTTGAGAATCAATCCATTCATCGAGTGAATTCAACTCATCTGATCGCCCATGAACTTCACGGGTTTCTGGTGGTTCTGTGTGGTAAGTTGCGTGAGCACCTGCACCCAAAGTCAAGCGACCAGGGGCTGGTTTTCCATCATCACTCTTCTGAATCATTCCAAATCGGATATCGCCATAGGTGAGTACACCCTCATGCTGAGCGTGCATCAAAACTTGTAGAAGGGTCAAATCCGCTGCCAATCGGACGCTGGCTTGGGCGGCTGTAACCTCTAACAGTTCGCCGCTTTCATCGCGAATCAGCACTTGAGTGAGGCCGAGGGAATTGCTTCGTGTGCGAGCTTCAGTACGACCGAGGTCCGTCAATTGCCACGTCTTCTGCCGGCGACTCTCTCCTCGAACGGTGCGTGTGTGTTCGCTGACCCATTGATTTCGTAGCATCGCTCGCATTGAACGGCTGACGTTTGGAGGATGAAGTGCACACGCCTCTGCTATGCCTGGGCGAGTGACTGCGACGCTGACCATGTAGAGGTCTGCTTGATCATCCTGCTCTAGAAGATGGAGAAGTAAACGGTCTTCGACCGCGATGTGGACCCTCAGGTCATTGCTCGGCATCAGTCCCCCCTCAGCCTTCCTAATGTTGAACTTCACCCAAAAAAGAGCCCCCCGTACGCGCGCTCGCGCGTGACGCAAGAACACCGGAAGACCTTATTCATAGGAAACTAGCCGGGGGCATGGTGTCGAGAGGCGGTAATCACAGGTCGGCCCCGATTCGGGCACTTCTCCTCTCAATACTGATGGTGACGGGAACGTTATTCGTTTCAAGCGCCATTGCCGATGATACAGATGGTGATGGAACGGATGATTCGATTGATGACTGCCCAGTTGCTGCAGGAACTAGCACCCTTGATCGAACAGGTTGCCCAGACCGTGATGGTGATGGAACCAGCGACCTAAATGACCCTTGGGTGATGTCTACAGGCGGATATCAACAAGATGCACGTCAAGCATCAAGCGATGATTATCTCATGGTTCGATTCAACGGCGATGCTTCTGAATATGTGACCCTTGAAAATGCAGGATGGAATCCATCTACTGCAAATTTGAGAATTTGGAATACGACCACACAAAATAATCTGCGGACGATCCAAGTTTCAGAATATGGATACGATGTTGACGTGTCATCCGATGGAGCGTATGTTGCCGCTGTGTTTGATGATGATTCGCTGAAGGTATACCACACAAGCAACGGCTCACAGTTATTTTCAGTAAGTACAGATGTCGGCAGTGGAGACCAACCTAACGAGGTGGAGTATAGCCCAGATGGCACCATGATTGCTGTTGTCATTGGAAGATCAGGCAACAGTGGAACAAACGGCGAGGTCCAAATCTACAATTCAATGACTGGTAACGAGATTACTGCATTCAATCCCGGATCAGCAGATCGATTCTATTCGGTAGGCTGGAGTCCGGATGGTAGTCGTATTGTGGTTGGAGCAAATGAAAAAATCTTCATCTGGGATACAGATTCGTGGACCGAGAATCGCACCATTTCCAATGCTTTCAGCTCATTGAATTCCGTTCACTACTCCCCGGATGGTAACATGATTTCAGCCTGTTCTTCATGGGGAGGCAGCAACGCTCGAGCCAAGGTCTACGACGCAATCACGGGCGCCGAAGAATGGTCCTACACGACTTCAACATCTTGCAACGATGCTGCTTGGTCACCCGACTCTTCTCAAGTGGCATTTACCCACACCTACTACCAATCCGATGGTGCAAGCATCAACGTCTTCTTCTCGGCTACCGGTGTCAAGATCGACACCCTTTCAGCGCCTCGACCGGGCGGTTGCACTAGCAGCGGAAACGGTAACAACTGTGGGACAATCTATGGTGCGGATTGGCACCCCGACGGAAACCACATCATCTCAGCCCATGGTCGAAATGACGAGGGGGTATATCACTGGGTGGTCAATCCAGATATGGATGGCGACGGCTATCTGAATCCAGATGATTCATTCCCAGAGGAACCCTCTCAGTGGAATGACAGCGATGGTGACAATTATGGCGACAATCCCGACCCGGCATTCGAACCAGATTCTTGCCCCAATGTGTTTGGCACTTCATACATGGATGTCTTTGGATGCCCGGATGCAGATGGTGATGGATACTCAGATGATGGCGACCAATTCGATGATGACCCCTATCAGTGGGCTGACAACGATGGAGATGGATATCCATCCAACACGAATGATCCGCGGGACCCGAATCCTTACGGAAGCGTCGATTACTTTGATGAGAATCCAACACAATGGGCCGATTCCGATGGAGATGGTTATGGTGACAACTACGCCAACGCTTCTTGGACAAGTATCCGTCCCCCCGAATGGCCAGGTCAATTGCTCACAATGACGGCACAGCAGGAAGTAGATGTTGACACATTCCCACTAAATCCAGAACAATGGAACGACACCGATGGAGATTGGGTCGGAGATGAACCATTCACAACGGTTTCTGATGGATGTCCATTCGCTTGGGGCGACTCGGTTTGGGACCGAATCGGCTGCCCAGATTCCGATGGTGATGGATATTCAGATCCCGGCAATGGAGAACCTGGCGAAGGTCAAGCCAGTCCCGTCGGAGATGCAGACGCATTCGTCAATGAACCATCACAGTGGCACGATTCGGACAATGATGGATATGGTGACAACAAATCCGGAAACATGGGCGACGAATGCCCAGGAGAATTCGGCTCAAGTCAATTTGCAATTCATTGGAACGAAGCGACTGAGACGTGGGATGACATTGCTTGGTATGGCTGTGGAGACAATGACGGAGATGGGTATGCCAACTCTGGTGAAGCCTTCCCCAATGACCCCACACAGCACGCGGATACAGATGGCGATGGATATGACCGAAACAACGTCGAATCTTCCTGCGGTGACGACCCGAATGGAAACAATCCCGATTTATTCCCGACCGATGGCACACAGTGTCAAGACCGTGATGGCGATGGATTCGGAGACAATCCAAGTGGACCAAACGGTGATTGGTTCCCAGACGACCCCTCGCAATGGTGGGATACCGATGGTGATGGATTCGGAGACAATCAGGATGGATCTCTGAACGATGTCTGCCCGACAATGTATGGCACGACAACCACCGAAGAGGCTCGTGGTTGCCCGGACAGCGATCAAGATGGCACCCCCGACCCACAAGATGATTTCCCCGATGACCCCTTCCAGGATACAGACACCGATGGCGATGGATTCGGAGACAGTCAACTGAGTGTTGATGGAGACGATTGCCCAACATGGCCAGGCTCATCTACGGAAGGAAATGTCTACGGTTGCACGGATACAGATGGTGATGGATGGGCAGATACCATCGACACCTTCCCTGACGATGAGTCCCAATGGATGGATACTGATGGTGATGGATATGGTGACAATTACACGTACACCAATGTGACGGGTGAGAAACTCGGCGACGACTCCTATCGTTGGGATTGTGATATAGATCCAGGATTGATTATCACTCGAGTGCAGAATGGAGATGCCTTCCCTGATGAAATCACACAGTGGAGTGATTCAGATGGTGATGGATTTGGTGACAATTACAAGGACAATGCCACCCACCGATTAGAGTGCTGGCCCGGTCAAATTATCGATGGCGCGCGCAACCCCGACGCTCTTCCACTGAGATACAGCCAAAATAAGGACCCAGATCGAGATGGTTTCGGCGATAATACGACCTTGTATGCATACCAAGGCGACATTTGCGATTCTGTATATGGAACCTCTACCGAAGATCGATATGGTTGCCCAGATACAGACGGTGACGGGTGGTCTGACACTGGAGATGCATGCATGTATGATCCAGACATACACTCGTTCAGCCAAGGTGAATGTGTAATCACCTCTTCCGGACTCGGAGATTCAGGAGAGAACGATGGAGATTCAAAACTGGCGATGTACACCATGGGCGCCGTTGTTGTCTTGTTGTTGTCGATGATTTTTGTTGCTTTAGTTGCCAAGCAAATGGGTGCACGGAGCCGACTTGCTGAAATCAAGGAAATGCACCAACAAGAGATGGCCTTCAATGATGAAGAAGAAGAACGCCGCCAGAAGTGGATTGACCATTATCTCTCAACAGGTGATATCGAGAAGGCCAAGGAATTGGGCTATATCGAGAAGGCCGATTGGCAGGTTCACATGGAGGAAGAAGCGGCAGAGAAGGCATCTTTACCGAGTCTGGATGATCTGCTCGATTAGGCAGATAACTCATCGTCGAAGCGATTGAATGGCAACGCGTCGAAGGTGTCGATGTCCGGGGCATTGAGTGAAATATTGTGTTTGAGAGCTTGCTCGATGGTCACCCAATCAGGTGTTGTGCCATCAATCCAATCATATCTGTGTCCAGGAATCAGTCTCCAGTCTCCAGGCAAACTTTCCAAGACCGTTTTCGCCATCGCCAAACTGCGCCATTGTGCTGCCGGATCCGACCCCGGCAAGTCAACACGCCCAGAACGCATCGTGAACAACAAATCCCCGGCAACGTACACACCGTGTCCATGAAATGTCACATGCCCAGGTGAATGCCCAGGTGAATGAATTACGGTAAGATGAATAGAACCGGCTTCCCAAACTACCGCTTCATTTGGGGCATGATTCCAGACGTGTGTGAAATCGGTTCGTCGAAAGAAAATCCGACCGAGCAAACTTGGGGACACGGATTCTTCATGCCCCCACACCTCGATGTCAGGATGTGCATTTCGAATGGCCTTGACACCAGCAGTGTGATCCTTGTGGGTATGAGTCAGAAGAATGTGTGTTGGAACCAGATTCTCATCGGCTAGCGCCTTGAGCCACCCCTTTCCATCAAAGGGGTCAACAATCGCTACAATGCCATGGGTTCGATCGATAAATGCAGTATTCATGTTCGCCCAAGAGCCCATTTGAGTGACCCATATCTCAGTCTGGTCGTCTCCATAGGAGACGGCGAATTCACCCGCACCGAGGACCATGATGACCCATCCAGCCACAGCCAATCAATGGTTCGGCTGCTCATTGGCCCCCCTAAGGGGGTGCCAATGGTTTCAAACGTGAGGGCGATACTGACGATTTGGGGCGGAGCGCATGCTGAGCGGAGTCAACTTCAGGGCTACATCTCTGGTCGGCTTGCTCATTTTGATGGTTCTAGCCCCATTGGCTGTCGCTGAACCAGCTGAGAATGGGTTGGAACTCAGGGTTCAAATCGATGAACCGGAGAACGGATTGTACCTTTCCGATGAATCGGATTTAGAAGTCACTATACGAATCAAAAATCATGCGGATAACGCTAGAGAATTGACGTACAACCCCGCCTGCCCATTCGATTTGATTCTTACAAACGATGGTTGGGGGCTCGATATTGATGATGAACGCATTTGCCCCACCCAGAGTCGAGCAATGATAATCCAACCAGGTCAGGAGCGTATCTTGTCAACTTGGACCTGGGATTGGGGAGATGCCCCCAGCGGCGAGATTGTGTTGGAGTTCACACAGCCTGACTCCAATCTGCAAGTTACAGATTCTGTTATCCTCCATCGCACTGTTGAGATGCCAGCAAACCTCCAATTGGAAGCACTACTTTCAGAAACAATCGGTGAACAAGTTGGTCACACCACAGCAATGCCTGCGATGATTTATCTCTCGTTGACAAATTCAGGGACTGAGACTATCGATCTACCATTTGATGAAAATTGTCGGATACAGACGGATGTAATTACAACAGTTCCTTGTGGCATTGGTCCAATAGAATCCGGAGAGAAGATGGAATTGGGTTGGGTTATCTGGGATTTCTCTGGCTCCAGTGATGGCGATTATACAATTCCATTCACTTTGACCGGAGTCAATGGTGCGGAGGCCAGTGTCAGTACAATGTACACGCAAACACCAGCTTATCCGATTTCAGATGTTGCGGCTGTCGCATCCATAGAACTGGGTGACGAACTAATATGGCGATACACGCTAGAGAATTCTGCCGACAAACCCGCAAAACTCTTGTTCAAGGATGCATGCATTGTAGAGATGCATGTGATTTCACCGAGTGGGGAAATAATGTACGATACCCGCGTTGATGGTTTTTGCCCATCATCCGGTGTCGAGCATATGATTTCTCCACAGACCACATACACACTGTCATCAGAGAGTTGGAACTTCATGGATTTCGATGGGTGCGAGATTGACGATGGATTGCATCTTCTCGTATTGAGCCAACCAGATCACGGTCTTGTTGCAACACAACCATTTATGCACACGAACAGTGGTGAAAATCCCACTTGTGGTACGGTGGAACAAAACACCGAAGACATTCGATTTAGGGTAGGTGGATTGACTGTCTTGGATGCAGATGGTTCGACAGAGAGAATCGCATTTGATTTAACCATTCAAAATATTGGAAATGATGGTTTTGAACTCTATTGGCCAACCGATTGTTCTCTTGAATTCAGCCTTGCATTGGTGGGTAAATCTGCTGAGCGAGTATGGACTGAAGATTGTGATGGAGTTGCTGGCCATCAAATGACAATGCCGTCACAATCTGGATACACATGGCCCACAACCGTTGTACCATTCATCGACAACGGTGTGGAATTGCCGCATGGAACGTGGCAACTCTCGATTAGAACCACATCGTTGCCCGCGTTCACTACTCAGATTGCACACACCTACGATGGTTCACACTTCTCCCCAGTTGTCGATCAGAATATCGATGACGAACCAATAGAAGAAATCCCCGAAGAACAAGAGAAAGAAATGAATGAAGAAGTCATTCTATCCGGTGATTGGAATTATGTCACAACACCGAAGCAGGGCTGTTGGTTACTCACCGATTCAATTGGAACTGAACACAGTTTCATCGCACATATGCAAGACGGTGGATGGAGCCCGAATCCAGGCCTTACTGGCTCGTACAGAGTAGAGGTGGGGGATGCTGCTGGCGATTGCTCCACATGGTCTGGTATTGTCATCCTGCAGACACTGGATGAAACCGATACCATGCCCGAGATCGTTGCACCAATCGTACCGACATCACCCTCACCTTCAGCCGTTGACCAAATTATCGAATATGCACCTGCCTCAATTGCTGTGGTCGCAACAACGTCTCTATCAATCATGTCCTTGCTCTATTTGGGTAACACTGAATGGATACGAATTCCAGCATTACAAGTTGGCATTGGAATCATTGGTATGGTCCGTCGAAATGGCGAACACGATGGAGAATATCAGCGTGGACGAATCATGGGTTATCTGACTGCGAACCCCGGCGTTCATTTCCGTGCCTTGTTGGGAGCACTGGAGATGAGCAATGGACAGCTCACACATCACCTCAAGCACCTAGAGACCGAAGAGCGAGTCTGGAGGAGAAAGGATGGACGTCTCGTCCGATTCTATCCAGCGAGCATCCAATCAACACTAGACGAACAAGAGCTTCCTGTGCCCTTGCTCACACCGGATCCAAACAGCTTACAGGGCAAGATTCTACGACTCCTTGATGCAACTGAGAATGATATTGTCAACCTCAGCCAGAAGGAACTGGCTGTTAGACTGGAGGCAAGCCAGCAATTGATTAGCCATCATCTGCGGACACTTGAGAAGTTCGGCCTCGTCGAACGCGAGAAGGTTGGAATGCGATATCGCTACCAACTAACACGTGAGGCAATATTCTTGGTCAACAGCAATGACTACGATGTTACCCCTGAATGAGGGCATCTTCTGCGGTTCCTTCAATAGGCTTCCTCAATTGGCCAAACGTACACCGTAGGTGTACGCATACGAGAGGATAGGTCATGACAGACTACGACCCTGCTGCAATCGAAGCGCGATGGCAGGCCGCGTGGAATGATGCATCAGCGTTCGAAAGTGATGTGGATTCGAGCCGCCCGAAATTCTACTGCTTGGAGATGTTTCCATACCCAAGTGGGCAAATGCACATGGGTCACGTTCGCAATTACAGTATTGGCGATAGCATGGCGCGCTTTCGTCGTCTAGCCGGTTTCAATGTTCTCTATCCAATGGGCTACGATTCATTTGGAATGCCTGCAGAGAATGCAGCAAGAAAGATTGGTGGACATCCTCATGACGTAACTTGGTCGAATATTGAGAGTATTCGAAGTGATCTCAATCGCATGGGTTTCTCATACGATTGGCGAAGAGAATTGGCCACCAGTGATTCTACTTACTATCGTTGGAATCAATGGATTTTTCTCAAATTTCATGAAATGGGACTTGTTGAACGACGCACTGCACCAGTGAATTGGTGTGATACCTGTGATACTGTTCTTGCCAATGAACAGGTCAAGAACAATCGTTGTTGGAGATGTTCTGGAGAAGTTCGACAGAAAGACATGGCACAGTGGTTCCTGAAGATGACCGAATATGCGGATGAATTACTCGATGATTTGGAACACATCGAATTTCCAGAGAATGTTAAGGCAATGCAGCGCAACTGGATTGGACGCTCTCATGGTGCAGACATCCATTTCCCAATCGTCGACAGTGATGAGGTCATCAAGGCATTCACCACTCGCCCAGACACTATTTTTGGAGTAACATTCGTAACTCTAGCACCAGAACACGCACTTTGTGAGAATCTAGTAGCAGGAACTGAGTTTGAAGCCAATTATCGTGAACTTGCAGATGAATGCGCCAGACTCTCTGAATTTGATCGAATTAACATGCTTCGTGATAAGAAAGGAGTATTCCTAGGTCGATATGCAACCAATCCACTTACTGGGGAAGCAGTTCCAATATACGCGGGGAATTTTGTTGTCGCTTCGTATGGAACGGGCGCAGTGATGGCAGTACCTGGGCATGATCAGCGTGACTATGACTTTGCGAAGAAATACGATATCCCCATCATTCAGGTTCTATCTGAAGATGAAGGCAAAGATCCGAAAATGACAGGGCGTGCCTTTGAGGGATTGGGGTGGATGGTCAACTCGGGCCGCCCCGGATTCGATGGATTGTACGGTGACGAAGCCAAAGGTGCCGTCATAGGGGCCCTGGAAAACGAAGGCATGGGCGCTGGAACGATTCAGTACAGGCTCAAGGATTGGTTGCTGAGCCGTCAACGGTTCTGGGGAACTCCAATTCCATTCATCCATTGTCAGAGTTGCGGGGTCGTCCCTGTACCTGAGGGAAACCTGCCGGTCGAATTGCCATTGGATGTTGTATTCACTGAAGGAGAATCAGGAAATCCATTAGCGAACCACGACGGATTCGTCAATACGAATTGCCCGTCTTGTGGCGGCACAGCGAAACGCGAAACAGACACCATGGACACCTTCTATGACTCATCTTGGTATTTCCTGCGATTCGCGGATGCATTGAACGACTCCGCGCCGTTCAGCAAGGAGAGCGCCGATTATTGGATGGAGGGGGGCGTGGATCTCTATATCGGCGGAATTGAACACGCTGTGATGCACCTTTTGTATGCACGATTCTTCACTAAGGCTCTACGCGATGCCGGTCTACACAATGTCTCAGAACCCTTCTCTCGCTTGGTGTGTCAGGGGATGGTAAACGCCCCAGCACCCTTCTGTCCCGAATGTAATGTAGAGTATCATGTGGACATAGAAGGTACCCCTTGCCCTACATGTGGGGACACATTGGGTTCGCGCTCAGCAAAAATGAGCAAGAGTCTTGGAAACACTGTCAGTCCCGAAATAATGATTGAGAAATATGGTGCCGATACGGTGCGATTGTTCATCCTATTTGGTGCGAATCCAGAGGCGGGAATGGATTGGTCAGATTCTGCAATTGATTCGAACCATCGACAAATGAGGGCCATACACGCTGCATTGATTCAAGGCATTGAAAATGATGCTAGTAACGGCGCAATGGATGATTGGTTACTCGCACGTTCACGCCAATTACGCAAGAATTGGACAGACAATATGTCCAATGTCAGTCTACGCGATGGAGTCATGATTAGTCACTTTGAAATGGTGACCGATTGGCAATGGGCTCAGCGACGAGGAGGCGTTAGTTCTAGTGCAGGACGAGAATATCTGAATCAGTGGATTCCAATGTTGTATCCTGCGACACCCCATCTGGCTGAAGAGATGTGGAAAATGCTTGGAAATGAGACTATGCTTGCCCAAACAGTTCTCAATCTAGACCCAACACACAACGATTCCGATACTATTGTTCTAGGTCAGGAAGAATACCTGAAACGTGTAATTGATCGGGCCAGAAGCGTTCGTGAATTGGCAGAACGACACACCGAAGGCAAGCTTTCAGCAGTCATCATTCAAACGGCGCACGATTGGAAGAATAGTCTCGCATCACAATCTATTGTAATGCACAATGATGATTTCGACTTCAAATCAGGAGGAAACAAATTCCTACAAACCCAGGAATGTTTCCAAGATGAAGCGATGAAAGGAGATGTTATGCAATTCTGGAGGGCACTTGTCGTTGGTCAGAAGAAACGACGAGGGAGAATTTACACATGGGGTGTACAAGAACTCGCTCTCGTGTCTAGCAGTGAGTTTGATGAAGTTGAATTCGTTTCCAACAATACAGACTTCATCGCTTCATCACTTGGTATTGGAAATGTCGAAGTTTACCGTGCTGGTGAGGGCGAAGATGTGGCTGGCAAGGCTCGAACAAGTCTACCACTTGAACCCGGAATTGCATGGAAGTGATTCGATGCCCACCGTTTTGTTTGATGGGTTTTGCTCCACTTGCAATCGTTGGGCACAATGGATTTCTAAACGCGATCAAAAAAATGTGTTTGAATTAATTCCTCAGGAATCCACCAGCGGCGAAGGTGCCATGGTATCATGCCCTGAATCACTCAAAGATGTAGATTCGGTGTATTTCATCAACGATGGAAAATGGTTTGTCCGCTCAAGTGCAGTTTGCAGAATGTTGTGGAGGCTTCGAATACATTGGAAGATTGCTGGGACATTGTTGTGGTTGATTCCACGGCCTTTGCGAGATATCGGTTACGATATGTTCGCCAAGCGACGCCATGAGTTGCTTACCACGAATTCATGAACCCCCTCTCGTTGGGAGGGAACAGTGAGTTCAGATAAGAATCCCAAGAAGGATTCCGCTTCCTCAAATTCCAATGCGCCAAAGAAGGGCGCGACAGGGCCGCGCAAGCGGAAAAGACGTCGAAGTGGCGCAAAGGGCGGCGGAAAACGACAAGAAAAATCGTTTCAAATCGATAAGGATGCAGTGCTTCGAGCAAACGAACGATTCAATCGTAATCCTCCTGCTATGGGATTACCGACGAAAATGGATCCGGCGCCAAAGAACATCAAGGTGAATTGGAAACTCAAACCCGTCCCCCAACGGATTGAGCGCGAAGTTCACGATATCGTTTGTCGACCCGGCGAATTTGGATTTCTTGATGACGAGCGAGTGAACGAAATTGCAGATTTGCTTGGGGATCGCCCCATCTCGCTTGAACAAGCATTGAGTCTACGGTCCGCCCTCAATCAAGAAAAAGCCGTGTTTAGTCATGGAAGATTGCAGAGAAGAGCACGCGAAATGCTCCGTAAATACGAAGGTGGAGAAAGTGTACTTTCCCTATCAAAACGCTATGATTTCCCCCCTGTCAACATGTTCAGAGCCATTTTATCTGCAAGAAATTGGTCAAAAAATCGAATCAAGGAAACCCTGCGTGAGCCCGACAAGAAATTGAAGGGGCGTGATTTGACCGAATTTAGAAAAGCCGAATCTCAAGATCGCGTTACTCACGTCAATCAAACAGAAACTCACCATGCTGCAGATTTGTTTGAGAAGGTCCTTTGTGATCATTTTACAGCTAATGGAGTTCGTTTTAGAACGCAAACAGAACTTCTGAAGGAACAGGTTGCCAGTGAGGGGCGTCCCATTCGAACACCCGATTTATTGATGCTAGATCATGTCGAAATTAACGGTGTTCCAGTCGCATGGATTGATGCTAAGCATTTCTATGGTGCCAACCTTTCATTCCAACGTAAGAAGACCCAGAAACAAGTCAATCGCTATGTCGAGGAATGGGGCCATGGGGCCATTATTTTTCGTCACGGATTCTGTGATGGACTGAAACTGAAGGGAGCCATCCTATTGGATGCGAGTCACATCGATCTGACTGAACTCATTGAACACAATAAGCGACTGAACGACGAAAGGCTCAATCAAGATTGAGCGCATCTGCGCAATTATTAGATATGATTCTTAGCCCAACGCCAGACCGATTCATACGGGTTTTATACTAGGGCGATTAGTCAAATAAATCAATTAATTTGTATTTTACAGTATTTTTATGTATTAATTAGATATTTCTCCTCAGGATTTATTGATAAACTCCGATCATACTTCGGAGACCCACATTTCAATCACCTGGAAACGCCTACATCCATCCCTTGTGAATGGACAAAACCATTATTGATATCATACTCACAATATTTTACAATTAATTGAATGAAATAAATCAATTAATTTGTATTTTACAGTATTTTTATGTATTAATTAGATATTTCTCCTCAGGATTTATTGATAAA
>JASMFB010000120.1 GCA_030751995.1 Candidatus Thalassarchaeaceae archaeon
AACGAAGTAAGCGCGGCAACAGCAATGGATCTGCACTTTCTCGTGCAGCATCGACAACATCACTCCATGACAGCCAATTGACGTCATCGAGGTTTTTAGCAATGATATTCCGCATCGTAGCATCTGGATTTCTACAAAGATTGGCAATCGTCGAGGTTTCTCCCGATTCAATAAGAGCGGGTAACCGTAATTTCGCGGCTTTGTTTCGCAAAGGTCCATCCAATAATTGATTGAGGAGAGTAGGTGAATGCCCAAGCGAGATCATCTGATTCAGGGCTGTTTCACGAACTCGAAGGTTATCGTCGGAGAGCATTTTCTCAAGAATATCGGTGTCTCCTGAATGTTCTGTGGCCATTTTTCGAATTACATAATCTTCATTTTCAATCGCCACCGGAATCGTACCGGCATCGACTTTCAGACGAGATTTCCATGCCTCCCTGCGGACGGAATGATCCGCATCAGAGCAAAGGGTGGAGAGAATAGGGAGGGCTTCGACTCCAACGCGAGGAGAGAGTTCTGCAGCAAGGTGTCTCAATCGGGCTTCACTGTGCACGGAAAGAGTCACCACTACCTTGCGATGACTGGAATCAACCCAGCGACGAATTGCATCGATAGCTTTCTCAACAAACCAATCATCATCGTCCTCAAGCAGTTCGATGAATGTGGCCAATGCAATTGAATTGTCAATCTCAAAAAGTCGACGAACGGCCATTCTACGCTGTCGCACATCCTTGTGCTTCAGCCGTTGAAGTTCGAATTGCAGCATCGGACCCAAACAGAGGGGGCAACATCCCATGTATAGCGTTCACGGGACAAGGTCGCCGTGTCGGCCAAAGCCACCGACGGACTCTTCTTCATCATCGGAATCAGGATGACCGGGTTGCATGAGGCGGACATCGAGCAGTGTAATGAGTAACTGCCAGACATCCCCCAGCCAATCCATCTCTGCAGTGAGCAGATCAACAATGGGGTGCATCTCATCCCCCCAGAGATTTGAATCCAATGCCCACGGGGGCTCATCTTCCAAATCTGGTGGGCCAGGCAATGGTTCCAAATCATCAGGCAATTCATCGAGAGCGGCAGAGAGGTTTTCCAATCTCTCTGAGATGTCTTCCGAGAATAATTCGATTTCATCGCCGAGAATTGCAGCTTCACGTAACAACTCGGCGAGATTTTTTGCAGAGAGGGGTTCTGGTTCGGTTTCGGCAATATCTACAGGACCGAATAAAACGCCACCAAGGTCCGTGTCAAGCCAGTTCTCTCCAGTGCGTTCGCGCTTAATCAAGTGCTGAGCGAACCGACCACCGATGGGTGCGACAGTGAAACCACCGTCTGCCATTCTAGACTCGAGCCACGAGGGGAGTTGTGTCAAAGAACCTGTAACAAGAACGCGATCGAGCGGATCGGGAAGTTGCGGGGGGCAATGTGTCAACTGTCGCATTTTTCGAACTCGAACCGTATGAGTTTCCGATACTGAAGAAAGGCGATCCCGTACATGGTCGACAACTTCACGCGAAGGATCAACGACCACTACACCACCTTCAGGGCCGACTATGTGTGCAACTAGTGCAGCGATGTATCCACCTTTGGCTCCTAAAATCAATACCTCTTGACCTGGTGCTAATTCAAGATGATGTAACATTGTGGCAATCATGTGTGGTGCTGAAATTGTCTTGACTCCGCCTTTGTTGGTTTCCAAGAAAACAAGAGGGCGATCGTGCCAGAATGGTTCCAATTCGTAGTCAGTGAATTCTCCAACATCGACTGAGCGCATAGCAGCAGATATACTGGAATTTATGGGGACTCCGGCTGTTTCCAGTCGTTTAATGAGGCGACGAGTTTGTCCCCTATGCTCGGCCATGTACCTTCTTTTCTTTCCTTACTCAAAAGGCTGCGGTGGGGTTCACCTCATATCCCCAAACCTCTCGCGCTTTTCTACGGGTCCGTGGTCTAGCGGTTATGACGTCGCCCTTACAAGGCGAATATCACCAGTTCAAATCTGGTCGGTCCCACTACTGTTCTTCAGTCCACTCGGCTTCGTCCCCAAGTGCATCTTTGCCCTGTTCTTCAAGTGTGGTGGCAACCTTCTCTGAGGTCCAGACGGTGTTCTCTTTCCAGGTGTCCAAATCAGGGTTGATGGAGGAAAGAGCTTGTGAGAGATCCAAGTCAATGCTGTCATCAGCAGCTGCTTCGGCCTCGGCAGCCAGTCGGACTGCCTCAAGTCTGCCAAAGTGAGTATCCCATGCTTCAATCGCCTTCTGCATGGCGAAGATGACGAAGGAATGCTTGTTAGAGGCACGATCGCCACCGCCGAATTCGCCTCGGCGGACAAGATAGGATTCGCCGATACAAACAGCCACGTAAACGGTCCCGACGGGTTTACTCTCATCGCCACCAGTAGGCCCAGCAATTCCAGTGATGGAGATGCTTACGCTACTTCCAGACGAATGTTGGGCGCCCTGAGCCATACCAAGAGCAACTTCGTGACTAACAGCACCACGTTTCTCCAATTGCTTTGGAGTGACGCCCAATTGTGCAATCTTTGATTCATTTGAGTATGTCACCCAACCTTGTGTGAACCAAGCGGAGGCGCCCGAGATATCTGTGAAAGAACTGGCGAGTAGGCCACCTGTACAAGATTCTGCAACAGATAGACTCCAATCATCCTTCTTCAAGCGCCGCACAAGGCGGGCCGCAAGCATGGAGGCTTCCTCACTCATGAAGAGGCGCCCTAAGCGGCTGTTCTTAGGCCTACCGACGGGTTTCCTGCGGTCTGATGCACCCCTGTGGGGCGCAGTAATGCCTTTGAACGGTCGCGTCGGGGTTGGGGCCTGTGAGCGGCGGAGATTGGGGCGAAATCCATCAGAAGTTGATGGCTGCAGGACTAATTCCGGTCCGTTCGATAAAAGAAACACTATTGTCGCTGTCATCAATAGACCCACTTATTCAGGCTGCTGAGAATGCAGGAAGCAAAGGAGTGTTGGACGAAGCAATGCTTGATTCACTCTTGTTACAGAAAGAGGAAGTTGTGGTCGGGCGGACAATAGCACCAATCGCTGAACCAGAACCTGTCGCACCGGCAAGAATCCACAATCTCGATCATTATCGAATCGAGGATTTTCCAATGGAGGCCAGAGATGTTGATGCTGAGATTACAGTGCATTTCGACATCACTGGAAAAAGTGTAACAGAAGGGAAGAAAGAAGATATTCGAGCTTGTTTTAATGATCGCCTCAAGCAAATTCGTCGCTTGATTCTTGACAAAAATTTACCCAATCGACCTATCGCAATCAATGAGGCGGTTCGACAAAGAAAACAACTCACAGGTCGAGATAACAGTTTCACGGTAATCGGATTGGTCAAAGAATCGGATACAACCAAAAATGGCCACTTGAGATTTACTATTGAGGATGCCACCAGTGAAGTTCGATGCATGCTGATGCAAAGGGATGAAGATGGACCCAATCAGGAAATTGTGCATGCTGGATTGATGAACGCGGTGACGTTCACCACTAAACTTTAATCTGATCATTAGCATTGGATGAGCAACGCCAGATGTGCATGTGCA
>JASMFB010000121.1 GCA_030751995.1 Candidatus Thalassarchaeaceae archaeon
CAGCGAGAATCGCAGCCGTACCATCCATCAAGGTGAGCCACCAGAAGCACAAGCAAGTGCTTGGGATCTCAAGGTGATGTTGCCGATCATCATCGCCTTCTTGTTCGCTGCGATTATTGGCGCTGTCATGTACAAGCGATACAGCGAGCGTCGCCGTGTGGAAATCCTCCGTGGTATTCTCACCGACTCTCTATTGGCGCTACAAGCCCGTAACGAGTACATCCAAGTGATTTTCAATTGCTACAAGGATTTGGTACGCTTCTTCCGCCAGCATGGCTTCATGAAGAAGGTGTACGAAACCACGCGTGAATTCGAGTGGGCTGTACGAAGTGCATTCTACATGGTTCCCGCTGAGCAATTGGATGGCTTCTTGAACATCTTTGAAGAGGCTCGCTACTCAGATCACAACATTGGTCTTGGACAGCGAGATGCTGCAATCAGCACGCTCAGCGCAATCACACAGTCCATCTCATTGGCACTTGGTGATTCGTTGATTTCGCGAACCACTGAGCACGACGCAGCTCTGCATGGGAACTTGACCAAGGCCGGCGAATTCGTCGATTCTGAGGGCAATCTCCAGCAGGCCGGACTTGATGACGACCCGAATGCAAGTAACTTCAGCCTTTGAGCTGAATGACCCACGGGGTGTGTGGGTGCAGGGCACAGTCCTTGCACTCGCACTCCGCCCCGAGAAAGGTGGAGCCATGGCGCTAGCCGAAAGCATCTCACTCACACCGGAGAACGGCGTCATTGGAGACCATGGAACAAGCAAAAATCGACAAGTGACACTACTAGATGAGGCAAATTGGATTGCTGCTTGTGAAGAAATTTCTACTCAGTTACCATGGACGGCACGACGGGCCAATATATTGGTCCAGGGGATCGATTTACCGAAATTGGTTGAACAACGAGTTTGGGTTGGAACTGCACTTGTAGAAGTCATTGGTGAGGTTGACCCATGCTATGTTATGGATGCAGCCCAAAACGGCCTCAAAGATGCACTGAAAACCGATTGGAGAGGAGGGGTATACGCTAGAGTCATCGAATCTGGCGTCGTCGCTCCAGATGACAAAATCTCTCAGATTCATTCTTCGCAGTAATTGCCCTTTGCATCGAGGAGAATCATTGCGAGATCAACCTGTCTGCAGGTTTGAAGAATCTCATCATGCATCTGGTCGCTGAACTCATCCAGCGCAGCCAACGAATCCGCATTAGGGTCACGCATGGAATCAAAGATGTGATTCAGTACACAGGAGACGCCGTAGGCTTGCCCTGATCGGAACGCATGGTCTACTCCACCCGCCCCGGGATCCTCAGCACGCAATTCCATCATCACCTGTTGAGCATAGGCTGCGAGCGCACCATAGACAGATTCCATGGCAACACCAACAGCCGGATTCTGATTCAGAGACGATTGTGTTGAAGACATCGCTGCATCGATGCATTCTTTGAATTTCGCAAACGCAGCGATGGTATCATTGGCTTCAAATTGCATTGCTTCGTTCATCAGTACCTTCCAGTCAGTCATGGCAACCAAACCGGGGGGGGACGCCGCCAGAACATAGAATTTGGCCGCTCCACGGCCCCCGTAGGGGGCCTGTGGGCAGCCGTGGGGTTCATAACAGGACGGTTGGTCGCGCGGCTACCCACGTCGAGGGAGTCATATGACAAGGAACACAAAGACCAACCCCGGACTTGTCACCTTAATTGGTGATCTCAAGGCCCAGACACGGTCGAATGGTGCTCCGCTGTGGCGAGACGTTGCGCTACGACTTGAGAAGAGTCGTAGCAATTGGGCTGAACCGAACCTAAGCCGCTTGAGTCGCTATGCAGCGGATGAGAAACTCATTCTCATTCCTGGCAAACTTCTCGGTAGTGGTGTACTTTCGAGTAAGCACACCGTCGCCGCATACAGCGTTAGCACCTCGGCCCGAGCGAAGATTGAGGCTGCAGGCGGCGAAGTCGTCAGCATTCACGATTTGATGAAAAAGAATCCAACAGGCAAGGGGGTGTACATCCTTGGCTGAAGCGACAACGTTCGTTTACAATGCGGAGGACAAAGTCCTCGGCCGTTTGGCTAGCATAGTCGCAAAGCAATTGCTATCTGCAACGAAAGCAGGTGAAGACACCCGTGTCATCATCGTCAATGCAGAGAAGGCGATTGTATCCGGCAAGCGTACCAGCGTGATGTCTGACTACCGAAGTAAGTACGAGTTGAACCACGCCCGTAAGGGACCGTTTTTCCCTCGAATGCCAGACCAGATTCTCAAGCGCACCGTCCGCGGTATGTTGCCCTACCAAAAGAACAGCAGCGGCCGTGCTGCCCTGAAGGCACTACGCGTCGAAATCGGCACTCCAACAAATCTGTCCGGCGACTTGCCCGACGGTTGCGAATGGGGAGATTCATCCAAGATTGAGCGCCCGCTCCCTGAGCGATTCGTCCGTTTGGGCGAGATTAGCAAGGAACTAGGCGTAACTGTACGATGGGAGGCGGAATGAACATGGCGAAAAAGAAGCAAAAGCAAGCCAAGGTGGTCAATACATCTGGTAAGCGCAAGACCGCCATCGCTCGAGCCACCGTTAAGGCCGGCAAAGGCCGAGTTCGTGTGAACTCTGAACCTATCGAAATTCTTCAACCTGAAATGGCTCGCAACAAGGCCATGGAACCCCTGACCATTGCTGGTGCAATGAACCGACTTGGTTCCGTTGACATCAATGTGAACACCATTGGTGGCGGTCAGATGGGTCAGGTTGATGCAATCCGCACTGCGATTGCACGTGGACTTGTCCACTACAATGATGGTGCGGAGGGAATTGATGAGGAACTTCGTGACGAGTTCCTTCGATTTGACCGAAGCCTGCTAGTGAACGATCCGCGCCGCAAGGAACCCAAACACCAGATGGGTCGTGGTGCACGTGCCAAGTGGCAGAAGTCTTACCGTTGAAATGAGGTGAAAATGAATGATAATACCAGTACGATGCTTTTCTTGTGGACATGTAATCGGACACCTTTGGGAACGATATTCCAATGGTTGCGCTGAAGGACGTGACGCTGGAGAGATGCTTGATGAAGTTGGCCTGGAACGCTATTGCTGCCGTCGAATGTTCGTCTCTCACGTCGAATTGATTGACGATGTTGCGCCATTCAGCGTAACTCGAACGCAGGAGTAACACCGATCATCTGTGCAAACAGATGTCTCGGGCCCGTAGGTTAGCTTGGCCAATACTTGACGGCTGGGGGCCGTCAGACTCCGGTTCAAATCCGGACGGGGCCCCCCGAGGTGGGGCCAGACCGCCGACCGGCGGGTTCAAAACACAACCAGAAAACCCCGGCTTTACAGGGACGCCACCCGGTTAGGTTCAACGGGCGCGCCAC
>JASMFB010000122.1 GCA_030751995.1 Candidatus Thalassarchaeaceae archaeon
ATCAAAACGTTCAGAACGTTCCCTGATGCTGTGAACAATTCAACTCTAGACAAGGACAAGCCCTTGGTCATGTTTTGCACCGGGGGAGTACGCTGTGAGAAAGCCAGTGTCGTGATGTTGAATGAGGGATATCGAGATGTGCGCCAATTGGAAGGTGGTATTCTCGGTTACTTCGAACAGATGGGTGGCGCCCACTGGGATGGGGATTGCTTCGTGTTCGATCGACGAGTTGCTGTAGACCCTGAACTCAATGTGACCGGTGCGGAAGTCTGCTTTGCGTGTAGAGAACCATTGACACAAGAAGAATTGGATTCCCCACTGTATGTTCCTGCAATCTCTTGCCCATACTGTATCGAGTAACTCAATGGGTACGGCCTGCTCAGCCCTGCAGTCCAGCGAACATAGCATCGACCATTCCATCGAGATCGAACTCAGGATTCCAGCCCCATTCTCCTCTCGCAACATCATCATCGATGTCATTGGGCCAGGAATCCGCATATTTCTGACGGACATCCGGTTCGTACGCACACGTGAAGTTAGGCAGATGCCTCTGTATGCTTTCGACCAATTGTCCCACGGTGAATGAACAGCCTGAGATGTTGTATCCCCCACGCGCACCACCCAATTCTTCAGCTGGGACCACCATCAATTCTAGCGTGGCACGAATAGCATCATCCATGTACATCATCGGCAATCGAGTATCTTCTCTGACAAAGCAAGTGTAGTGTCCTTCTGCCAATGCAGCATGAAAAATCTCGACTGCATAATCTGTGGTGCCTCCGCCTGCAGGAGCCTTGTAAGAAACCAATCCTGGATACCGCAAGCCACGCATATCCACGCCTGCAGTCATTGCCAATTGTTCGCTAACCACCTTGGTTTTACCATACACTGTAGTCGGATTCAGAGGGGTGAACTGAGGAGCAATGGATGGGCAATCAGGTCCGAAGACTGCAATCGATGAAGGTGCAAACACTCTACATCCATTCGCCCTTGCAGCGGCAATCACGTTCTCCAATCCCTCGACATTTATTTTCCAACAGAGTTCTGGATTGCGCTCCCCGGTGGCAGATAGTAGAGCAGCAAGGTGATAGATTTCTGTAACACCTTCACGACTCACCAATGAATGAATACTCTCGGCATCCATCACATCGAGAATTTGGCAACCAGTCCCGTCACGAACATCCGTGGCAATCACACTTCCTTGGCCGTGCTTATTCTCAAGCGCTCCAACCAATTCGGTTCCGATTTGTCCGAGCGCACCCGTGACCAAAATGCGTGGACCCATGACGCCGTCTCAACGTCGGGCGATACTTGAACATGGAGGAAGTCCACTCAAGACACATAATTCTGGAATTCCTTGGCGAACCTTCATAGGCAATGCACACATGATGGAAACCCCGTTGATGGCATGAAGTATGTCGTAGTGTCGGGCGGGGTCCTGAGTGGAATTGGAAAAGGAGTGACGGCGTCAAGCCTCGGCGTCCTTCTGAAATCGATGGGTTTACGCGTAACTGCAATCAAGATTGATCCCTATTTGAATAGCGATGCGGGGACAATGAGTCCATTCGAGCATGGCGAAGTTTTCGTCCTCGATGATGGAGGCGAGGTAGATTTGGATCTCGGCAACTACGAGCGCTTCCTCGACATCCGCCTAGGTCGGGATAACAACCTAACTACGGGCAAGGTTTACTCCGGCGTCATTGAGCGAGAACGCCGTGGCGATTATCTTGGCAAGACTGTCCAAGTCGTGCCTCACATCACCAATGAGATTCAGGAATGGCTTGAGCGGGTGGCTGCACAGTGTACCGATGGTTCAGGAGAGACACCGGATGTTTGCGTCATCGAATTGGGTGGAACTGTCGGAGATATCGAAAGTGCACCCTTCGTGGAAGCTCTCCGACAATTCCAATTCCGTGTGGGTCGCGAGAACATTTGCCTCTTTCACGTCTCATTGGTTCCAGTCATCGGTGTTGTCGGTGAGCAGAAAACCAAGCCAACTCAGCACACTGTAAAGGAACTCAGGGGTGCCGGACTAACACCTGATTTCCTCGTTTGCCGAAGTAGTGAACCGCTACTCCCTGAGGTCAAAGAGAAACTCTCATCCTTCTGCCATGTCGAACCGTCGCATGTCTTCAGTGCGCACGATGTTCCCAACATATACCACGTCGCATTGATGCTCAATGAGCAGGGTGCATCTGAGAAATTGTCCGAACGTCTCGGACTCAACCTCCCAACATCCCGACCCCTATTGGATGACTGGAGAGGAATGGCTGAACGAGTCGACAATCTCGACAAGAATCTCCGAATTGCAATGGTGGGCAAATACACGGGCCTTTCCGATTCATACCTCAGTGTCATCAAGGCACTGCAGCACGCTGCTTTCAACGCCGGTGCTAAGATGAATATCGATTGGGTGGAAGCCGAATATCTTGAACCTGAACAGGAGAAAGAAAACCCGGAAAAGTACGCCAAATTTTGGCAAATGATCAAGGATGCTGATGGCGTTCTGGTTCCCGGTGGATTTGGCACTCGGGGAGTAGAGGGTAAGATGTGTGCTGCTCGCTATTGTCGTGAATCCGGAAAGCCATATCTCGGCATCTGTCTAGGTCTACAGATTGCAATCATTGATTTCGCTCGCGATGTACTCGGAAAGGCCGGTGCCAACAGCACTGAATTCGACGAAGCCACACCCCATCCTGCGGTCATCTTCATGCCTGAAGGAAGTCGAACCCACATGGGTGGAACCATGCGTTTGGGCAGCCGTCAAACCAATCTTCAGACCAAGGATTGCGATGCATTCAGACTCTATGGTGGCGATATGGAGATTCATGAACGACATCGTCATCGTTACGAGGTCAATCCTGACATGGTTGGAGAATTGGAAGCAGCGGGCATGCGTTTTGTTGGCAAGGATACGGAAGGAGAGCGTATGGAAATCATCGAATTGACCGGACATCCATACTTCTTCGCAACTCAATATCACCCTGAATTCAAGAGTCGACCGAATCGACCGAGTCCACCCTTTGTTGGCCTGATTGAAGCTGCACTCCAAGCGCAGTAGGCCTCAGTGCCGTTCAAGATCTGGCTCTGGACAAGGCAAAGGGTCGCATTCGCAAGTCTTCAGCACAATGGCTTGCAAGAACAGTGGATTGCCCCCCTCATCTAGCGTTCGTTGAATGCCCCCCTGCGGTCGCCAACCCTCGGTGAGTTTGACATTCACCAATGAAATGAGGCCTTGGGTGACCATCGTTGGCCAATTTAATACTCCTAGGGAAATATCTTCCATATGGCTTGAAGTGATTACATTGTATCGCATA
>JASMFB010000123.1 GCA_030751995.1 Candidatus Thalassarchaeaceae archaeon
CTGCATCTACTCCTCCGGGCAACCAAGTATCTGACGTGAAGTCGTTGGCGACCAATTGCCAACCTGGGATACAACAGAGATGGGGGCAACGGCTGAACAAGAGTAGGATATTATCGTGCGGTTGCAAAGTCAAATCTGGACTTCCATCCTCAAGTGTTACATCGAAGATTTCACGACCGTGACCGACAAAGGAACCAGCTGCGTTATAGCCACTACCATACTGAATTCGGGGCACACCCTCTGAAGGGGGTTTGGATTCATTTTCTTCATGTGGAACATAGATGATATTGATTGGCAAACCACTCCAAACACCCTGTGCACCGGCCATGCCGGTGTCTGAAGTTGCTGCTTGGGCCACTAAGTCGGATTTCTTCATGACTTCTAAGTGCAGGTTTCCATACCAGACTGTATCCTCTTGGCCCTTGGGTACCCAATACTTGACTCCTGTATCTCCTTCACCTGTCGAGGCTTGCCCCATCAGGAATGAAGCAAATCCTACAGCGCCCAAACTCGCCATGGCAATTACCCCGCCTGCAGCGTTGAATGTGTATTTCATGAATCGGCGCCGATCCAGCGTCGTGACTTCACGATCAGAAGGTTCCTCATCTACCACACCGGGGGCGGGTCTAAGTCGGAATTGTCTGGCCATGATTACACCTCATATTTGACCCAACTTTCGGGGTCCTTCGGTCCAATGTACTTGTTGCGTCGATGCTTGACAATAATCGTATCCGGCATGACCCACTTGAGGTAGACTATACCCATGATGATGAGTGTGGTAAACATCATGGCCATGAAGAAAGATAGCAATTGTTGATCCCAATGGTTGAACAGCCCGTAAGTCAGGCCCCCCGACCAGTAAATGGTCCAGAAAAGACCCCAAACAAAGACGATTGTAACCAACCACGAGGAGGCACTTGGTGAAATGCTCGAGCGCACAATGGTACCCGCTTCGGGGGCATTGAATACCCCATGGTCAACCGCTGTCACATACTCTTCTTCAGTGAGGTTGACTCCATCGAGAGCAGCTCTTGCATCCTCAAGACCAACCTCACCTGATTTGACCTGCTTGAGCAGACGCATGACAATATCATCGCTCAAAGTTGATCACCTCGACGCAGGTGCTTCATGCGAAGTCTGACTAGATTTGACCTTCCTTCGTAATGTCGGCTGAATCCATATCGTAGGAAGAAGCCACAGAACAGGATGACGGCCACGACGGCGCCAAATCCGAGAAGGCCAAGCCAATGGGCACGGAAGGGAGCCCCCATATGGTGTAAATCGACATGACCGCCTTCAGCCTCGGGTGGAGCAACATCACCATTGCCAGCAAAGATTGTCCGGGTGCTGCCGGAATCCACCCCTTCACCTAATGAGAACGATAGCCGATTCCAAGAATCCCCAGCAGGACTTCCATCGCCATCGACGCTATTTCCGGCCAACCAGAATGTCACATCCCCGCTCCCAGTTGCGGGTGCAGTCCATGCAATCATCCAAGCACGATCTGTCGGGTTACTACCGGCGTCGGTGTGAGTGAGAGTTAATCCATCATCTCCATTTTGCACCATGTCCTCATATCCACTTCCTGCCGACAATAATCCCTCAGAGACTCGTAATGAAAATCCGGCGGAAGCAGTGCCTTCAATTTCAGGGCCACCAATGATTTCGATTTTGAGCGAATATTCTTGGCCCGCTTCAAAATGGTAGGGCACATCTGCAATCATGACGGTCACAGAATCATCTGGAGCAATAGCATTGCCTGAATGGCAAGTGCATCCCGTCTTGGCAACATCAGTTCCACCTTCGGCTTCATCGCCCGTTATCCCGACTGGACGCGCTTGGGTTGAACCAGCAATCAGCAACACGACGAGCAGTCCGACGAGGATGTGCCGGACACGGTGTGTTGATGTTGGCATAGTATTGACTCACCTATGGTGAGCGGTCGAATTGAATACCCTCCATAAACGTTCCCCGCTCGGCACGAGCAAAACACCCCGCAGTACATCGAATTTCGCGCGCCCGCGACGCGAGCATTCAGGCGCAGTTCTGAATAGCCCTAGGCACCTCCCAAGGCCGATGGCAGAGCGAACATGGGAGAACACATACGAACTCACCGATGAGCAATTAGAGCAACTTGAGGAGGCTGAGTCTCTGATGGAAGGCATGGATTTAACTGGCGCCGAGGCCGTTCTTCTAGCCATGCTGGAAGATGCACCCGATTGCATCCCCGTTCTCTCCAATCTCGGGCATCTCTACGGTAAACACCTTTCCGAATTTGAGAACGCTGTTGGGTATTATGATCGCGTGTTGGAAATCGAGCCAGATAATGCTTGGGCTCGCGATGCTCGACGACGGTATTCGCGATACATTGGCCGCGATTGATTCGCACAATCCTCATGACCCCTCGCGTTCAAGCCGCTCCATGGAGGAAGGCGAACTGCTCATTGCCGGCGTCGGCAGTTTGGGTTGTGCATGGGCCAAAGCGGCCCAGGCCCGCGTCGCCAAATGGGTCGATTTGACCCTGATTGATGCCGATGATTCCTCTATGGGTGGCGTTCGTCATGCGAATTGTTTGTTGCTGGGCGATTCGCCCTCTGAAGTCGGCTGTGCGGGCATGCCTCAATTGGCTGAAGCAAGAATGCGTTCATTGCAACCCATTGCTTCCCATTTCCTCGAGAAGGCCGAACTGGTACTTCTTCTCACTGGCTTGGGCGGGGGATCCGGTTCTGGTGCGTCTGTCGAATTCGCACGACAGGCAGCCCAAGCTGGTTGCTTGGTGATTTCAGTCGCTGCGATGCCCTTTGAAGCCCAGATGGAGCGCCAGAAGATTGCCGAAGACACGCTGCCACGTCTATCCAAAGTCAGCCATGTCTGCGTTGAACTTAGCCTAGATCGTATGGCTTGGCAAGCACGAGAGAGAGGCGTGGATTGGCAACAAGGATCGGCATGGGTTGGCGAACTCGCTGAAGGGTTGATGCGTACCCTCGCAAACGTCGGTCTCATCAATCTGGATTTGATGGATCTCCGTGCCATCGTTTCAAAATCAGGCGGCTCAACCCTTCTCGTTGCCGAGGGTCACTGTGATGAGGCACAGGAACTCTATCTGAGGGCGCGCTCATCCCCTCTTGCAGCTATGTCAGTGGGCGGGGCGACGGGTTGCCTTCTGCAGGTTGAAGGTGGCCCTCACATGACACTGAAACAAGTTGAAGCGGTCGCGGATGCCTTCACTGACGGCCTTTCAATCGACGCTCAGGTCATCATAGGTGCCCGAGTCTCCCCCGACCTTGAA
>JASMFB010000124.1 GCA_030751995.1 Candidatus Thalassarchaeaceae archaeon
GCCATGCATCCCCATCCATGGGAACAGGTTTGAATCCTGGAACGCCATTGATGGCGTAGTTCTTCTTGCTGATTTTCTCAATATTCATTTTTCCAATTACTTGTGTCATATTTCTTACCTCCTTTTTTATTTTCATTTTCCTTTTCATTTTGTTTTGTGTTGATTTGATGGGCGTGCTGGGATTTGAACCCAGGTCAAAGGCATCGCATACCCTTGTGATATCCGCTACATTCACACGCCCTTGTAGCAGACTCAAACCGGTGAGGGTGCCCGGAGTCGAACCGGGATCCAAGGGTTCGAAACCCCTGATGCTATCCGTTACACCACACCCCCCTGAAGCGAGCGATTTCGTTGAGAAAACGCCCCCCGGTTTAGAGCCTAGAGAGGGGTATGATTCTGGATTACAAAGGGTCGAATGCACGCTCATGGGATCGAACTCGTCGGCGATGCCGATCCCACCTATTGAGTTCTTCAATGTGCATTTGACTCACCTTTTCCTCGCAGGAAATCCCTATGAGAGGCGGGGTTTAAAAATGTATCGTTTTGATGTGACAAATGTCACAGATGAAAGAATAAATCAACTATTTCGACCAATTTGAATAATTACCCGTAGGGTAAAATATCACAATAATAGATATTATCTTTAATAATTTAGTTACAATGAGCGTTATTCGACCTTGAAATGAATTCCTGCGCCATCGATATCGAAGGTTTCGGCACCGTCTGGAGCCTGACCACCTTGGTCTAGTATTGCATCCTTGGCTCGAACTTCAGAGACAACGTGGTCCCAATCTCCACCAAGCAACTCAGGGTTATTCTCATCGAGCCAGACAGAAAGTGAGATACTAGCCTCGACATCGAGGTCGAGATCCTTGCGTTTCTGCTGAACGCGGCGGATGATTTCACGGGCAAGGCCCATCGAGAGCAACTCCTCTGTGACCGTCATGTCTAGAACCAGTGTCACATCACTGTCCTCGGCGGTCATTGCGGCAAAGCCCTCACGCTCGACACGCTTGACTTCGACATCAATCGGTTCCAGCTCAAAGCCAGCGATGATACATCGGCTGTTCTGAATGTCATCCCACAATGTATCCGGGTCGGCCTCTGCAAGTGCAGCCATCACCTTAGGCAAGTCTTGGCGACACTTTCGACCGAGTGTTTTGCGATTGGGTGCAATCTCAATGCGCTGGAACCGGTCAAGGTCAGTCTCAGTCTGTAGGTTGAGGACGTTGATTTCCTCAGACAGAATCGGATAGAACTCATCGATACCACTGGCACCTACCAACCAGCCAGACTGGCACGGCAATCGCTGGCGGTGGTCGTTCATGACACGTACCTTGCGCCCAGCCTCTGCGAGATTGCGAACCAATTGCATGCTCGCCTCTAGATCTGCATCTTGGTGCTGTGGTGTAGGCCAATCTGCTAAGTGAACACTCTCTCCAGTGAGGTTGCGATGAATCTCGTCGACCATGAACGGAGATACCGGTGCAATCAGACGACAGAGCGTAGTGAGGACATCGTGCAATGTGTGCTGACATGCCATCTTGTCTGCACTGTCTCCCTCGTCCCACAGTCGGCGTCGACTGCGCCGAACATACCAATTGGACAAATCATTGACGAGGAAATCTTCCAAATCACGACAGGCCTTGTGGAAATCCCATCCCTCGAATTGTGCATGATAGTCCGCAGCAACCGAATTCAATTTTGAGATAATCCATCGGTCCAATGATGGGCGGCTTGCAACAGGACAATCGCTCACCTCAGGGTCGAAGTTGTCCAATGCTGCATAGTCGGTGTGGAACTTGTAGCAATTCCACAGCGTCAAGAACATCTTGCCATAGGTATCGCGCACGCCGTTGGAATCGAACTTGAGTGGGTTCCAAGGCGCGCCTGCAGTCACCATGTACCATCGGGTGGCATCTGCACCTTCGCGGTTGAAATGGTCCCAAGGATCAACAATGTTACCCTTTGATTTGGACATCTTCTTGCCCTCTGCATCAAGGATAAGTCCTAGAGAAAGGCAGCGCTTGTAGCAAATTGAGTCAAAGACAGTGGTGGAGACAGCAAGCAGAGTGTAGAACCAACCTCTGGTCTGATCGACGCCCTCGCAGATGTAATCGATTGGGAAGTTCTGCTCCAATTTCTCGGTGCCAGCGAATGGGTGGTGCCATTGGGCAAAGAAAGCGCAACCCGAATCGAACCAACAGTCCATCACGTATGTCTCACGAACCATCTCGCCACTGCATCCATCGGCCTGACAGTGGAGAAGGACCTCGTCTACGAACGGGCGATGGGGATCTTCGGTCACCTTAGAGGCATCAACCGCCAATTCTCGCAACTCGTCACGGCTGCCAGCACAGTGCTGATGGTCGCAATCTGGACAAATCCAAACAGGAAGTGGAGTCCCCCAGAATCTCTCACGTGAAATTGCCCAATCCTTGATGTTACGAAGCCATTCACCGAATCTTCCAGTACCAATATTTGCAGGTGCCCATTCCACTTGGTCATTGAATTCAAGCAATCTTTCCTTGACCGCAGTCATACGAACAAACCACGAATCCATGGCGTAGTAGAGCAAGGGATGACCTGTTCTCCAACAGTGTGGGTAGTCGTGAACATACATCTTCTCGCGGTAGAGTAGGTTGTCGTAATGAAGCAGATCGATGATGTCGTCATCACAGTCCTTGACATATCGGCCATCCAGTGAATTGTGAGTACCAGGGAAGAATCTCCCATCCATATCGACAGTGTGTTGAGCTGGGAATCCGACCTCCATCCCAAGGATGTAGTCATCCTCACCATACATTACAGCGGTGTGAACCACACCTGTTCCATCTGTTGTTGTGACGAAGTCAGCACCTACAACCGTCCATGCGGTCTCGCTACCATCTCTATCCACGGCACCAGGGAAGAGTGGGTCGTAGGCCTTGCCGACCAATTCTGAGCCGGGGAATGTCTCGATGACTTCGATTTGATGCCGCAAGACATCTCCTAGCAAATCTTCTGCGAGAATTATTTCCTCACCAATCTCTGCTCCACCTCTCCCATCCCATCCTTGTGGTGAATCCGTGACTCGAACCCGGGCATAGGTCACCCCGGGACCTACAGCCAATCCCACATTTCCAGGGAGTGTCCATGGTGTGGTCGTCCATGCAAGAATTTTCGCATCGTCATCCACAAGTTGGAATTTG
>JASMFB010000125.1 GCA_030751995.1 Candidatus Thalassarchaeaceae archaeon
GTGCTTTCGCACATTGCAAAGTTTTCTCGCCTGCTGCGCCCCATAGGGCCTGGGTCCGTGTCTCAGTACCCATCTCCGGGCTACTCCTCTCAGAGCCCGTACCTGTAATAGTCTTGGTGGGCCATTACCTCACCAACAAACTGATAGGCCGCAGTCCCATCCTACGGCGATAAATCATTTGGAACACAAACCATTCCAGGTATAGTGTTCTATCGGGCATTATTCTCAGTTTCCCGAGGTTATTCCCGTCCATAGGTTAGGTTGACTACGCGTTACTGAGCCGTCTGCCTTGTATTGCTACAATGACTCGCATGGCTTAGTATCAATCCGATAGCAGTCAGGTCCGGCAGGATCAACCGGATTTCGTGAGAAATCTCTGATCCTTAGGAGTCGTTATTGGTCACTTGGTTATCTGTCCTTAATCTGTATATTGACGAGATTGCACTAAGAATTTGAAAAACTTGTTTTTCTACTCACTTGCACACATCATAATGTGTGTCGTTGTACAATCTTGATCACCTCTCAGCCCCCAACTCGGTTGGGGACCGCACGTCCTCGGCTGCCTCTTTCCTGATGGATTCCTTCATCGCCCTAGAGCTCGGGTTCCAACGCCGTGGTCAGACGCAGCAGCCCCGCGACCGCCCTTTAGTATTTGAACATGACGAGTTGGCTAAGCCACTGAAATGAGGGACTGCGCCTCATTCTGCTCCAAAGAATTCACGCAGAACTGGGTGCATTTCCATAGCTTGTTCTTTCTGAATTTGCTCGTAGGTTCTCAGGATAATACCAACGGCCAAAAGCAGACCTGTTCCAGTCGCATTTCCGACCGTACCCAATAGATCTGCACCTGCGGCCAATAGACCCACAAACGCACCAGAAAATAGGGTTACAGGGGGAATATAACGCATCAAAATCCGCTCGAGAACCTTTGGATTTTTCCGGAATCCAGGAATCTGCATTCCCGTATTCTCAATCTGTTTTGCAACATCCTTTGGACCCATGTTGGTGGTTTCAATCCAAAACTTCGCGAACATCATCGAACCTAGAGTCATCACAGTCACGTACGTAATCACGTGGAGAACGACCTGCCACAGGCTATGGCCGTAAGGATCGGGCGATTGATTGAGAATTGGCATTAGCCAATCACCTACTCCATTCACCATCGAGGCATACCAAGCGAAACCGTCGGTTGCTTGGGTCTGGCCAATGTCGTATGAACCGAGATATTCCGCTATCGACCACGAACCCTGGGAACCTAAAATCGGTACCGTAGACATCGTCGGATGACTCCAGAAGAGGAGAGTGAACATGTTCAGGTTTGCTAGCAATGCAGCCATCAAAATGACTGGAATGTTACTTGCATAAACCAAACGAATGGGGTACTGCCCACGGTGGCCACGGACCTTTCCGTGGGTCAGCGGAAGTTCGAGTTTGCTGCTCTCAGCATAAGCCACAACCAGGAACACGACGACACTAGAGAAGAGTGCAACGACAGCATTCGGATGGGCAGCATCGCCCAATAATAAAGATTCGAAACCGTTGGCTGAGACCATCTCTGAGAAGGATGCTGTTCGCAGTGTGTAGAAAATCATCGGCAGGGTTCCAGCAGGTGGATTTTCAAGCGTGAATGCACCTCCGTTGACTGCCAAGGGAGACAGTGTGCCCACGAATGTGGATTGAGCAACACCCGCCGCGATGAACAGGGAGATACCAGAGCCAATGCCCCACTTGCTAACCATCTCATCGAGTAGGAAAACGAGTAGCGAGCCGATGAATAATTGACTGACGATTATCGCGTTGGCCCAACCTTGTCCGAAATTTCCAACCAAGTTTGTATCTGCCTCAAGGAATCCGTAGACCTGGGGAATTGACTCAACAGGAATCATGATGAGAACCAGAATTTTCTGTACACCTTGGTACAACTGCTTGTCGTCGGTGTCACCCAAGTCCAATTTGATGATCTTGGCACCGGCAAACAACTGCATGATAATCGAACCAGTAACAATCGGGCCGATACCCAAGTGCATGATTGAACCAGATGCCCCTGCCATGATGGCACGGAAGCTACTGAACACGTCGATGGTGGCCTCTGAAAGGCCCCAAATCATGACGTTGGTCATGCCGAAGTAAATGATGAGAACGAATGTGGTGGTCCACAACTTTGAGTTGAATCGAACGTGGCCATCCGGCTTAGAAATGGAAGGGTAAACATCGACCAATCGCTTCAGTCCGAATAGGCGACTACTCTCTTCGCCCGTGTACAACAGACAAGTCAGACAAAGACCGGCCATCACACCCATCAGGATGATACCGACGAGGAGGAAGCCGACGAGTGCTGGGTCAATCCATCCCCAAATCGCTGCAAATAAGAAGAAGGCGACGAAAATACCAGGTTTAATTCCCCGGCCAATGAACTTGAGGTCTTGAATATGATCAGGTAAATCTGTTGAAGTGCCCCAGATGATGAATCCAACAAATGGGATTGACATCGAAATCGCGTATAGAGAGCGCATCTGCTCTTCTTGATTTGTGCCGAACAGTTCATCCCACTGCCAATACAGCAATGCGCCCCAATAAATCGCAGAAATAATCAGAATGGCGGGGACATTGGGTCTGCGGACCATTTGTTCTGCCTCCTTCGATTGTTATCTTCAATGTGGGCAAGGATTACTCCTCTTCCCATTCGCCAAATTCTTCACCATCTTCGATAGTGACTGAGCCACCTGCGGCTTCGACTTTGGTAACCGCGTTGGCACTGGCATGCTCAACGGTGACGTGGATTGCTGTCGAAATCTGACCGGAGCCGAGCAACTTGTTGATGTTATGCTCGGAAAGATTGATGCTGTCTCCATCACCGACAAGTGCGGACAGTTCGCTGACATTGCAGGTGTTGTGACGCACGCGTAGACTTGGGTCTCGATTGAAGCCGTACATCCCCCAGTGACGAGGCATGTACTTGATTCGCGTCATGACCTTGTGTTTGTTCAGTCCGGCGTTTCCACGGCCACCGCGCATTCCTGCACCACGACCGGCTTTCTTACCACGACCGTGGTAGCGAGAGCGACCACGGAATTTGTTCGTACGGGAAACCATATTTTTCACCTCAAATCATTCGGGCAGCGAGTTCTTCGATCGCATCGCCCCTGAAGCCAAGTGCACCACC
>JASMFB010000126.1 GCA_030751995.1 Candidatus Thalassarchaeaceae archaeon
CCCATGCTGTCAATGATTCAGCATCACCAATTCGATCTGAGAGACTTTTCGGAAAACCCTTCCGGGATACGAGCAGAGTCAAACCATGCAATGGACTAGGCAAAAATCTTGCAGAATCATCTCGGATATCTGTCATTAGCATATGTCTGCGAGCATCAATATTTGCAGCATCGAACCAGTGTCTTTCACTCACATATCCGGTGATTATTTTGGTCGCCCGAAGGTCTTCCATCCACGCTTGCAGCGCCAGCCCCGATTCAGCAGGTGCTTCGCGCTCAATCATGTCCGCAAATGCATAGGGGTCGAGTACTCTGAAATCTGACCTATATCGACGTAATTGGCGCCTTTGAAGTCGATTTTCTGCCAATATAATCGATTTATGTGGTAAATATCCTAAGCGATCATTGGCAACCAGAATATGGTTTTCATCTCGCCGAGGTAGGGCTGCCGTCACCATAGTGCCAGATGCCCCTTTGCATAAATGCCAAGTTGATGCAGATATGGCCAATAAATCAGCGTCTCCGCTCTCAAGAATTTCTAGAGCAGAAGTTAAATCTTCATCGAATTGAACCGTGACCTCAATGCCTTCGAGTGGCTGGGTTTCCATCCATTGCTGAACATGTAGTGGCGCTGAACATTCCTCTCCACCAACACAGACAAGACGAATTTGTTCGAATTCCGCTTCCGCCCCCATATTCATCCCGCCGATGGCAGACACGTAACGTGCCCGGCTTGCGGCGGCAGCCACCTGTTGATATAGGCACCCCTCGTCGAAGGTTCAATGGCGGAAAATATCCTTGAGGATTCTATTCTCGTCGAGCGACGTCTTGAGGTGGAATCAGCGATTGAGTCCATGGTTGAGTCCTCTATGATTGGTCCCTATTCGCCTGCGATGGAACTCGCGCGCGAGATATTACTAGCAGGTGGCAAACGCATCCGACCTATCCTCGCTTTACTGGCCTACGATTTGGCTGGCGGACAAAATCGAGAAGAAGTATTGGATTTTGCCGTTGCAACTGAATTCATCCACACAGCAACTCTCATTCATGACGACATTTACGATGGCGCAAAATTACGCCGCGGCGTCCAAACCTTACACGAGAAGCATGGGTTGAACTGCGCGATAATCGGCGGTGATTTCCTATTTGTCATGGGCTTCGGGCTCGGTGGCCGTTACGAAGAAAGAATCGTTCGCATCATGGCTGAAAGTTGTGCAGGAATAGCTGCGGGTGAATTGAAACAAATACAGCACATCTCAGATTTATCGACAACCCCTGAAGATTACTACGAAATCGTTCGAGGAAAAACAGCAGGCCCATTTGCAGCGGGAGCTGAATGTGCAGCCATCATAGCAGGCGCCACAGAGGAAGAAGCATCGCACCTACACGAATTTGGGATGGAACTAGGTATTGCTTTCCAGTTGGTTGATGACATCCTTGATCTAACTGGTGATGAACGAATGGGAAAGCCCCGTGGTACCGATATCCATGAAGGAAAAATGACCCTACCCATTATCCACGCTCTGACATTGTTGCATGGTGAATCTCGCCGTACATTGTCTGAGATATTGGCCGAATTCAATGACAATAGTTGGGATGAACTGGAGGCATTACTTGAGCAAGGGAATTCATTCGAATATTGTCGAATTTTAATCCAAAACCACTTGGAACGCGCTCTAAATTATCTCTACAAATTTCCCCCCTCCCGGGTTAGAGACGTCCTAGAAGAGATGACTCAACAGGTGATGACGCGCAATGAGTGACCCCATTCATCATGATGTCATCGTGATAGGTGGGGGTCCAGCGGGCAGTACAGTTGCACGTTATGCTGCAGCAAATGGTGTTGACGTCCTCGTCATTGATGGCCGAAATCCCATAGGTACACCATTGCAATGTGGGGAACTGGTCCCCAGCAACGCGGAGATGCAACGCCTTTGCCCAGATGTGCCGGACATGGACGATTTGTTCCAGACTCCAGAAAAAGCCATTTCGCAACGTTCCACTAAGATGCACATCGTTCCCCCATCGGGCAAACCTCTGAAGTTTGCATTTGAGGGCATGGTCCTAAATCGTGTGGCGCACGATGAAGCACTGGTCGAACTGGCCAAAGAAAGCGGTGCAAACTATCTCGTTGACTCCCATGTTGATCGTGTTGAAGATAATACAGTTGTTTTACGAAATGGATCGACTTACTCGGCAAAAATCATTGTCGGGGCAGGGGGCCATAACGACCCACTGCGTAGGGATTATTGGAACGAATCATCTCTGAAGATTCCTGTTAAATTTGTATTAATGGATGGTGATTTTGGTGATGCTGTGGAACTACATTTTGGTTCAATGGCCCCAGGGGGATATGCTTGGATGTTCCCCAAATCTAGCGGTGCGAACATCGGCCTCGGCATTCAGCGTCGTTTTTCCAAGGGACGCAGTCTAAACCAATATGCGGAGGAATTCATTTCCAAGTACGATGGTGAAATTTCATTCAGAGGAGCCGGCTCCCTCCCAATGTCTGGTTCAATTCGGACCTTTGTCCGGGGCAATTATCTCTTGGTAGGTGATGCTGCTGGAATGGTCTTACCCTCTAATGGTGCAGGCATCACCATCGCCATGATTGGTGGTCGAATAGCCGGACAAGTCATCGCTGAACATTTGAATGAGGGTACGCCACTGAAAGAATACGAGCATAGATGGAACAAACAGATGGGTAGGGTTATGCGAAATTCTAAGCGCGCATTTCGCTTTGGAAACATGATGTTCCGTTTACCCAATTGGGTACTAAACATGGCATTTAACCCCTTGACTCGAGGCATTATCTGGCGAGCAGTCACCTGTCGCAGAATGTTTTGGATTTTGTAATCATAATCCAGCCATAGCCCCGAATAATAGCATTGCAATTACAACCCCAATAATTGGACAGACGATGGAAATGATGAGTGCCTGTACTCCTTTCGGGTGATTCTGAGTTACTGCAATGATGGCGCAGATGAATGCGGGCAACCCACAGAACAGTGGGGAAATGATTAGTGAACACACAGATAGAACGTAAACTGCCGTAATCAATCCATCATTGGGTGGTTTCTCCATGACAAGGACCTGTTGACCGTGAACTCCCATCATCTGTGGTTGTTGCTGGCCAATCATAACTTGCTGGGGAA
>JASMFB010000127.1 GCA_030751995.1 Candidatus Thalassarchaeaceae archaeon
TTCTCGGATGATGCAGGGGATAGGGTAACCCACCCATTCTGAACCGGACGATTTGGCAATCGCCAGTAAGAACCGCTAATCTTTGGACAGATTTCAATGAAATCAATCATCGGAATTTCCCAATTTCCATTTTTCCCCATACGAATGTCACTCAGATAAGTCTCCGCCAGACGTTGAAATGATTCAGGTTGTTCGATGCGGCCCCACAGATAATCTGCACGACTCGCTTCTCCTTCAGCCCAGCGCCCCAACAATCGTTCGTCAAAAGAAGCACAGACCGTGACCATTGCATAGAGAAAAGACAAGCATTCAACCATTTGTCCATACGGTGTGTGAATGTCAACCGATGTTGAGGCATCAATCCCGTCCTTGCTGACAACTGATTCGACAAGGCGTACACGCGCGCGTACGCGAACGGCATCCAACCAATCCGTGTCGATTAGGGATTCCAAATTGATCTCGTTGGCTTCCATGTGTGCCCTGATGGCTGGATTTGACTGAGGAAGGAATGGATATCTCGCCAAGACTACGGGGTCCTCGATGGCTGGAGGCTGCAATGGCATCGGCATGGAGTGTCTACCCGGTGAACGAGGGTTCTTCAAGGCTCTCTATACCTCCGGAAGAATGTGGACCCCAATTCATTCCCCGCCCTGATTGCAATTCAGGACGAGATTCGGGACTATTTTGGATGGACTCTCGATGCAGACCTGATTTCTGCAAGGGAACTGCGAGATGCTTGTGAGGACAAATCGTGGACCCACGCCTCATGGACCGATAGTGGGCGACAGACAACATTGCTGCGGCTGCAGGAACGATTGATTTCCAAGCCGGTGACCGTACTTGGAGCCGCCGCAGAGGCCGATGATATACGGGCCGCAATTCAAGATGGACACGGCATCATTGCGGCGGATGGTGCGGTAGGCATCCTATCCGAAATCGAATATCCAAATATTGCTTGGGATGCGTTGCTGTGTGTTGTCAGCGATGCAGACGGGGCGCCAGAACATCTCACTATGGCTGCAGAACGGAAAATACCGTTCATACTCCATGCGCATGGAGACAATACGGACAATTGGAATAATCTTCTGGATGTACTCCATCGATACGAGACACCTCTGATTTTGACACATCAAACTCCGGAACACATTCTGGGAATGCACAATCCGGGCGGTTTCACCGATGGAGATCGTGCTGTTTGCTTTGCACTGGCCATGAATGTCTTACCAAGCCAAATCACCCTCAGGGGATTTCGGACCGACATCATCGGACGCTGGACAGGTGCCACTCACCCTGAACGAAAGATGCGTAAATTAGAGTGGATGAGCCGTGTCCTAGAGATTGCGGGGGTGAATTTGTGAACTTAGTCCACGAGGCGATGGCGCGCGAATCAAACCCAAAAGGCAAGAAGAAAAAGAAGGACGAGAAGAAGAATGCACGGACGAGATTCATTGCAACTCTGGTCACATGGCTTCTCTTGAATCTAATCTGGCTTCAGGCATCCCAAGCCATTGCGGTGAATGAAGTCAACAAACATGGCCTAGAAATCAATGGTAATTATGTCCTCGATGTCCCGAATATGATGAAGATGGATAGAGAAATCCCGGTCGACCTATCGTGTGATTTCAAACCAAAAAATTCGACAGTTCCAGTGGTTTGGGTTAGGATTCAGCACGAAACCCCTGATGGCGAGAACTCCATTGTGTGGGAGGGCAATTCGACCGATGATTGCCCGGATTTCGCGTTTTCTTTAACACCCGGAAAACATTCGTTTTACACTACGGTTGTCCAAGAAGAAGGTGCAGACCTTTACCCGTCGAGAAATTTGAGTGCTGAAATGGAATTGGGCATGCATCTATGGGAACCGTTTCGAATTGAAGGGTTCGTTGCAGCCAACCTTCTAGGCTTATTTTTGGGAATTGCCGATCGGGCCATACGGGGAATTCTACAAAGGCGCCGCGAAGCTCTAATTCGAAACATGCCGTTGCACAAGCGTCGACAAAAGGAAGAATGGGAACAACTCTCTCACTCAATGGCTGGAGGCCAGGCAGCCGAGGTCGAGGATTTGGTCGGATTTCAAGATCAGGATGTTGATGATAGTATGGAGATGCAACGTCGACGGATGCGTGAACAATTCGCTGCTCAAACGGGTGAAGCCGATGGCGATACGGATGCCTTTGTCGATGAGGAAGAGGTTGACCAAGATGATGAGTTGGGCCCAGGAACTACTGAGGGATTAACGGGGGCAGTGAAAGAGGACCGCAACATTCGCACAGTTGGGGATTTGTGGCGCAGACTCAGTGGAAATGAGACCGATAAGAAGCGGAAGCGCTAACCACTGATGAAATCATCAAGAGTGAAGACAGTTACACGGTCGTTCTTGAACAATGAATTTGTACTATTGATCAAACCATCGACGCGTTGTTGAGTATACAAGTCAACGTCGTAGTGTTCGATGACGTGCTGCATCACTCGGATGTATTTTCTAACAGATCCCTCACTAACGGTCAATACGAGATTACCACCGCAATGATAGGTTTCTCCTCGTGCGAAATCAATGCCTGAACGCATACCTTGATTCCCTCGAGATTGATCAGGTGTTTTGATGCATTTCCCAGACAACGGCATCCGACGATATGATTCGCCACAGCGGACACATCGAATCTTCTGAGTGGCAAAGGCACGGAGATTGCCACGAAGGTCAGGCAGGAAATGAGATTCTACAACTTGACGGGCGACATTGCGAACATCGACGCCACGCAATTGTTGTCCAAGGAGAAGTTGAGCATTCATTTTGTCAATCATGGTTTCAAGTGTCTTGTAAGACGAATTTTTTGGGCCGGAATCGATGAATTGTGCATCATGAGTGAATCCATACCCACGGAGGGCACCAACAGACCCCTTGCGCCGATCTACAATGTCCATTTGGTTGGACAGTTCGTATGGAAGGGGTTGATTCTGGGTCGCCTCATAGAAACCACGATGATACCACCAAGACGTATCGACATTCAACGCCTCTTTGTCAAGTTCTTCGGGATTGAGGCGCGTTGAGAGCGTGAGTGGAGCATCCATCTTGCCACCGCG
>JASMFB010000128.1 GCA_030751995.1 Candidatus Thalassarchaeaceae archaeon
CAAGTCTAGCAATTCACTACCCTCTGTTGATGGAATGTTTCGCATCGTACACAATCGCTCAATTGCTTGCCCAGCGGTTCCTGGGCCATTCCAAGTAACGCGCTCTGGCATGTATCCAATCGCTGCTCGACATGCCTCTGTTGTAGATGCGCCCGCTACACTCAACTGTCCTGCCTCCAGAGGGAGTAGATTGGCCATTACCTGCAGAAGGGTGGATTTCCCGGCTCCGTTTGGACCCACTAGACCTAGAATCGAACCAGCAGATAATGTGAGATCAATTCCACGGATTCCCGGTCCGGGACTGGTGGCCCATGGCCTGAATCGACGTGGTCGTCGCACCGGATAGCGAAAGGTCGCAGAGCGTAGTTCCAGCATGGCCTTCGCCCTTCCGTATACTCCGTCCTTCATGGAGTTGCTGTGAATCCCAGTCAAAACTCTACAGAACGCCACATGATTCAATGGGGCTGAGGTGTACCGAGTGCCATGGAGGTCGCAGGAACGTTCACCGCATGGCTGATTCCACTACTGTGTATCCTCGGCGTTATCGCTACAGAATGGAAGTGGAAACATCCCGATTCTCACATCTTCGATTTCTTTCGAGCGGATCCCTTCAATCAAGGAATTTGCCTGCTTTGTATCGGCATCATATTGGTTCCACTAGGTTGGTGGATTGCACTACCTGCAGGGGCGATTGGCATGGGGATTCGCGCCATTGCTTCCGAGGATTCACGAAACTTGTGGCCAAGTCGTTGGCATGGCCGCAGTGCATTGGTTGTCGCCGTAGTAGCCGGTGTTATTCTCTCTGGATTTGCAGGCGTTTCAAAACCCATAGGGGCTGCAGATTGGGGCGCGCCATTGTTGACTGAAAATCCCGACGCCCCCAACTGGCCAGCATCAGAGCAACATATCTGGTCCGAGGGTGCAACGATTCTCGTTGTCAATCACGTTAGGCTGCCAGGAACATTGTCCGCAATTGGGTCTGGCTCAATGGCGTTATGGCACCTAGAAAGTTCAGGAACAGATGAAGCACGTCTGAAACAAGCGATGGGACAGTTCGAAGGAATCGGGTTGCAGGCGAACTGGTTCACATTGGAGACTACCGCGTATGGGGAATCCCACGATTATGCCGGAACCACCTTACCTTACACTGTGAAAATCGTCGAAGTCAGCGGCAATAAAATCGCCGAGATGGTTACGGTTGCAATGGGAACATGGGGTGGTGAAGTTCGATTATTGACAATCATAAAACTGGCAATTCCAACCGACGAATTCTCTCCTTTCTACAACGATCCTTTCGCAAGTCAACAAGTCGAACCTTGGCTTGAGGAAAATGGTGGATAGAACACCTTCGGTGTTCCCCAGTACACTTGATGTGGGTCGGGAAAGCCTATTCAAGCGTCAGCCGAGTCCAGAGTCCATGCGAAGTTCAACCAAGTGCAACATTTGGGCCGTCCTCCTAACCGCATTGATGCTGGCCAGCCTCATTCCGCAACCTGCAGAAATGTCGGATGAGGTGGAGCCTCTTGAAGCCGGACGACAGCAAAGTGTAGAGGCTGCATGTGAAGGTCTCACGTTTGAAGACATGTTCAATTACACACACGCCGTTTTTGACGTTCAGATGAATGACGATTGGGAGTCGGCGTACGTCGAAGCTGTCGCTTGGATTAACGGAACGCTTGCGGACCAAGTTCGATTGGATTTGGAAGGGCTCTTTGAAGGATTACCCGGAGGAGACAACGGATGGCTTTCTTCTGATGAATATCAAGCGATTGACAGCATCGCAGCAGAATGTGTCACCCAAACCAACCCCCGAATTGGATTCCGTGGTGGGCCTCCGCATCGTGGTGGCGATGGCGTCAATTGGTACAATGCCACATGGGAGAATACCGAGGAGACGCCATTGACTGTGCAAGAATGGAATTTAATGCCGATGAATCACATCGATGAGCGTTCTTGCGAACAATCTCCGAATAATGACTGTGTCGAGATTCCCAATTTACCCATCTCTCCTGGAAGAGATTGTGACACGACCATCACCGATCCCGACGAATGCAGAATAATCGTTTACCTGAATGGAACCTTTGTTTTCGACGGAATTACACTGGGCGGATTGTCCAATGATGAATTCACCATGGCCATGAATACCTCAAACATGACCAATGCGGACCTTGCATGGACTTATCCTGCATTAGAGGGGCTCCGCGTTGGTGTCTTCGAAGAGTGCGATGGACGAAGCATCGATTTCGAAAGCAATGACAATCAGGGAACGGCGCCCGTACCTGGAACTTGTACATCAGATGAAACAATCTCGTACGAAACCCGACTGGTTAGTATCGATGAGGAAACTCGCCTACGTGTAGAAACACACGTTGAATACGATATGTCGACTTGGCCGGTAGGCCAAGATATGTTCTTTGACATGACAACCGAACCACCTGAAGTTGATGACCCCCCAATGTGGACTGAATCGGCTCCTTCAGAAGGCAACATCATGCCGATAGCGGATGATGGTGTTTCGCACTTCGTTTCCACGGCTCAGATGGCAGCATGGGCGACCGACGATCAGGGGGCACCACTCATTTCTTGCACAGGTGCACAGGGTTGGTCGATGACCAGCGATGCAGAGGGATTGTCGGCGGATGCTCCAGCCGGCGTAGATAGTACAAGTGTGACTTGCATGGCGACGGATTCGGCAGGCCAGAGTACTGATGAACGCAACTACACCCTACAAGTGCCCATGCGTATCTCTGGAACCGCAACTGGGGGTACCGCTACAGTGACAATGACGCCAACGGCAGGAATGCCTAGCATGGACGCTGTAGTGACTCTAGTGCAAGACGATTCGCAAACGAGCAGTGATTCAGTGACAATGAATGGTGAAACGGTCGTTTCTGTTGATCTGTCCTCTATGTCACCTGGACCTTTCATGGTCCGTATCAGTTCTAATGGAGCAGGGATGGCAGATTTTGATCACACCTACAATCTAGGGATGTCAAAGGCATCTTCAC
>JASMFB010000129.1 GCA_030751995.1 Candidatus Thalassarchaeaceae archaeon
GAGCGACGAAATCCCCGAACCTTTTGCCGAGATCCTTGGTCTCGACCAGCGCATCATCTGTCATTCTCAAGCCCCAGTCCACTCAGCAGTCTCCCGATCGAGGAATGCCTTGACGCCAATTTCCATGTCGGCTGTGTCAAACAGTGCACAGAATAAATCCCGTTCTGACTGGATGCCTGCACTGAACGGTTGTTCCAAGGCCGCACGAACGGCGGCTTTTGCAACGCGAATAGTATGGGGGGATTTGCTAGCAAGATTTTGGGCAATTTCCATTGTCTTGTCGAGGAGTTCATCGGCTTCAACAAGATGATTGATTAGACCAATTCGATGTGCTTCTTCGCCATCAATCATCCCTCCGCCCATCACCATTTCCATGGCCTGCCCATATCCAAGTAATCGGCACAAGCGCTGTGTTCCACCGCCACCGGGAATGAGGCCGAGATTGATTTCTGGGGTTCCGAACTTTGAGCGAGGGGTTGCCAAACGTAAATCGCAAGAGAGTGCAAGTTCTGCACCCCCTCCCAGTGCAAAACCATCGACCATAGCAATGGTTGGCTTGGTCAAATCCCAGACGGCATCCCACGGATTGTCATCAAAGATTGGTCGAACATCTTCACTAGATTTGCCCTGGAATTCTGAGATATCGGCTCCCGCGGCGAATGAATTCGGTTTGGGACGTTTGCCTTCAGGTGGTTCGTTGGGTGCTGCTCCAGTGATTATGATGACTCGCACAGAATCATCTGCTTCTGCCCATAAACAGGCGGATTTCAATGCTGAATTTACTTCGGCATTCAATGCATTCAATTTGTCGGGGCGGCGAATGGTCCATACAGACACCACTCCGCCCGGTGGACTGGAAGCACTGGCTGGGACATTTTCGATTTGAAGCACGTCAGATTCAGGAGGTGCGCTCATGTGGCGCCGTAGGCGCCATACTTCTCAACTCTATTGTTTGAGAATTTACTCGTCCATTTCGTCTCGAAGTGCATCCAACTTCGAACTGGAGGGAGGAGGGGGTAAGGGCAAATCGCCAATATCAGGCAGAGGAGGGAGGGGTAAATCACCAAGATCCGGTAAGGGCGGGAGTTCAGGCAATGGCTCAGAACTGGCAATGAATCCTTGATCCAATGGCAAACGGACCTTGAGGATTCTAGTGTCGTCGATTCGAGCGAATACAGCACCCACTGGACTCCCTGCCGGAATGTCTTCCGAGACTTCGAGAATGGTATGCCCATGGTTTTCGGTGCCCACCAATGTGAGGATGTCCTCCGACTCATCAGCGGACTGGTAAATCTTGGCTGTTTCCGAGCGAATGTCTGCAAGTTGCTCTCGACGTCGAGCTTCGATTCGGCGACGAATCAGTGCATGGCGACCCCGGCGGTCATCGATGTATGATTCAATGTCGGCCTCTTCCATGGATTCAGCGTCAATTTCTGCGACGAATTCTTCGGCTACGTGGACGTTTTCGTCAATCACCGTCACCGAGACCTCATCATCGGCCAGACTGACCACCACTTCTTCGACTTCCGTCTCGGGTTCGGGCTCAGGTTCGCCGCTTCGACTTCGAGATAATTTGGCATCACGCCGTGCCGATGCATCCTCTTCGGATTGGACTGGTGCAGGGAGTTCTTGGTCGGGTTCCGATTTCGATTCTTCGGCCTCCATATCAGAACGACGGCGGATACGTTCGACTTTGCGGCCACCGCCCGTGCCCATCAAGAAAATGATGAGCAGTAGAATGGTTGCTCCGAAAATCATCTGCTCCTTGGCACTCAGATTTCCAGCTAGCACCAAGAAGGCCAAGACACCGGTGAATAAGGAGAACCACAACATCAGTCGCCTGAACGTGACCATGCCATCGCCTCCAACCCATCCACTTGAAGGTCGCCCTTAGGGATGCCGCCGCTAGGCTCCGTTCTCGCTCAGATAATCGTAGAGGGCGCGTAGCGCCCTGCCTCTGTGGCTACAAGCGGATTTTTCTTCATGCGTCATTTCTGCGAAGGTGGGGTCATCGTCATTGTCACCTGGGATGAAAATTGGATCATATCCAAAGCCACCATCTCCACGAGATTCTAATGCAATTTGGCCATCACATCGCCCAATAAAAACCTCGACAACTTTCCCAGTCCACAGTACAGCGACAGTCAAGAAATGGGCTGAACGTTCTGTGTCGAGAAGTCTCAGGATACCGTCGCATCCAATCGACTGGAGGACCTGAGCAGAGTACACACCAGGAAACTCTGGCAAGGCATCGATGAACAACCCTGAATCTTCAACCAACAACGATTCCCCAAGTCTATTTTGCGATGCTAGCAATTCGACACCTTGAGCGATTTTGGCGAGGGCTACATTGGTCAAATTATCACTCTGAGGCTCGATGACATCAGGGATTTCCCCATCTATCTCAAAGGATTGAATTTCCCAACCTAGAGGAGAGAGTAAAGTTTGGGCTTCAGCGAGTTTTCCCGCATTCCCAGTCAGGAAGTTGAGAGTCGCCATACAACTGCGAAACGAAGGTGAGGGTTGAAGTCTTCTCTTGAGTTCCAAGTCATCATGGAGCCCAAGATGCTGGCGTTGGTTGGAGTTGGCGGGGCCTTAGGGGCCGTGCTTCGGTATCTCGTCGGGGAATGGATGCCCGGTGGATTCCCTTGGGGAACATTGACTGTCAATTTAGTTGGCTCTCTAATCCTAGGAATTCTTGTTGGGATGTCACTTTCTGCGGAAATGGGTTTGCTTTTGGGAACCGGAATCATGGGTGCATTCACAACAATGTCGGCGTATAGTGTCGATTTGGTTGAACTGTTTGAGAACAGTGAATATGGCCCGGCGGCGAGTTATCTGCTGCTCACCCTGCTCGGTTGCCCTCTTCTGGCGTATGGCGGGATGAAAATCGCCCAAGTCGCTTAGCCGTGATAGCGAACTCGCCCACGGATGTCATTGAAACGTGTGATGACTTCTTTCCCGCCCTCGGTCAAATATCCATCTAATACTCGGT
>JASMFB010000012.1:0-5495 GCA_030751995.1 Candidatus Thalassarchaeaceae archaeon
GCGAAGGCATAAGATTCATCATCGTCGGGAACTCAGCAACATGTGAGGAAGCACGATGAGTGATGAAGAGTTGAAGAGAAGCATAGCATCTCCTATTGAGCCCGCCTCAATTGGAAGTACGGAATTTAAACCAACTCCAGAGCCGACATCACCCAATGAAGATGAGAAACTTCGTTCCAAACTTCGTTTGTACGATGAAGAAGAACTTATCATGATTCGCAGACCCTCTTTGTTTGCCTTCATGCCCGCTTACTTGGTCGGTTTATGTGTTCTTGGAATTCACCTGTTCTTCGGTTGGGCCGAGGCTCCCGATGACGCCACTTTGGTTGAATCAATATTCTACTTCTTGGTGGATATTAGTGGTTGGGCCGGTGGTGCTGGATTTGCCTTTGTAATGCTCTTCTTCACTTGGCTCAATCGTCTGATTAATCATCCCGCAAGTGGGAAATGGATGACAACCGTCCTCCTGTTGTCGTCATTGACCCCTTTCCTGCTACACATCGATGATGTCGTCCGCCTGTTCTCTGATTCTGAATTTGAAATGCCCATAGATTGGAACTTCACCCTCTTCGGCATCTTTTGGACAGCCATCATCTGGGGAATCACATTCTGGTATCAGAAGAGTTTCCTCTATGCTGTAACCACCGATCGAATCATCCACCATCAATCATTCATCTACGAGCGTGATGGTTTGACTTTCCTACATGAGAACATTCGAGCGGTCATGAAGCGAAGATCACCTGTTGGTGCCTTGTTCGGATATGCCACCGTGTACTGTAACATTGGAGATCAGTCACACATCGCGACCGAGACTGTAGGTGGAGGGGTTGCTGTAACAACACCAACTGACCCAAACTCGACCTCGGGTGGCATCCTCAAATTTATTGGCAGAATTTTCTTCCTCGTTACATACCAACGCACTGTCAAGACTGAGCGATTCACCCCTGACATCTCGTTCTACGGGATTCGAAAATGGCAGGATACCTACGATTTGATGTTGAAGATGATGGATGCTAATTCAGCTGTCACGAAAGCGGAGGAGCAACTTGAGGTTCAGAAGCAGATGGTTGAATTGTTGTCTCAGGCCCAATCCGATGATTCCGATGAAGAACTCCTGGATATGGGCGACTTGCCCGATTTGTGAGCGACCTAATCACGCCGCTTCCTTCATAGGGAGTTTCGACCCCCGATGGGTCGATGTCAGACGAGTTGATGCTACAGGCCGCCCAAGCTATGTCCGCTGGAGACTTCCAAGCAGCCATGGCAGTTTTCGAAAATCTCATTGAATCAGAGCCCGATAATTCGGCCGGCCACTATGGTTGGGCGGAATCTGCCTTCATGGAACTCACCGAGAACATGAATGACGACGTGAATGCTGGTTTGATTCGCAAGCGCTACAAGGACGCCATGAAACTCGACTCCGACAATCTCGAGATTGTTGCTTCATTCGCATCGTTCTGTCTCGATTGTAACCGTGTTCCTGCGGCAGTGAAGGAATATACTCGTCTACAGGAGATGGCAGATGCCCAAGAGGTCGATGTCAATGACATGCTGTATGAGGCAGCACGACAACTGGTCGAAGTCATCGAGATGCAGACCGACGGGGATCGAAATCACCCCATGGCGCAGCAATATCTCAAGACTGCAGTAGAGTGGGCCGTGACTGGCCTCGGATTCGTCTCTACAGGAACCGTCATCGATCTACTTTCAGAGTGAGGGTCCGCCATGACGGTGCGTGTCGCCGTTGCTGTTGGTTATCTAGGGAGAGACTACAGTGGATCCCAGGTTCAACCAAATGTCCCAACCGTACAAGGGGAATTGGAGACGGCCCTGATTCAGTTGAATTGGGGTGGGCATGACACTCACCCCTTCACCCTCTCTAGTCGAACCGATGGCGGTGTCGATGCGCGAATGAACATCGGTAGTTTTGATCTCCCGGGCCAAATCTGGGATGACGTTGGAGAGAGAGGCGTAATCACTGCCCTCAACGATCAGATTCCAACAAACATTCGAGTCTGGGCCGCGCAATCTGTCGACATAGATTTTCGAACCAGAGATGCACTCTCGCGTACCTATCTGTACCGACTTCAAGCTCTGGAAGGTTGGCCCGCAGTCTCAATTCCAACCTTGACCTCATGGTGTTCAATATTTGTTGGAGAACACGATTTCCGAAACTTCTGTCGACCACAAGAAGGCCGCTCCACCGTCAAGCGCGTTATCTCCTGCGAACCATGGCTCGACGATAACGGAGCTATACTCGGTTTCTCCATCAAAGCTGAAGGTTTCGTTTGGAATCAGGTCCGCCGTATCGCATCAGCCATGCTGGGACTCTCCAAAGGTAAATTTTCCGTCGAAGATGTGCGTGAGGCCCTATCTTCCCCTGGAAATGCAGTAGATTTCGGTCGTGTTGGGCCAGAATGGTTGACACTTTGGTCGATTGAACATTTGGGTTCACCTTACCTATTGGATAAGGCAACAACTCGCTTCGACTTACCAATCGTAGCCGCCACTCCTTCAACAGGCAGAGCCTATCCACTATGGGCGGACAAAGCGCGAGCAGAGCAAGATCAATTGCACCAAGCAGCTTGGCTCATCCATCTCAATGGAGATTGAGTGAAACAACATCTCCATCTGAAAGATTTAGGGCATCCCTCAAGAAATCGGTTGCAATCACTTCTACCACATCGACGTGTCTTGTCAAATCGGGAATAAGAATCGCACATGGCAACGGTGTCTGTTCCTCAAATTGGATAGTACCATCAAATGCTGTGGCTCCACCAAACGATCTTCCTTCGCGCAAGAACCCCCTGATTCGTCGAGAATCGATGTTCGAGAGGTCAATGTCTGCAGCCTTGTCTTTGATTCCTTCATCAATGTCCAACGTATCAACGCCAGAGAAATTCCTCAGGGCGACGTAGGAAACTAAGTCCTCGCCTGAGACCTGAATATTCAATGTCCCTGGCCACGCCACATCCTCTAGGATCAACTTGAATTGCTCCTGATAGTGATCTTGCGCCATGAAAACATGAGCGCGCCCCAGTCCACTACTGACCATTCCGGTGAGGCGCATATCCGAGCGCGTGCGCCCCTCCCTCATAACCGTTCAAGCGTGAACGAATCCCCTTCTGAGGCGAGCGCCCAACCCTTCGACTCCAACTCGGCAACTTCAGGTGAAGATGGATTGCAGAGTGGATTTGTATGATTCAAGTGTAGGAATCGAATGTCAGGGTCACCTTCCATTCGCTCCCCTAACATTTCCAGACTCTCGCGAACCGTTGGATGAGTAATTTCGGACAAATCTCGGTGGGGTAATTCATCCACATCCCAGAATGTTGCGTCGAAAAGCGCAATATCCACATTGAGTTCAGATAACCATTGTCGGATGGTGCTTCCACGCAGTGTTTCAGACCACGAATCATGGTCGGGCATAAACAGCAGATTGCAACCCAATCCCTCGATTAGGAGCGCATGATTGTCACTCAACTCATCGCGATGTGGAATAGGAATGGGGTTGATTGTGAACCCACATCCCGGGGATGGTTCAAAGGATTCGTTCGAGGCCCAGGTGTTGGGTACGATGGCCCCCTGTTTTCTCAGTTCGTGCCAAGGGGGATTATTCTCGATGAGGGCTGCGAACGATTCACTACAATGCAACGTCAGATTCTTCGCCCCCATTGCTTCCTTGCCGAACAATCCTAAACCATCCACATGGCCCAGATGTGCATGGGTGATACTCAGCGAAGTGAGTGGCCCTTCTACAGGATCGACTGAATACCATATTTCGAATTGTTCTCCGAGTGAACGACTGGCTTCAATCAAGTGAGTTGACCCATCTGCGCCGACAATACCCAAACTGACAGGATAGCGCCTCAATGCATCATTCGCCCGTACACGAAGACAACATTCTCGTGCGCAACCCGGCTGTGGAACGCCCCCATCTTGCGCCGTGCCAAGAACGGTCACTCGCACATCTCGCATGTACGACCGTAGCCCCCTTTCGACATGAATGTCTTGGCGTAAGCATCAACAGCCAATCGGGGCGTGGGTGGTGCATGGCGCGCGAGCACCGATGGATGGCTGAGCGCTACGATGAGTTGGTCGCAGGGGGCCTGAATTGGGAACCCCCGACGCTAGAGAGTGCGAGTGGGCCAGAATGCACCGTCGATGGCAAACGAATGATCATGTTGTCGGCCAATAATTATCTGAATCTGACTACTCATCCAAAGGTCATCGCGGCGATGATTGAAGCGACTGAGAAATATGGTGCAGGCAGTGGTTCAGTTCGTGCGATTTCAGGAACCATGGACATCCATCTTGCCGCCGAGGAAGCCGTTGCAAAATTCAAAGGTGTTGAGGCTAGCCTCATCTATAGTGCAGGTTACACAGCCAATGTTGGTTTGATTCCAACACTCGTTCAGGGCAAACAAGATGTGATTATTTCAGATGAATTGAACCATGGCTCAATCATCGATGGAGTACGTCTGACAAAGGCCCAGAGGGCCGTGTATCCTCACAACGATATGGAGGGATTGGAACGGGCCCTGAAAGATCATGCTGGTGCCGAACGAAAACTCATCATCACAGATGGCGTCTTTTCCATGGATGGCGACGTCTGTCCGTTGGATGAGATTACTGAATTGGCTGAAGCGCACGATGCCATGGTTTTCGTCGATGATTGTCACGGTGAAGGTGTCATGGGTGAAAGGGGAGCAGGCATCGTTGCTCATTTCGGATTGCAAGGGAGAGTCGATTTTGAGATTGGATCGTTCTCTAAGGCTCTCGGTGTGCAAGGTGGAATTGTTGCCGGCAGTGAACAGATGCGAACGCATGCCCTGAATCATTCCCGTTCTTGGTTGCTTTCAGGAAGTCAGCCCCCGGGTGTGGCCGCAGCACAGAAAGCAGCAGTGGAAGTATTGATTGACGAACCTCAGCACCATGCTCGACTTTGGGAGAACACCAATAGATTCCGTTCCGAAATGGACAACCTCGGCTTCGATCTTGGCGTTTCAACAACCCCAATCATCCCAGTCATGTGTGGTGAGAGCCGAATTGCCAAAGACCTCGTCGCTGCACTCCGAGCAGAGGGCATCGTTGCTGGCGCCATCGTATTCCCGATGGTCGCAAGAGATGCAGCTCGCGTCCGCAATCAGTTGTGTGCTGGCCTCACAGATGAACAATTGAACTCGATACTTGCTGGATACGAATCAGCCGGCCGAAAGATTGGACTAATCTGATTATTCTTCACCATCAGATACGTGTAGCAACGGAGGATCTTCTTCTATGTCTTCGATTGCCATTTCCATATCGGAATCCTCGTCAAGTCCTTCAACATCCGTTTTCGTTGAAGAGAGAACATCACCATCGAAAGGATCCAAACCTTCCTCGAGACGACAGAGCAATCTCCAACGGGGTGCCCATGATAGGTGCACGTAAACAGGACCGGGAACGAGAATTAGCATCCAACCTATGTAGCGTAAACACATTGCTGCACTGTC
>JASMFB010000012.1:5505-26123 GCA_030751995.1 Candidatus Thalassarchaeaceae archaeon
TTCTGTTACCAGAATCACGCTCAAAATGATGAGTCCGAGGAATGGCAAGGGGTAGACCAGCATCCTTCGTAGCGAAATCGGTGGCCGCCGAAGAATTTTCGCAACAATCAGTGAAAAGTGGCCCGTGATTGCACTAATCAACATCAGCAAAACGCCAAGGAAAGCCCAATCACGCATTGTATCTTCGTTCCATCCTTTTTCATAAACGAATGGCAGCAAGAGAGATGTGGCAACGAGCAGACCATAGAAGCCCCCAATGAATGCTGGGTGCGTCATCGAGAGAGGTTGTTTTGAGAAGCGTTGTGATAGACTCCCGCCTTCAACCAAGATTCGATGTTCTGGAGGAAGATCCTCAAGTTTATCTCGCCAAGACACAGGGGGCTTGCCCTGAGGCCCGCATATTGTCTTAGGGGTCTCACTAATCGCTATCTTTCGATTGCTCTTCATCACTAGAATCGCCGTCGAAGGAACGCTTGAAAGCGCGCAGAATTGCCCCTGGCTCATACCCGGCCGCACCTTCTTCGGTGTCCATCCATTCTCGCTCAAGTAACCCTTCTCCCGTTTCTTCTCGTTCGCGTGCTGCCTCGAAAGAATCGTCCTCATCCTCATCTCGATCTTGGGCATTTGCCAGTGCTTGTGCCATATTGACCATCGTCACAATACTTGGTTCAATTTCGCCGCTCCAACGGGCCAAAATTTTACCTTCTGAATCGCCATCCCTTAACAGAGTCAGGCCAAGTATTGGATCTCTAGTGGTAACGACGCGAACATCTGCTCCCAATCCAACCCATTCGCCTTGGCTAAGAACAAACACTGTTGTGTGGCCAACCCCTTCCGAATCATGCCAAGGGTGGCCAGTTGAAATGGCGATTACATCCAATTGATTTCTAGTGTCGACAATTTTTCGAAAACTCAGAGTCACTACGCTCAGAACCATCAACGCAATGATTAGAGTGGCTTGATTCCATCGAATGAGATTCAATTCAGCAATTATGGAAAAAATTACGGCAATCAGGGTGATGTAAAACGCGCCCTGCATCCAAATACGCTTGGCATCAATCCATGAATCGGCCACACCGGTTTCGGAAAGCAATATCGAATCCGAAGGTAACTCCACCATGAACCTCGCACGGTGTCGACCCCCTCAAGATTGCTGCTTGATTTGTACGATAAGTGGATTCAAAGAAAACCCACATCTCCAGTTATTTCGATTCACCCGGCCTACATCTCACGGCGTCTCAAAGACCCTACTGTAAACGCCACTCCGCCCCCCGTAGGGGGCGGTTGATTCAAGAGGCGTTAGAGGCGACGCGTAGCGTCGGTGAGTAGATGGTCGAACTTCCAACAGGCGAAGTCAGTGAAACGCGGCGCGGTGGCGCTGGCGTTCTCGAACTCCTCCTCGTCGATATGCAAAAGCGTTCAGAATCGGGTTATCTTCGCTGTGAGGCAGGTGCCCTTGGGGGTGCAGTAGGCCAAATTTCCGTTCGTGAGGGCACACCTTCAATGGTACTATACGAAGATTCAGGCGGCGCTGTACTTTCGGGTCATGCTGCTCTGGGTGCCCTCCAAGAGGCAGCTTCTCTCGAGGGGAGTCAGTTGACTAGACACACTGGCATCAATCTCGATCTGATTGAGGGGCTACATCCTCTTGCCATTCTACATTTGGAAGATGGAGAAGATCTTCCTTGGGGCGAAGATTTCGAAGCCGAATCTTGGTGGCATCGCCGACAACGAAGACGCCGACAGTGGAAACGACTGGATGCATGGATTCCCGATAGTGACCTTGACGAAGATTCCTCGATGACAGAACTCCCCCCTCTCCCCTTCCACCCCGGTTCTGAATTGCTTCCTGGAATGGTTGCGCTCGTCGACGCGCAAACACCCGGCGAAGTCATGTTGATGGCTGCACATCTGGGCAGAATCGGCCATCCACTGTTGGTGATTTCTCGAACTCCCGGTACTAGACTGGAAGATGAGGTAGGTCTGCCGATGTCCGTTACTCGTTGGCTATCCGAAAAAGGCGAGGGAGATAACATCTGTAATACGACTCTGGAAGAAGTTCGCCGACAAATCGATAGTTTCCTTTTCGGCACAAATCGGGCCTGTGTCCTCCTTGACGGCCTCGAATTTTTGACCGGTGTGCACGGCTTTGATCGCTCGATTGAATTGATTCGTTCTTTGGTTGATTCCATCACCTCCGACGAACATCTCCTTTTCCTGCCGGTAGACCTCGACGTATTCACTACACGTCAAAGATCCATACTGTTGAGGGAAGTCGATTCTCTGGATGGTGCTCGTGTGGGTCAATGGGCCCAACGACCAGCGCGATTGGAAGGCCACCCCTTCTGTTCTGATGATTGGTCGGCAATAGAAATCCCCGCTCCTGTAGTACAGGCACCCGAACCTGCCCCAACTCCTGAAATGATTCTAGACGAAAATCGCTGGTCTATTAGCGGGGTCGTCGATGCTTGGCGTGAAGAGCGTCAATCTGAAATTCAGGATGTTGTTGAAACAATTTCTTCTCCCGTAGATAACGATGAAGCATTGCCCGATTGGGCCACTGCACCATCTGCCAATCGAGATACAGAACTACCACCCATCGAAACCGTCGAATCCGAACCAGAACCCGAAGTTATCCTCGAATCCGAACCAGAACCCGAAGTTGTGGTCGAGCCCCCAAAACCACCCAAATCCCCGACTATCAACTATCGAGGAAATATTGCACGAAAGGTTCGCCGATCACCATCCGCCAAAGACGGCCTCGTACATTTGACTCCCACTGAAGTTGGCGAAATCCTTGTAGAGGATTCCACGCGTTTTGAGAAAGAAGGCATGGATTTGGCTGCTTCCCGTGCTCGTGAAGTAGAAGCAAAGGTTGTCATTCCCGGTGAAATTATCTCAGCGAGAGACAAACTCGATTTTGCCGCAAGCAAAGCCCGAATCATTGAACCAGGCGTCAATTACGAAACCGCACCCGATTTGCGAGTCGTTGGCATGAGTGCAGCTAGTCGAGCAGCTTCAGGTGGCGATCTCTCCGACGACACCCCACCTCTAACTTCAAACGCAGCAGTCCGAGAGGCTAGCAGCCGTTCTCAGAGAACACAACACCTGACTGGACGATTGGCCGAAATTGAAAAATCCTCACTCCGATTGATGGAGAATGCATTTTCGGGCAGCGGGAGTACAGAAGTTACGATTTGGGAGCGACTCCGCAAGTTAGAAGCAGCGGGTGTTGAAGTCCAATCGATAGTTGACATGTTCGAAGTGGATCCAGATGGAGCTATTGCGGCATTAGAGGAGGCGGAAAAATGAGCATCATTCGCACTCCACTTCGAGATGCGATGGAGCGAAGTCGTCGATTCCTTGGGGAATCGGAGAGAAAAGCCCCCTCGCCTGAAGGAAAGAGTACCTTGCTAGACAATGTATCCATTCGGGAACGCGCTAGAGCAGAGGCACGATTTGCTGCTCGCCACGAATTGCCCTCAAATGCCCCATCTCCTCTGGAGAGATTATCGATCCTCAGTGGAGATGGCACCGATTACGCCGAGACGGTCCATGCCCGTCTTGAAGCGATGCGGGGCAGGATTTTGGAAGGAAGCCCCTTAGATTTAGATTCACGACCCTCGAATTTGCCCGCTGGAACCCCACGTTGGGTGTCTGGACAGGATGGCCCGGATTCCCGTGATCCAATTATCCCCATTTGGAGAGAAGTACTTGATCAGCATCGTGGATTGAATCCTGCCGAATCGTTGGGCGAAGTCGAATTGGGCAGTCCGCAGATTTCAGACCCCGGTCCAGCCCCTTCATCTGTAGAATTTGCAGGTTATTGGCCTCCTTATCTGACCGAGCGCTCTGGCCTTGATTTCTCAACATGGCAACAAGGTCCTTCGAATCGGATTGCCACTCAGGCGGCCAGCGAAGTCATCGATTATCCGGGCCGTCGATTGAACCCTCTCCTCATCCATGGCACATCGGGTACTGGAAAGAGCCACTTGTTGTGGGCAATCGGAGAATCTCTCCATTCGGGAATCCCTGATCGTGATGTACGCCTCATCACTGCTGAAACATTCCCTGAACATCTTCCAGATGGATGGGATGATTTGCTGCTTTATGCGAGTTCACTCCTCATCGATGATGCGGACCGCATCCTCATGCGACCCACCGGAGCTGCCAATCTGGCCAATGTTGTAGGTTGGGCCATCGATATCGGTGCTCAAGTGATTCTCACATCATCGCGTCGTTTGGCAGCCGATTCACTCCCTATTGGCAGATTGCGTCAAGCAATCACATCGGGCGTACACGTAGAACTGGGAACACCTTCTGAGTCGACCATGCTGATGATGCTCAGGCGAAACACCTTGTCTCGCAATGCCTCACTCACAGACCCTCAACTACAGGTGATCGTGAGTCGAAGTAGGGGGCAATGGAGTCGAGTCAAGGCCGATTTTGAAACCGTCTGCCTCGCATTGGATTCAGGTGCCTCTTTGATGGGCGCCGTTGATATTCGCACCTTGTTATCTGGCGAGGCACCCACCATGTCTGATGAAATCGTAGACGAGCCGATGGATGCTGATGCAATGGGGGCTCAAATCGTTGCTGAAGTTCTAGACGCTGTACTTCCTGAACCGGCCGAACATCGGGCCGAGATTATCAGTGAACGCCTCGATGTCACAGATGATTACGTTCCGCCTGAGATTACCCTCCCCTCTTCCCTTGAGGCAGCGGAATCACTCACAGCAGACACCTTGCGCAGCCATTTGGAAGAAATCTCCGCCCGCGGCTCCAAATCGACCAGTGCACCGCAGATTCCCGTTGGTCAGAACATCGATGCCTTGGCAGAATCAGCCCTAGGTCACTTGGAGAGTATCATCCATGAACACCGCTTTGAACTGAGGGAATTGAATCGTGAGATTCAACATATTTCCCGACGAGTCGAGAGCGCATCCCCAGACGAATTGGTCTCTTTCACCGACCGGATGTTGGCCATTGAGGGCCATCTCGACAAGTTGCAGGAACTCAGTGCTGGGGAATATGCTCCTTCCTTGGATGATTTCGATCCAGGGGAACTGATTCAGGCAACCGAACGCCCCGTTCTGATTCCAGACTACAGCGAGCCGGCTATGGCCATTCTTTGGCCCCTCAAACGTCGCGTTCTATTGCCTGTAGAGTAGGCTCAGTCTGACCAGTTCCTGAACCCTTTCTCAGCAACCCGATCCTTGTCTAAGTGTCCTTGGATGACGGGCAGCGAAATCACCCCTGCATCGGGTCGGCGCAGGCCTGGACACAATTGCACAGTCTTGTGCCACGCCCGGTTTGAAACCATGTTCTCGTTCCACCACGGGAATGCAGAGCATTGGTCCGGCTTGGCTTCGTATACACCACAGGTCTTGTCCTCGTTGAGATAGATACAGACATCATTTCCCGGCCGTGACTGTAACACATAACGTCCGTTGTAACTCCTTCGACAGTCCTTGTCCAACCAATCTTGTACTGGCATATCGTGATGTTTAGCGAGTCTTTCTGCATCATGCGGGGCTAGGAACACAACACCACCGGGCTGGTCACAGCATTTGCCACAATCCGGTTGGCATTCAAAACGGACACCCTGAGAATACCACGGTACCCGCTTGCCCATGAGTGGCGGACAATCTCTACTGTTTTCGATATTCTGGGTGTTACACACCCACCCTTGTCCTTATACCGAACCCTCCGTTCCCGAAGGCCGAGGACTGAACGTGAGCGAAGAGAATGGCAAAGAAGTCCTCTTTGAGGTCACTGAGGACCATTTGGACTCCGGCCTCCGCGGAATCCCTGTCGGAACTTGCCGAACTTCGTTTGTCGATCCCAAGAAGGGCGTCCACTACTGTGGCTATCCAGTTGGAGATCTAGCAGAGATGGACCCCGAAGATGTAATCTTCCTGCTTTTCGAGAAGCGCCTACCTAATCGCCAGGAGTCTCAGGATTTCCGTCATGAACTGGCTCAGAGGGCCGAAAGAATGCCGACTGGCGCACTTCGAGTTCTTGAATCATTGACTCCATCATCTGGCCATCCAATGGATTGGTTGAGCATCGGCATTCAGGCATTGGGTCTTGCTGAGACGACAGGAGATATTCGCGCCGACGGCCTCAACCTCATCTCAAGAATGCCTGAATTGATGGCGACCATTTTCCGACTACGAGGTGGAAGGGGATTGCCGGAAGTTGCAAGCGAACCCGAACTAGGGATGGTAGAGAATTTCGTTCATCTACTCGGCATGGACGGTGTGGATGCCAATCGCATGACCCGAACCCTTCGTGTCTTCCTTGTACTGCACATGGATCATGGGGGCGGAAACCTGTCTACATTCACGGGCAAAGCTGTGGCCAGCGGATGGGCCAGTTTGTACGGTTCAATTTCGAGCGCAATGAATGCTCTATCTGGGCCACTACATGGTCGTGCAAACCAGTCTTGCCTTGAATTCGTACAGCGTATCGGCACTTCTGATGAAGCAGAGGTTGAATCCTTCGTTCGCAAGGAATTGGCAGCCCGACGCCCCATCTATGGCTTCGGCCACGCTGTATTGCGGGCAGAGGATCCTCGTGCGGCCGCTCAATTCAAACTTGGAGAGGAGATTTGCCCAGATGACCCCAATTTCCAGACGGTCAAGACATTGAGAGTCGTCGCACCGAGAGTTCTTGGTGAAAATCCAAAGATTAGCAATCCCAATGCGAATGTCGACATCGCTTCGGGTACCTTACTCAATGCTGTCGGATTCCACAAACCGGATTATTACACGACATTCTTCGGATGGGCACGAGTTGCTGGAATCTCGGCACAAATCCTCGATGAGAGAAATGCTCGAGGGGGGCGTGGAACGCCCATCTATCGCCCCAAGTACATCGCAGCAGATCCGACAATTCGCCGGCTCGATTAATCATTTGAAGTCCTTGCCGCTACCGCGGTGTCCAATCAGCCGAGAGACCTCCCACGGCATCGTGTTCGGACTAGCATCTTCTGCTAATTCATCGATGTCTCTTTCCCAACTCCATCGCTTTCTCCACAGTGAGAGGAACCCTCTCCGTTCGATATCTGTCAATTCATGCCAGGGGGTAACTTCTCTCGCAGCTTCTTCTACTAATGCGACATGATCTTCCTCGTCAGCATCCCTGAGTAGGGCTTCACGCTCAGGGTCCAATGGCTGACTTGCCCAACGCGTCCAGCGGGCCCTGCCTCCGGGGTAGGTCACCGTATGCGGCGAAGCATCATCTGTCATCCCCGTGAGGCCGAGTGTGTGGAGTGAATCCTCTATTGCGATAGGTGTTGGCCAGACGTAGAGCTGATACCCTTGTCGCAGCCGATTGAGGCGACGACTGGTATATCCAGTCAATCCGAATGTTCGACCCAAGGTCAGGTGCCTAGTGTATCCATGCACATATTCTAGGCCACAAGGAAGGAACGGTGCTCCTACTGATTGCTGGTGCTTCAGGTGGAAAGCCAGAGAGAGCCACATGAAGGAGGGAATCGCCAATATTCGCTTCATACGCTTGCCTCCGATTTCAGGAATGGATGGTTGGAGTTGAGCCACGGGCCACCTGACGTTCGCGCGCGCGCACGCGTGGCGGAACCGACGCTTGAACGAGAAGATGACGACATTCGTTTGCTCCAACCCTACTTCATTGAGCATCGAGTCCGTTAGTTTGGCCATCGCTCTGGCGTGTTTCCCTCTCTTGCGTGGATTCACCGAACCGGCAATTTTGGAATTTGGGTGTGGCATCTTTAGTTCGACACAAGCAACCTTGCCATGTTCTCGCCATGCATTCGCAAACACATCGTTTGAAAGGAGTTCACTGAAGCTTGAAATTCCCAATTCAGCCAATTCTTCAGAAGTGTGATCCTCGGTCCATTTTGAGCCACCTATTTGTTCGATTTGTTGCTTGGAAAGGTGATTATCGTGGAACAACACTAATTCTCCATCCGTGGTCAATCTCAAATCGAATTCAACACCATCGAAGTGTGTCATTCCTCGACGGATACCCTCGATTGAATTCTCGATGGGTTTGACCCAATCCTCTGCCATCAACCGTTCGATTCGATACCCATATTCAAGCATCACCCTGCATCAAGCCTAAACACCGTCCACCCTAGTTTGAGCCCATGTCGGAGACAAAGCGGAAACCCATCTTCGGTTATTGCATGTACGATTGGGGTAAATCTGCCTTTGAAACAAGCGTGACCACGGCTATTCTTCCTGCTTGGTTTGCCGCACTGTTCCTTGAGGCCAACGGGTTGACTGGCACCATCATCGGAATGGAGATGACCTCCGATGCCGCATGGTCTCTAGCTGTCACATTGGGGACATTGATGGTTGCAATTGTAAGTCCATCGATTGGGGTAATCGCAGATCGAAAGAGAATCAAGATGCAGGCCCTCAAATGGATGACTTGGCTCGGGGCCGGATCAGTATTCCTCATGGGATTGGCCCCCATTTTCGATATCTCGTTCCAGTGGATGTGGATTTTCATCATGTTCCTACTTGCCAACATTGGATTGAATGCTGCGGGCGTATTCTACAACGCCTTGCTCCCATATCAGGGCGAGGATCACGAGATGGATGCAATCTCAAACAAGGCATACGCGTATGGATATCTAGGTGGTGGCTTACTCTTGGTAGCCCATCTCGCTTTGTTGTTTTCAACAGATTTCGCCCTTTGGGCCACTCAGGTCGCAATTGCTTCTTCGGGAATCTGGTGGTTCGGGTTCGCATGGTACACATTCGCCCATGTTGCAGAGCCTGAGATTGAAAATGAGATTGAGGACTTATCTCTGAAAGAAGCGACCAAATTGGGCGTTTCTGAAGTAGTAACGACATTGTCGGAATGGAGGAATTTCCGGACACTGTTCATCTACATGTTCGCTTACTTCTTGTTCATTGATGGCATCAACAGTGTCACTTCACTGGCAGGTGCATTTGGAATCGCTGTGCTTGGGCTGACGATGGGTGAACTCATTCTGACCATCCTGATTATCCAATTCGTTGCCTTCCCCTCTGCTTTCTTCTTCACTTGGCTTGCAGGTCGATGGTCGACGAAGAGAGCGTTGACATTCTCATTGGTCATGTGGTGTGTGATGATTGTCGGTGCGATGTCCTTCGCACCACTAGCACTTGAAGGCCACGACGAGTTCGATTATCAGGCGGAATGGGACGGGGAGTCCTATGTCATCACAGTTCGCGCATTGGATCTAGTTGGCATGGGCGATGAAGATCAGGATTTCAAAGATGATTGGTCCCACATTCTTCCTTTCTGCGTAGATTGCGATGACAATCACTTCGAGGATGGGACCAATGGTACTGCTGATTCAGAAAATATGAGCGCGTTCCTGGCCGCAAATGAAGATACACGGTTCAGTATATCTGTCATTGGCGGTAGTTTGGCGAATTCAACCATGGTCGGCACACACCATCCGACCAATCTTGGAGATGGCAAACTCGATTTCATTCCAATGACAATTCGGGATTATGTTTGGGAACCACTTGGAATGGCAGTGTTCTGGCAGTGGCTCATGCTCGGTTGCCTTGCTGGTGTACTGATGGGGGGTAGTCAGGGTCTTGCTCGCAGTCTATTTGGTCAGATGGTACCTGAGACACGAAGTACAGAATTCTTTGGCTTCTTTGGCTTCTTTGGAAAGGTTGCAGCATTCATGGGACCGATGGCCTATACCACTTTGTCAGTGATGTATGATAGTAGGGTTGCAATAGCAAGTTTAGCCATCTTGATTATCTCAGGCACTGTGATGATGACTTGGGTCGATGTCGAAGACGGTATTGCAGTGGCCAATGCAGAAGATGAGCGCAATCGTGGGGCTAAGGCCGCTGAGGAATGATGCCATCTAGGAGTAGCGCCACCTCAAACAGGACAATCATCGGTGCAGCGATGAGTGCAAGAGATAGAGGGTCAGGTGGCGATAGCATGGCTCCAGCGACGATGCTAGTAAACCACAGATGTCGACGATAGCGTGTCAGCACAGATTTCTCCACCAAACCTCCCCTCAATGAGATGAGGACGACCAACGGAACTTGGAATGCCAGGGCGCTCCCCAGTGCGAGTGACAACAGGAATCCAATCCATGCTTGAAGATGCCACGTCGTCTCCAAACCTGCAGCTGCCGCATCTTCCTGTAGATATTCCAACAAGAATGGAATCAGAATATCCCAGGCGTAAATCAACCCGAGTACGGCCAATCCGAACGATATCATCAGGGCAACCAGTCCGCGTAGAAGTGCCCCTTGCGGAAGTGACGGGAGTTCCAAATCATCAGGCATCTTCGAACGACCGGCCAATCGAGCAGCATCCCAGATAAGTGCCATGACCACCAATGTGATGCCAAGATAACCTGCAATCTGTAATCGAAGCAAGACCAGTTCCAACGGCTGGAGAACAATAATTGTCGTATCTTCGGGAATCAAACTCGATTGATTGATCAACCAATCAAGGGCCTTTCCAGCCAATGGGTAGCCAATGATGAAACCAAAGATGAACAAGGTACACAATACACGAACACGTGTTCTCAAATGAGCACCAAGGCGACGGAACAAGCGCATCCTTGGCGCGTCCATGAGTTCCTCGATTTCCAAGCGTTCGGGCATACATCCGGCCTCGATTAGGGCAACTCAGGAATGAATGGTGTGTTTCGACGTGGTTTGTTTTCATCACCGTGTTGAGCAGGCGAATCAATCGCAGTGGCCGTCAATACAACCTCCTCCTCGTGCGACCAAGATGGGGCCGCTACTTCTGGCTCAGGTGTAGCAGCAACGTGAACCGGGCGACCCATAATCGTCCAAGCTCCTTGGTATGAATCCCATTCTGCCATTGGTGGCAACCCCACTGGTCTTACGGGCATGACGCCCTTGGTCGATTTTTGTCGAACTTTGCCAACTACTTTCCCGGTGATTCCAGCAGCAATGGAAGCGACTTCCTTGGCACCACTCATGGTAGCACTAACCACTTCTTTGGTCGCATCTACCGTTGCGTCGGCGGCATGAGTCATGAGGGTGGATATACGTTCAGTAATGTTGGATTTGGGTGCCTCAATGGTTGGGGTGAGGGTTTCAATGATTGGAATTTCAGGGATGGTTGGGGTGGCAAGAGGATCAGGAGTGTCGACGACTGGTTCACGGAATATTTCAGGAATCTCGGGCAATTCCCGTTCCGGCGTTGAATCGATTTCCACTTCTGCTTCAATTTCCACTTCAATTTCTACTTCCGACTCTGCTTCTGGGTCCCATACTCCCCAGCCTGTATCGTCTTCATCTTCTTCGACCAATACTGAAACCATGTCGAGTGTATCATCATCTGGAATTGTTGTCGTGAATCTACTGTCGTGAACAGGTTCCGTAACGACTTCTACTTCTTCTTGTTCGGCAGCAGCGGCCGCGTTGGCCGCTGCAATAACTCCCATTTCCCCAAGTGCTGCAGATACGACACCTTGGTCCAGAACTTCTTCATGGCCTATGACGGATTCAACAATGGATTGTGTATGGGCATCTCCTCCTCCAGAAAAGCCGATGTTGATTGCACCCACTTCAAGCGATTCTCTATCACTAATATCGTCACTACGATGGATGGCTCCAAATTCGGGACGGCGTCGCAAACTGTAGATCGCCCCAATCGTTGCCGGGAGGGCAAGGGCAAGCAACAGCCATTCTTGTGAGGTCATGACTCCTGCTTCTGACCACACTGGATCTGTCGAACCACCAAACAATCTGTCTTTCAAAAACAGCCAGAAATGGAATTTCTGACCCACTCCTCCATCAGCGAAAATTACTGCTGGAAAGAACCCTAGCATCCCATTTAGGAGGAATATAATCCATGTTGGGAAAGCCACAACCAAACACCAGAGGCCGGCTCTTGGATGATAGCGTTCCATGTTGGTCACCCGGGGACCTGCGATGGGACTCGTCCATATCAACATCTCCTACGGAGATGAACCCCTGCATCAACGTCTGATGATGATTGAGAGCAAATCCCCATCCTTCAGTTGATGCGCCAATCCGACCCGCTGCCAATCAAATTTGGCAGACGGCCCTTTGACACGAGAGTAACGGAATTTTCTCACGAAGTCTCGGTGCAATGTGTTGCACACATCTTCGACAGTAGAAGTGTCTTTGACGATGAGTGGTTCGATTAAATCCGCTTCTTGACCTTGGGGTTTGAGATAGATCGACATGAATCCGAGATTGTCGTAAAGGAAATCCTTCATCTCCTCAACACCCATTCCTGTAAATGCTGAGATTGGCATGACTGGCCAGCCCTCAGGGAGATTGTCAGTGGTTCTAGTAAGGTCTTTCTTACTTGCAATATCCATCTTGTTGACGACAATCACAGCTTTGGAATAGACACGATTTGCAGCCATGGTGTCGACTAGGTGATCTGCTGTAGCATCGATTCTCATTGTGACGTGGGCGCTGACAATTCCGAATGAGCGAACGATATCTTGCACTTCTTCCTTATCCAAATGCGTCTGTTCGCATGTTGAGCGGACAATGATGCCACCTCTGTCTGTTCGTACCACAAACACAGGGGGCCTGGCCTCATTCAATCGCATTCCACTGATTTCCAATTCGCGGTTCAAGACATTGAAGTGTGATTCCTGAAACGGGTCGACCACATAGAGAACCATGTCACAAGATCGGATGACTCCGAGAATCTCCTTGCCTCGTCCTTTGCCTTCTGCAGCTCCTGGTATCAGGCCCGGCAAATCGAGAATCTGAATTTTCGCCCCACGGTGTTCCATCAATCCAGGAATACATGTGAGGGTGGTGAATTCATATGAGCCAATCTCAGATTCATTTCCTGTCAATCTGGCGATGAGTGTCGATTTACCTACAGAAGGAAATCCGACCAATGCAACGGTTGCATCCCCTGATTTCTTGACTTCAAAACCGGATGCCGGACCACTGCTTTTGGCATGTGCTTCTTGAGCCTCTATCTTGCGTTTGAGTGCAGCAATTTTTGCCTTCAGTTTGCCAAGGTGATGCATGGTTGCCTTGTTTTTTTGAGTTTTGTCAATCTCGGCTTGGATATCGGCAATTTGCTCCTTGATTGTGGCCAATACATCACCCCCCTAGCCTCTCGCCCGACCCTTAGGGTCGGGCCCGGGTTCTTCAACCCGATGTGCCAAGAATTATCGTTGGAGGCTTGCTGTGGGTTTTGTGAAGAATCCAGAATTGGCACCTCTTTGGGCCATCATTCAGGAAATGGTTGCCAAGCATGAACCACAGATGCAAATCAAACTCGATGAACCGGGTGATTACAGTCTCATTCGAATAAATGGTCGGCCGTTTGCTAGAACCAAGGTTCAGAAGAAACATGTGGGCCTCTATCTCATGCCACTCCACGAAAACCAAGATTTGTTCGAATCATTGAACCCAGGCCTCAAATCTAGACTGAACGGGAAGTGTTTACGATTCCAAGATGAGGATGACCCAGTGATTGCTTCAATTCCTGCGTTATTGCAGGCCAGTGCTGACTTGGGCGAGCATTGATGGGTGACGGACACCGGCGTGATATCATGGCCTCCGTCGACCTTGTGGCTCGCTTAGTCGATGCGGCTGTATTCAGAGGCCTCTGTTCTGTCCCCGGGGATCAATTGGCCGTCGCGATTTCAAAGGGTGAGTTCCGGGAGCGTAGGCCAGATGAGATTCCGTCGCTTGAGAGAAAGTTCGATATTGATGCTGAGGCGGAATTCCTCGATTGGTATGACTCACAACATGTAGATTGGACTGCGTCCGGATTCCTGACCGATTTGTCACAATTGGGTAAAGAAATCGCCGCAGAAGGCCTTCGCCACCTCTCAGAATTTGCCAGCCCTGGATCATTTAGATGCTGGGAAGGCCGGGCCATGCTCTACCTTGATGTGCTCCTCAGTCGTTCGATTCAAGACATCGAAGATTTGTACTCCGACGGAACATGGGAGGCCGCTCAATCTTCCATTTCAGCAGTTGAACCCGACGAATATGCGGAATCTGTTGTCATGTCTTGGATGGCGCAAAGAGAGGATTTGGGTGAAACTCTGGATCCAAAGCAAGATGCTCGTATTTTGCCGACCATGGAAGCACATCAGACAACAGCAGATATCTTGCACCGTACGCTACAGAGCGCACAATTACCTGAGTTGTTCTTGATGGTAGGCCGAGATTGGACTGAAGCTACTGATTGGGGCCAAGGCGAATGGAACCTCGGTCGTTTGCTTGAAAATGGATTACCGGAGGCCTAGAATGGAACCTGCTCTCATCGTCCTCGGTCGATTCCAGCCATTCCACAATGGCCACGTGGCGATGGTTGAATCGGCATTTTCGTACTTGGGAATTGGTAATTCTGATTTGCCATTGCGTATTTGCATCGGTTCATCAGAAGCTGAGCAATCCTTAGAAAATCCATGGAGTGCTGAAGAACGAGAGCAGATGATCCGAGTTTGGTTAGATGGAAGGGATGCTGAAATCGTTCATGTTCCCGATTTAGGAGATCCCCAGAATTATGTCCGACATGCTGAGAAATACCACGGTCCACCCGGTATAATTTTCACCACCGATGAGGGTGCATCTGAACTCTATAGAGAAGCAGACTGGTTCGTAGTTGAGAGTGAATTGGTGAACCGGGAAGATTGGCAGGGATGGAGAATTCGAGCCACCATGCAAATGCTGTCAACGGTGATGGAAGAAGAGGCCGCAATTGCTGCCCTGAGCATCAATATGCCCGAGTCTGTGGCGCGGCTCATCATTGACAATGGATGGCAACGAAGATTGTTACACTTGGGAACTGGTGGCGAACCGGTCGGCTAACAATCACTGGTTTCAAGTTCAACTGTGACCATGTGGTCAAGCAGCGCATCGATTCTCTCTTGATTGACGCCCATGTCCCCAATTCCTAGTCTTGATTCAGAGTGGACTTGGATCCATGTCCCATTCTCGGTGCATCCGGTTTGGATGAAGAAATCATCTGGGTACAACATCCACGGGGTCCTGAAAACCGTGTGTGACGTGGTTTCCGACTGGGCTTCAATCTCTGTTCTGCCTTGGGAATCAACCCAATTCATCGCTGCGGTGTGAACTTCTTCTGGAGTCCCCTCGATTCCCATCATTACTCGTGCGCAATTCTGACTTCCTTCTGGACATTCTTCAGGCATCTCAGAAGATGAAGGGGCAGTAAAAGCACCTAAGATTTGAATGATCATGATACAGGCGATCCAAATTGCAGGTGGAATAAGAATCCACCTTCGTTGCTCCATCCTCTCACTCCTTGGCAACAACGACACGGGCGGGACGCAAGACTCGATCCTTGTACATCCATCCGGATTCCAGTGTGTCGATTACAGAACCATCTTGGTGTTCATCAGATGCTGGGAGTGTGGTAATCGCCTCCATGGTTTTAGGGTCGAATTCTGGACCAACCTGAATCTGCGTCAAACCTTCCGCCTGAAGTGCTTGGAGGAGATTTTCCCTAGTCAGACGTACACCATCGCTCATCGGTCCCTCTTCTGCGACTTCAAGCGCCTTGTCTAAACTGTCGAGAACAGGCAGGATTCGATTGGCGAGATTGAACCCTGCGAATTTGAGCAATTCTGCCTTATCGGTCGCTGTCCGCCTGCGAAGATTGGCAATATCTGCTTCTCTGTAGGTGATTTCGGCCTCCGCCTTCTCTGCTCGAGCGATGGCTTCGGCCAATTGTTCCTCGAGTGTAAGTTCAATCTCCTCTTCCTCAGGAACGGGCTCTTCGGCCTGCTCTTCAGACGATTCGTCCTCGGACATCGAATTCTGCGGAGTGGCTGTTGTTCTTGAATCCGACGACCGCTTCATTGCGGACGCGCATCGTTCAGCCAGACAACCCCGACCTCCAATCGCTCATGGGTCGGGTGAACCTCAATCATTGCAACAGGCGCTTCTATCTCATCTGCAATGCCTTCTGCCAGCATCAAAGGAATCTCAAGACGACCCGCATTCTCATCATAGTAGATGAATTGCGAAGGAATTCCTGTTTGATCTTGCAATTCTTGTATCCAGGCTCCTACATCTTCAGCAGAACACCAGATGGCACCAAAGGTCATCGTTCCATCCTCAGTCATCTGTTCGTGTGGTGAAATCGTATGTTCTCCACGACGCAAAAATCTCCGGCGCAACTGACCTGAATCCTTGTACGAGGCGGTGCAGAATTTCACCATGTATCCGTAATCTGGCGTGACTTTCGCATGCAGTGCGATGGCCAATTCGGCTGAACCTTCAGCCCCGGCCGTGATTTCACTGGACAGATTGAATCCCCGGACTTCCATGTTGTCGAAATTGCCCACAGTAATCTCCAATTCATTGAGATTGAGGAAAAGTGCAGGCCCATTCCGCATTTCTTCGGTGAGTTCGTGGAGACGCTCTTCCTGATCGGGCTCACAGGGCAATTCAATTCCGACGAACAATCCAGCATCGCGACAAGCTTGCATGGTTGGAACGTATCTCTCGTATTCCAGATTCAGTAGATGGAATCGAATCTCATCGAGTCCCGCATCGGCCAACTCTTGGGCGACTTCCGGCTTGAATGGAATGCTCGTGTAGAGGTGGATGTGGTGTGCGGGGCCAAACACACTCTTCAGTTGACGACAGGCTTCCATGCTACGTTCTGCAGCCATCATTGGGTCACCTCCTGTGATGCCGGTTCCGGTGGCATTCATGGCTTGTCCTTCTTCGATGATAGCCGCCCAATCATCGATTTCGACACGTCGTTCATTGGCATACATGAAGTCGATTTCACGACGACTCTCTGAAAGAGGACAATAATCACACATCCAATGGCAATGTCCAGTGACGAAAAGAACGAGTTTGCTACCCATTTGACATTGGATACAGCCTTCAGCCTCATCCATGGATGGTAATTCAATCATGCACAGGCCTCCAATAACATCCGATGGAAACGTGAATCATTGCTGAGTTCTGGGTGAAATGTCAGTGCGATTCTATTTCCACGGCGAACGCCGACGACTTCGCCTGAGAGGGTGCATTCTACCTTGTCTGCAACCTCGCCGAATCGGGGCGCCCGAATGAAGACACCCGGGAATCCACAATCCAGATCTGATTCAAAAGAATCCGCTTGTCCCCCAAACGCATTTCGATCAATCTCCGCATCGACCAGTGGCTCGCCTCCATCTTGGGGGTCTGCCATGAGAATAGCACCAGCACAGGTAGCCAAGACGGGACGCGCATCATTTTCGCGCATCCACGCGTACAGTGAGGGCAACAATCGACTGGCCGCATCATTTCCGCGCAATCGCATGACTGTGCTTTCACCACCGGGGAGCATCAAGGCATCAATGGGATTGTTTTCCAAATCTTCCATCGTTCGCAATTCGATGATTTCAATTTCCATCGACATCTCGGTGGCCGCTCTTTGAATCGCATCAATGTGCGCGTGGCGAGCACCTTGCAGCATCGCGATACCGATGACGACCATGATTGCGGGCCAATCTTCACTCACTTCATGCCTTCGTTATCAAACGGGCATTACTCAGGCATGCCGAATCTCGAAATCCTGCATAAATGAGACCAGTGCGACCACACTCTCTAACGGACAACCGTTGTAGAGACTGGCACGGATTCCACCCACACTTCGATGCCCCTTCAGTCCACCAAGGCCGGCAGCATCTGCTTCTTGCAGGAACACACCCTCAAGGTCTTGATTGGCTAGCCGCCATGTGACATTCATCACTGAACGAGATTCCATTTCTGCATGTGGTGCCCAGAAATCAGTTCGGTCCAACTCACCATACAGGAGATTCGCCTTGGCACGATTGCGGGCAATCGAACCTTCAAGTCCACCATTATCCTCAAGCCACTTGAAGACCTGATCTAGAACAAACACACCGAATGTGTTGGGGGTGTTGAAAAGAGAGCCCTTTGATGCGTGCACATTGTAATCAAGCATGGTCGGCAGATCGTCTCCAACTCGTGACATCGCCCAGGGTGAAAGAATCACCAATGTGACCCCACTGGGGCCGAGATTCTTCTGCGCGCCCGCATAGATAATTTCGTGAGCACCAACATCCAGTGGAACGCCTGCAATGTCAGAACTTGCATCAAGGATTAGAGGTTTTCCAGCACAGTCCGGCAAGTTATGGAATTGAGTTCCATAGAGTGTGTTATTCGATGTATAGTGGACGTATACCGCATCATCTCGAACCGAAAAATCACCATTGGAAGGCACCGACTTGAAACCATTATCGTTAGCATCCCAAATCGAGATTGCATCACCGATTCGTCCCGCCTCTTTCAGCGCCTTCTTCGACCAACCGCCTGTGACCAGATAGTCGGCCTTTTCACCCGCGCGCAAGATGTTCAGTGCCGTCATGTAGAATTGTAGTGAAGCCCCACCCTGTAGGAACAGAATGGTGTAATTATCGGGAACTGACAGAACCCTTCGAACTCGTTCCATGGCGCTGTCGACCACACTCTGGAATGTGGCACTTCTGTGACTAATTTCACACAGTCCGATTCCAGAGTCCATTAGATTGGGCAGCGCATCGCCGACGGCTTGGACTACGGACAACGGCAGAACGGCGGGGCCGGCCCCGAAATTGTGAATCCGTTCTGACACATTCAATGCTGCCCTCATCGGGCATTTGAGGACTGTGGCGAGTTAACATCAGTTATCGGGCGCATTCACTGGGCTTGGACAGATGACTGAACAACACCCCTCTAGATCTTCCAATGGCAGGAGATATCCTCTGGCATACATTCGCTTGTCGTGACTGCCCACATTGCGCCGAGAGACATGATCCTCCAATTCTCGACGTTGTTTCTTGAGTAATCGAGCCAACTTATTGACATCTGCCACGAACACATCCTCATCGTTGACAACAGCCCAGAATTGAGCCTTCTTCTGTGCGATTCCAAAGCCCGATGGCTTCCACGCACTCTCACGGTTTTCCCTACTCTCAACCTCGAGATAGTGATTCCCAGTTTCAGTTGATGGCCAGTCAAATCGCAGGGCAATCATGGCTCCATCTGGAGCTTGGCAGGTCAATCCATCTGTTCGCTGATTGGAAGACAACACTTCCCATCCGAGATTTTCAGCGACGGCGCGCTCTAGGTCGGCCCTTTCTGACATGGTGTCACCGAACTGCGAATGCCACATCTGGATTTGAGCAAACCGGTCGGCCATTGTGCAAAGATTATCGCTGAGTGAGAAGAGGCCATTTTGTGTCCAATGCACTGCTGAGATTGTGTGACTACACGATGCTTGAGCCGGAGGGCGACATCGAGACGTTTCTTGCTGAGGCATCTGAGCATGATTTCGCCGCCATTTGTGTGCTGCCTGGGCATGTTTCTATTGCCCGGTCCAACTACACCGGAACCGTCGCTTGTGCTGCAGGCGGATTCCCCGATGGCGATGGCCCACTACACGAGAGAATTGCAGAGGTCAAGCAGGCGATTTCCGATGGTGCAGATGAGGTAGATATCGTCATTGATTTCAATGCCTTGATGGATGGCGATCGCAACAAGGTCGCCACCGACCTTGCGCAGATGAGGCAAGCCTGTGGCGACAAGGTCCTCAAGGTGATTTTGGAAACACCGGAGTTGGACTTATCTTTCGTCGAATTGGGTGCAAAACTTTCACTTGAATTCGGTGCAGATTTCATCAAGACTTGCACGGGGCGACGTGGCGGCTGTACCCCCTTGGTGGCGCAAACGCTGGCTGAACTACTCGCAGCTTGGAGTCATGAGAATCAGGGCAAGGCCCGCGGACTCAAACTATCGGGCGGGATTCGAGAACCGGGTCAGGCAGAAGGTTACCTCGACATTGTTCGAACCGCATTGGGTGATGGATTCGTGCATCCGGCCACATTTCGCTTTGGAACCTCCAGGATTCTATCTTGACCGTTATCCAGATAGTGACCAATGAGGGGGAATGATTAGAAGAGAATTGGGTGAATGAGCCCCATAGGGGCTCTGCTCTGATGCGAGGTTTGAATCATGGCGACTGATGAGACACCCTCTGCCCGCTCGGCATTACTGCTTTCATTCCTCTTTCTCGCCTCGATTTTTTCTGCGCCTGGACTTTTCCCTACAGCGAATGCAGAATATGTGACCCATTTCGGGAACAGTGGATTCCCTCAATCTGTCAACATCACATTTCCTGGCGAAGGATACGATTCCAGCACCACTCTGATATTGGGGGCTAATTCGGTTGTCAGTGCCGCCTCACTTGATGTTCGGGGTTGGCAAGGGGCCGCTGGCGAAAGCCCGACCACTATTGGCATCGATGTCGGGGATGATGGAGATCTGGAATGGGCCTTTGGCGGCCCAGGAAACGGTTCGTTCGGCCTTGTTGATGAATTCTCCAATGGTTGGCATTCTGTCGGCGTCAACCTCTCAACCGGTTCAAATTCCACCTATTCGATTCGTTTGCCACTGAATGCGACGGTCAGTTCAGCATCCCTTGAGGTTTCTACACTCAGTGAACTCACCCTCAGTGGAAATGACGTTGAGGATTCGGCAATGCGTAAAGTCAGTTCATGGGGTAATTCGACCCACCTAAATTGCAACTATGGAAATTCCTCCCTTATTTGGGTGGGGAAGACGGAATGGGCGAATTGGAATATT
>JASMFB010000130.1 GCA_030751995.1 Candidatus Thalassarchaeaceae archaeon
AAATCTAATTCAACGTGATTTCAATCGATCCAAGACTTTGCCTTTGAGTGGCATATTGTGTTCCCATGCGAATTCTTTCATCACACGTAATGCTTCCTTCTCTTTTTCGGAATCACCGACGAAATCAGTAACATCGATGATATCGTTTCGAGTATTAGCTTTGAAGGCTGCTATTGGTTCTTCATTCCAAAATACCATGTAGGCACTGCCATAGCCAAATCGTTCCCTAAGGAGAGATTGGAAATATGGCAATAGGGGGTCGGATGGAGGGAGGACAAAATCGCGCATCGGTGGTAGTTGATCTGCCGATTCAATCATGTCTTGGCGCCCCCAACATACTTCGTGCAAATCATCAATTAGGAACCCCTTGATGAGGGTACCATCCTCCTCGAATTCACGTAGAACACTGGACAATAGTTCCGGTTTGAATGGACTTCCGGCTAATTTCTCAAATTGCTTTAGTGTTAGTACGGGGTAATCTGCAATCATCTCTCGGAGATATTCGCGCTTGACTTCCCATGTTTCTTTGCCCTCAAGGCGGTGAACGGTTTTGAATCCCCCTCGATAATCTTGAACCATGTGGCCTGAACGAATTAATGGTTGTATCAACTTTCTAAATTGAGCCCTCTTCATCGCATAACGGTCCATGAAAATTTTAGCATCTGAATGCCCTGAAAAGAACTCGAGGACGTCCATCAATTCTTCATCAGCTTCGATTCCACGCATGCGCAGAAGTCGTTGGAAGTGCTTGTAGGATGCCCAAACTTGGTGATTACGCAAATTAGTGCCTTGATGTAATTGTTGACTGGCAGCCATGGATTTCAAATCGACTCGGAACATTTCGCAACGTCCTCTTAAGGCGAAATCATCGCGCACTTCGGGAATGTGTGACATAGCCAATGTTTCGTTTTCCAATCGAGTGTCTTGGTGAAGACGATGGTGGTGGAAGAGGGAGCGTAGCGCTAGGGATCTGGGCCGTGGGTCGACTACACCGCCGCGAATGTATCGTAGATTGTCGCCCATTGAACGGAAGCCTAACTTCTCGACAATGGATTGAATATTTTCATCACAATCATGGATAGGTTCACCATTGAAAGCATGTAAAACGGAAACATCGACCAGTGTATCCGTATAGTTGTCTAATAGTGTCTCAAAAATTTCTGCAAATTCATCAAGATATGCGTGTGGGATGTGGATATCTTTGATTTCCAAGTAATCATTGACTTTGAACATCAATATGCGGCCTACAGGATCAACTCCCTTGAAAACGGGGTAATACCATCCCTGTTTGAGTACATAGCGAACCTCTTGAATGAATCTGGAACAGAACGGATCCGATTGTGACAATATTCGCAACGTTCTATCTTCTCTAGTTGGTCTTTCAAGTGAAGCCGCATCCGCTGGGACGCAAAAGAAGTCTGTGGGGTCAGGTTGTAACGCCGTGACTCGAACAATGCGCTGATCTTCCTCTAAATCCCGAAGTACTTCTGCAAGCAGTTCAACAGGGTGGCTCACGAATAATCGCAATGAATGTAACTTGATTGGGCCAATCCTACGAATCAATTCTTCAAGGGCTTCTGGGAACGGCATGGGGTCATACACTTCATGCACTCTATGGAATAGTGACAGTGATCGTTTGCGGTCCACTAATTCTTCGAACTGTTTGACAAAGACCATCTGTCGCTCCATATTTGAAAGTGAATTTCGTGCATCTCTTTGGACATGCTTGAACTCATCTCCCCTTGGTAAATGGCCAATTATTTCCGTTCTCTCTACATTCTCATCAGGTGGTATGAATTCAATTAGTTCACTATCCATTTCTGAAAACCATGGTTCAGGGCGTAGCCCCAGTAGCATTGGAATCATCGATTTAGTTGTATAACCCACCCTGGAATGCAACAATCTCCCCATCACAATGTCTGAGTCATGTTTCATGTCTTTCCAATCTGCAAAGCGGAAATTTTCAATTCGATCAAGCAATTCCTGCATCTTGGCAAACATCACATGTCCATCGGCAAGCGCTGTTAGCGCGTCGGGATACTTCTGGAATGATTTACGAAGAAGAAGATTTTGAAGTTGACGATATTCGATGATATTGTCTTCCCCTCCAGTGATAATGTGTTCATCGACACGGAGGATGAATTCGCCTTCTTGTGTTTGTTTGTAGAAACCGATTGAAACGATGTTTCTTACTTCAAGTTCATGCAAAAGAGATTCGATTTGCGCTTGTGGGAATGGTAGGCGTTCCGAAAGTGCGTCAAGCGTCATGGGCCCTTCGCTTCCTAGCATATCGACGATTTTGATTCTCAATGCTTCATGGGGGTCCATCAATTTAGCAGATTTCCATGAGGTGGGTGTTCCGTTTTCAAATTTATCAGCAAATTCGTAGGATAGTCCCCCCGTGTATAATTCACGCAAGTCATCCATTTCACTTGCCCCCTTATCAGCAAGAACGCCCAGAGTACCGTGAACTTCGGACATACGAATGGAAAACCACTTGTCATCCACATCTACAGTTCCCGTGGAACGTATTTTTGTGATATCTCCAGTAGATGCTAGATCTACCACCCAATCATGGACTGTGTCATGATTTATTTCTGATAATTTGTCCTGATATAGTGGATTCTTCAAATCAGGGTGTAATCCCCCGCCCTTTTCCATCAATCGAAGCAATCCATCTGCATCTACAGGTACGCTGGCCTTACCTTGGAAGTACTCATCGAGAGCCTTTGCGTCCAAATCGGTAGCTCGAGAACGCCCACCTAGTAATCGACGAAGAATTTCGGGGTCGATATCTTTGACTAGATATGCGCGTGTTCGCATGCTGAGAAGATCTTCGAATGCAGCCATGTACAGATTCATGCCAAGTGCACTGGGGAGAGTTACTCGAGAATGGACGATACGGACACCTTCATCGTCCAT
>JASMFB010000131.1 GCA_030751995.1 Candidatus Thalassarchaeaceae archaeon
TCGCGACTGAACAATCGCTGTCCGGAGGCGGAATTGATTTGCTTACGAATTATCGAGAGACATACGAGCATTCGGCGGACATCCCGGGTGAAGCCGAGAAGATGGAAGAAGAATGCCTGAGTCTGCTCGGACGGGTGCAATCAGATGGCGTTAGGCCAGCCAATTTCCCAGTTCAAGTGACCGTTCGACGAGTCAACAGGGAATACGGGCATATTGTCAACGTAATCGCAGACCTACACACCGAAAAAAGTGAACAAGAGGTTCGTGAATGGATGGAAAATTATCGATCAAGGCCGCAAGCATTGAACCTCCCATCTGCTCCAACAACACCATTCATTTTCGTCGACGATTTGATTCCAGATTCCATGCCCGATCCAGCCACTGATCTCAAGGCTGGAATGGTGGTTAGAATTAGTGAGTTCGATGTGGATGGTGACATGGTCACCTTCCGCGCTTGGTCAGAGAATACGATTCGTGGTGCCGCAGGTGGAACTGTACTGTTGGCCGAGTTGGCTTTGGCTGAGGGGTTGCTGGGCGAATGAGGGGCATCCTCAAATTCCCGATGGACTGACGATGCTGTATGGGCGAAGTCGAGGTTGTCGAATCAGGCTCCCTAGATGGACTCACAGCCGGATGGGAAGAATACGGCCCACGGACGCGGATTATGATGCTTGGAGCGCGTGCAGACCGTCACGCTCTACGCAATCATGGTCGAACTGTTGCCATCGAAGAATCTGCAGTCTCAGTCTTTCACCGTCCACGCACTGAGCGAAGTGAAATTGAGGCTGAAGGACTTAATCATGCAATCGCTTCCTTCCAATTCGTCGATGTGGCTATGGCCGATCTTGGACGATGGATGCAGCCACTCATTGGCCAAGGGTGGACGCGATCCGAGGTCCAAATCATCGCTGCGAATGATTCCTCATTCGAAGATGAAACATGGGCCTGCTTCCACCATCCTGCGATTCAACTTCCAGAGAAGATTCCGTTCTCCGAATCACCCGCATCCATGGCACGCAAGGCTTTCGTGACCCACCCTGGGCCAATACTCGATGAAGCATCGGATTCTGAGATGCAGAATTTGGTCGCTTCAATGGCCGTTGAAATTTCACAATCTGTAGAGGAGAGTGACGACGATGTTCCTGAAACGGAACCAGAGGAGGCTGCTGAAGATCCTGAACCTGAGGTACAGACGGAACCGATTCCTATGACAGAGGAAAATCTGCCACCCGTGGTAGAACCCACACCGGAATCACCACTTGAATCTGAAATGCGCCAAGTAATCTCCCTGCTCGTCGCAGGGGGGCAAGAAATGGGTGACATCATGGAACATCCGGAATTCGTGGAAGTCAGTGAGCGAGCCGCCGCGGCAGGTGTGGATGTGTGGGGCATGTTCGTGCGCTTATCCGAGGAATCGTGAGCCACACTCAGAGCCACCTTCATAGGGGGCCGATGTAACCGCGGTTTGTTCCCATGGTCTTCTGTACCGATTGCGCGCAGCAACAAGAAGATGAGAAGAAATTCTGTCGGTTCTGCGGAGAGAGGTTACCGGGAGCGGTTCTCGTACAACAACTGCGACAGGAAGCGGCCAATATCAAGATGCATAAGACAGGGCAGGTTACTCAGACTCAGCAGTCCAATCTCGCGACATTGAAGGCGATAGAACTCGCTAGAGAGCAGGGATTCAACAGTCAGTCTTGATGGGCTTCACCATCCACGGTGGTTTCATGCGTCTACGACATCTTGCGATGGCGCTGTCAAATTTACCCCCTCACCCCCAAAGTGATGTTTCTCTTGAGCAATATGCTACAGAAGGTGATTTTGCAGCTCGCTGGATTGCAGATATTGTCCAACGTGGAGATCTTGGGGAAGAGACGCGTGTGGTTGACCTTGGGGCAGGGAATGGAATCTTGGGCATTGGATGCTTGCTCGCTGGAGCCGCTTCGGTGCTTCTAGTAGAGCAAGATTCAGGATGTGTACATGAATACGAAGGCGCAGAATGGTTGATTGGGGACATCAAAGAGTGGTCGGGAACCGAGGTAGATTTGGTCATCATGAATCCACCATGGGGCGTACAGATTGCAATGGCGGATCGGCCCTTTCTTGAAGCAGCGTTCAGTTCAGATGCGCGAGTCATCTATCTACTGCATTCTGCCAAGGCAACACACATTGAAAATCTAGCAAAATCGTTCGACTGGAGGGGTGAAGTCGTTCTGAGTGGGTCGTTCAGGATTCCGGCTCAATATGAGCATCATCGTTCACATCAGGGCACGACAGATGTGGCTGTTTGGCGCTTCAAACGCAACTGATGATAGGCGGCGGCTTCAAATGGGGGACGCCGGTCGGCGGGTTGTTCGAACGGTCCCCTAAGGGGGACCGATAGGCGATAGGAGCGTGAAGCGAAATGACCTCTCCCGCAAATGTGGGATCATTTGTCGTACCAGGTACGGCAGTAGCAAAGAACGATGATGACAATCTTGGTCGCGGTGTGACTGAATCAGAACATGGTGTAGTAGCCACAGTTGTGGGTACGCTAAATCGAGAAGATGGAATTCTATTTGTTGTCCAAAAAACCGATCCAATCCGGGAGATTGAAGCCGGAGATGTTGTGATTGGTGAGGTCAATCGAATCAATGCTAAGACAGCCGAAATCAGAATTCTCCATGTTGAAGGGAAACCCGTCAGAAACCTGCCGGCAACCCACCTGTTTGCAGATATTTTCGTGGCAAAAATCGTTGACAAGTTCATGCCCAGCCCTGGCGACGCAATGAGAAAGCGCGACCTTGTTCGAGCGAAAATCGAACAACTTAGTCCAATGCTTCGGGCAGAATGCCGATCCCATGACGACCTTGGAGTCATCAAAGCAATC
>JASMFB010000132.1 GCA_030751995.1 Candidatus Thalassarchaeaceae archaeon
ACATAAAACCCTCGACCGCTTTTACGCCCCAACCACCCAGCTTCTACATATTTTCGGAGCAACGGATTAGGACTGAATTTGGAATCACCCAAGTCATGATGAAGAACCTCGCAGATTGCAAGGACAGTGTCGAGGCCAATCCTGTCAGCAAGAGCAAGGGGGCCCTGCGGGTGGTTCGCGCCAGCAGTCATGGCTAAATCAATAGCCTCCGGCGTTCTCTCGCTATCCGACTCCCCTTGTCGCTCCTGTAGGAGACAAATGGCCTCATTGATCATGGGGATCAAGAGCCGGTTAACAATGAATCCAGGTGTGTCGATACAGATCACAGGAGTTTTCCCCATTCGCATCACAAGCCCCGTTGCCCTTGCAACCGTCTCCTGTGAGGTCTCTAGCCCCCGTACAATCTCGACAAGCCGCATCACTGGAGCTGGGTTCATGAAGTGAATGCCAACGACGCAATCAGGCCGCTCCGCTGCTTTCCCCAACAAGGTGATTGAGATGGAGGAGGTGTTACTTGCCAAAATGGTTTCCGGTTTGCAACACACACCCATTTGCCGAAAGAGGTCTGTTTTGAGTTCGGAATCTTCTGGAGTTGCCTCAATTACAAATTGGGCCTCCGCAAGTTCTTCAATGCGCCCAATTGGGTGAAGACGGGCGACGCAAGGCGCAACGTGGCCAGGATGGAGGATGCCTTTCGTAACAGCACGTTCAAGGTCCGCCTTAATTCTTTCCAATGCTACCTTCACGATGGCAGAACTGACGTCCAGCAGGAGAACATCCCACCCGCTCATGGCGACAACATTAGCAATTCCACAACCCATTTGGCCCGTGCCAACAACTCCAATGCATTGAATGTCATCAATTGTCATCACTCGTACCACTGACGTGAAAGCGTAAGGTCCTACACACGTTCGACGACCACCGCCAATGCCTCACCTCCACCGATACAGAGACTCGCGATTCCTCGACGATCTCCCCGCGATTCCATAGCATGCAGAAGTGTTGTGAGAATGCGCGCGCCTGTCGCGCCAATTGGATGGCCAAGTGCCACGGCACCACCGTTCACGTTGACCTTCGCATGATCAAGTCCAAGCTCGCGATTCACAGCCAAAGGCACTGCGGCGAATGCCTCGTTGATTTCGAATAGATCGATGTCTGGCACAGAGAGACCGGTTTTTTTCAACACTCTCTGGATTGCCTCCACCGGTGCAATCGTAAACCATTCCGGGGCCAATGCAGCCCCGGCATACCCAACAACTCTAGCCATCGGTACCAATCCCAACAATTCCGCCTGATCTGATGCCATGATGACCAATGCTGCAGCTCCATCGTTGCAGGACGGCGAATTGCCTACCGTGAGCAGACCGTCTTCTTTGAAGATGGGGGGGAGGGCACGGAGCTTAACAGGGTCCACGCGCGTAGGTTCCTCATCTTCCCTCACCATGAGAGGCCCTCCTTTGCGCTGTGACACCTCGACTGCAACGACCTCATTTTTGAACTCCCCTGATGAGATTGCAGTATTCGCGCGTCGATAACTTTCGATGGCGAAGTTATCGAGTTCTGTTCGCGTCAGGCCGTATTTGGTCACGCAAAGCTCTCCGGCGCTTCCCATATGAAAATCGTTGTAAACATCCCACAGTCCGTCCCTAACCAAACTGTCTATGAGCTCGGCATGGCCAAGGCGATATCCCTGCCTGGCTCGTTCGAGAAGATAGGGAGCACGGGTCATACTTTCCATCCCACCGGCAACGACGATGTTTGCATGACCAATCGCAATCGCCTGCACAGCCATGATGACGGTCATAAGGCTTGATCCACAGACTTTATTGACCGTCGTCGCACCCACAGAGTGCGGAATCTGAGCACCGATGGCCGCTTGCCTAGCGGGAGCCTGTCCAAGACCAGCGGTAAGGACGCAACCCATGTACACGTCATCGACGCGATTGCCAGGAAGGTCAATGCGTCTCAATGCCTCCGCAATCGCGGCACTTCCAAGCGTTGTCGCAGAAGTCTGGCTGAGGATGCCATTGAAACTTCCAATCGGCGTCCGTGCTGCACTCACAATCACGGCGTCGCGCTTGCTGGTCATAGCAACGTTTCCCAATCACTGTGCTCGAGATTGGTTTTCACCCTGGACATGAACTGATCTGCCGTTGCACCGTCAATGACTCGATGATCGAATGAAAAGCTCAAGTAACATATCGGCCGGATGGCAATAGCATCATCGATCACAGCCGTGCGCTTCTGCACCGCCCCTACCCCCAGAATGGCGGTTTGGGGCTGATTGATGATCGGCGTGCTGAACAGACTCCCGAATCCTCCGTGGTTAGTAATTGAAAACGTTCCACCTTGAACTTCTTCTGGATACAACTGTTTGGTTCTGGCGCGCTCGGCCAGATCGGCAATTTCATTCGCAAGCAATTTGAGACCTTTTTGATCTGCGTTCCTGATGACAGGCACTAACAAACCCTCGTCCAGAGCGACGGCAATTCCAATATGAATCGCTTGTTTCATGATGATGCCTGACTCTCCCCACGATGCATTGCACATTGGGACATCTCTTAGGGAGCGCGTCACAGCTGTGATGACAAAGGGGAGGTAGGTCAGTTCATGGGTTACACGCACTTTGGTGATTTCCGAGAAGTCCACCTCGAAAAAGGTAACGACGTGGGCCGACGTCTGCCGACTTCTGACCATCCGCTCAGCAATGGTTTGTCGCATGGTCGTCAAAG
>JASMFB010000133.1 GCA_030751995.1 Candidatus Thalassarchaeaceae archaeon
GGATCTCAAGGAGAGGGCTGAGAAGATAACTTTCGACGGAGTTCACTTCGGATACCCTGATGCTCAGAAGGTACTGAATGGGGTATCTTTTGAGTTGAACAAGAACCAATCACTTGGGATAGTTGGCCCAACTGGGGCAGGAAAATCCACTATTGTCAAATTGTTGTTGAGGTATTATGAGCCTGATTCGGGAGTAGCCTCTATGAATGATTCCAACCTTCAAGATTTGACATTGGCAAGCATGAGGAATCAGATAGGATATGTTAGTCAGGATGTCTATCTGTTTCATGGAACGGTGAGAGAGAATATTGCTTATTCTGATCAAACAGCCAGCCAGGAGGATATTGAAGAGGCTGCACGGTTGGCAGGAGCACATGATTTCATCTGTGACTTCGTCGAGGGTTACGATACAGTCGTAGGGGACAGAGGGGTCAAGATATCTGGCGGCCAGAGGCAGCGAATATCATTGGCCAGGTCATTATTGAGACGTCCTCCATTGCTGATTCTCGATGAGGCGACCAGTTCAGTCGATACTCGAACCGAAGAGATAATCCAGAGGAATCTGAATGAATTCAAGGATGGTAGGATGACTGTTGCAGTTGCTCATCGATTGAGTACCATCAGAGATGCTGATGTCATTTTGGTGCTCGTTGATGGAGTGGTTGTTGAACGAGGAACGCATGATGAGTTATTGGCCGCCGACGGAGTGTATGCTGACCTTTGGGCAGTACAAACCGGAGATCTGGAACAGGCAACAGGTCAAGCGACGATGCATGATGATTGAATATCAGCGGTTAAAGATAGGGTGTAGCTTGACCTCGCTCTTTCCGCTATCGATTCCAGGTGTCAACATTTGTGCTTGACGGCCATGGGTCCTGTCCACTTCTCCAAGGAGATTCTCATTTTCGGGGAGTAGGTGATTCTTCATCCATCGGTCGCCCCAAATAATGATGATAGATAGAATGAGGAAGACTGGGATTCCCACTATCAGGGACCATAGACTGACCGACAATCCACCCACTGTAATATCTTCAAAGAATTCTGCTAGAGCAATCATGGTAATGAAAGTGATAATTCGCGTAATAATGAGCCATGAACGCACGATTTCCCATATTTCTTCTTCAGTACTGTGTTCTACCGGCTGAGACATTGAATGGATTCGTTGTTTCAGGCTGACTCCCATCATCGTACACCGCTTTGAGAATACTCGTGGCGTTGGTTCCACTCAAGAACCCATTGCTGGAGACAATGTGGCTAGGGTGATTCACAGCCTTTTCGAGAAATGCCGTCAATTCCTTTCCTTGTCATCTATCTGGATGCCAAGTCCTGCGGCTGCACCGCCACCGAAGCGAATCTGCTTCCATCCACGAACCACTCCACTTCCATAGGCCCAATGTGCCAAGAAGATGGTTAGAGGAGCGATGGAAATGGTAGCAATGCTTCTATGAGGAGAGGCCCCCAAGGCTGCACCGAACCAGCAGATTAAGAGATAGAGAAATGCCAGTGCTGCGGTGCTGTGAGCAGCGATTCTTGGCAATCCTATCTCGGGAGAAGTAAATGGTGCTGACCAATCAATACCCCCCTGCATCAATCCCCAGACGAATGCTGCGATTCCAATGATGCTGAGCAAGGGGAAGAAACCAATGGCATTGTGACTCCATCTCTTCAACGCAGGCCATCGAGAGTTAGCGAGAGTACGAACGTAACCATAGTTGCGCAATTGTTTCATGTATGGGGAAACCAGTACACGGCGTCTATGCGGCATGATTGCAGTTGGATCGAACCACAGTCTGTATCCAGCATCGAGAATCTTCCGATCCATTACCACATCTTCTGCGCCGATACAGCCCTCTTCAAATCCAGCAACTTCGTCGAGAACATCTTTTCGATAGGCGGAATTGCAACCAGGATTGTGATCAATCTCCACAAGTTCTCCAGCGGGCACCTTGCCATATCTGGTACCTGCAGTCACCCAGCGGGCGCAGAAGGCGACATCAGCGGCTTTGGCGGAGAATGGATCCACATCTGGTGCGAAATGTGGGCCGCCGACTCCTGCACCCTCTACATTATCGACCCCGCGAATCAGTTAGCCTGCCCACTCTAGGGGTGGGATGACATCATCATCTGTAAACAAGAGAATGTCGCATTTCAGATTCTTGATTCCGATGTTACATGCCTCGGCTCGATTTCTGCTTCCTTCCTCGTCAATCCAACGAGCATCATTACTTTCAGCGACCTGTTGACCGGGATCCCCTGTGGGTCCAACGCATGCGATTGCAAGGTCTCCTTCCCAATCCTGATTATTCAATGCCTTCAAGACTACTTCCAACTGCTTTGAGTTACACAGAGTCGGAATGAGAACGCAGACACTGGGCCGTGTCATGGCGTGGCGACGCAATGTCACATTTCAATCCAACTGAATCGATGCTATCTCAATCAGATGTCGCCTTCGATGCGTGGAGCGAGGAAATAGACCACTTGACCTGCGCCGTCAGCGAATTCATATTCCACCTTGAGCGGAAAATTATCTCCGAAGCGCAGAGTCACCCTATCATTGACAGCCATCGACTTCGACAATGGTAGGAGATAGGTCAAGCTGTATTGTGAGCGTACAGGCCCATCGCATTTCAATTCGTGAACCTCATCTTTTCCGTAAGAGACGCTGACGCTGTCGGTTTCTCCTCCGATGACGTTGATGACCAATCCCTCGCTACTGAGAGATATGT
>JASMFB010000134.1 GCA_030751995.1 Candidatus Thalassarchaeaceae archaeon
CCGACCAGATTGCTGCGGAAGATATCGAAGATTTAGTTGAAGGTGTTCAAGATTGGCTGGAGGGGTATGAATGAGTGACTTGTTTGCATTCAATGGTGCCAAAGGTGCCGGTTATGCCCAACCTGCTCCTCTCTCTGATGATTTCACCATTCCGTCTGCACTACAACGCAGTGCTGCTGCACGTTGGCCACGGGCTTCAGAACCTGAGATTGTTAGACATTATACATGGCTCTCAACGCGAAGTCACGGCATTGATTCTGGATTCTATCCGCTTGGCTCCTGTACAATGAAACACAACCCACGGGTCAACGAACGCATTGTGCAGATGTCAGGCATGAATGATCTTCACGCATTGGCTCCCGTCTCTCATCTTCAGGGCCTGATGGCCATCTTCCATGAAATGCAAGAGATGCTTGAACACTGTGCGGGTATGGACAAGGTCACACTTCAACCGGTTGCAGGTGCACATGGTGAATTCACGGCGATGCGTTGCATTCAGGAATATCACCGAGACATAGGTCAGGACAATCGAGACAAGGTGATTGTCCCCGACAGTGCGCATGGAACAAATCCTGCCAGTGCTGCTATGTGCGGTTACCAAATCATCGAAATCCCTTCCTTGGAGAACGGGCGACTAGATCTCGATGCGCTTCGTGCAGTTGTTGGTGAGGATACCGCAGCCATGATGGTCACCAACCCTAGTACACTGGGCATTTTTGAGCCCGAGATTGCCGAGGCGGCCGAGATAGTCCATGCTGCGGGTGGCCAGATGTACTATGATGGCGCCAATTTCAATGCGATTCTAGGCAAAACCAACCCTGGTCTGATGGGCTTTGATGCAGTCCACTACAATCTTCACAAGACATTCAGTCAACCTCACGGAGGAGGTGGCCCCGGAGCAGGGCCTATTGGGGTGAAATCCCATCTTGCAGATTATCTCCCTGCCCCCTTGGTTGTTGCTTCTGTGGACGGAGAAGGGGAGCCGTGGTTCGATTGGTATAACCCCTCCAAATCGATTGGAAAGGTCCAGCAATGGCATGGAAATTCTGGGGCGACCGTACGAGCTTGGGCCTTCTATCGACGATACGGTCGAGAATTAGAGAAGATGAGCGAACATGCCGTATTGAACGCCAATTATCTCCGCCACCGAATTATGAATCCTAGTGACGATGTCCGCGCAGGAATTCATGCTATGCCGATTGACGGTGCGCCCACAGACATCGTCAAGCACGAGTTCACACTGAACATGTCCCCCATCAAAGATGCCACAGGTGTGACTGGCAAGGATGTTGCAAAGCGACTTCTCGATTATGGATACATGGCACCCACTCTTTACTTCCCGATGATTGTCCCTGAGTGTCTAATGCTTGAACCGACTGAAACTGAGAGCAAGGAGGCAATCGATCAGTTTGCCGATGATTTCCTCCAGATTCTTGCCGAGGATCCTGAACTTGTCAAGACCGCACCGCACGACACTCCCGTCAAGCGTGTCGATGAAGTATGGGCCGCTCGAAACCTGATTTTACGTCATCCACTCGATGAGGAATGATGCGTCGCTTTGATGCGGTATGCACCTCCCCGTCATGGCATGGCGGCACCCGATTCTCACTTCCTCCTCGGTGAGGCAAAGTGGTTTGGCTCCGGTCGATTATCGCCCCTCTTGCCCCATGAAATCAACGCACCTGAGGCGTGGAATGGTTGGCGCAGGCAACGATTACAACCCAATCTTACAGGATTCTTGTTCCCTGCCGCATGGTCGATTTTTCTTCTTGCAGCCGGCCTTATTCCAATGCTACTCCATTCCTTTGGTCATGGAATCGGTATGAATCTTCATTTAGGCCTCAGCCTTTGGATTGGCTCATTTTTCCTTCTTTGGCTCAGTGCTTCATTGATTTCTTTGAATCAAACTGAAGGGTCACCCGCTAAGATGTGGTTGTGGAATACCGTGCGAATCGAAAGCATCCTACTCGGTGTTCTGGTTTGGGTGGTTTACAGTGAACCGGTCGGCTATCTTGCCGTGGTCGCTATGCTAATTTCTCTACCATTATGGACATCTCATCTAGTGCGTATTGCAACCCTCTTGGCGTGGCCCCCAGGTCGTTGGCTTCTACCCATTGCACACGTGGACATCGGTCTTTCGAGTATTGATGCCGAGTGGACATCCGAGTCTAAACGCTGGGCGCGTCGCCCTCTTGCACGCCGCCAAATTCTTTCAGGTGAGATGGGAGACACTCGCCTAGAGATAGTTCTGTTTGGCGTTCGTGAGGGAAATCAAGACTTCATTGCGATGCACATGGTTCACCCCAGTGGAACCATCATCGATCCCTTTGTTGGCCCTTCAATAGGCCACAGCATCCCGTTTCCTAGATTGGGGCCAACTTTCGCTGATGTCCCCAATGTCGTTGCAATCCAAGAACAAATTGGGCCCCCGCCCGTCACGCCTGTCGCCGCAAAATGGCCCACTCATTTGATTCCAGAGTGGGACTTAGAAGAAGAGTGATTACTCCCATTCTATGGTACCCGGTGGCTTGTGTGTGATGTCGTAAACCACGCGATTCACATGACCTTTGAGTGTGTTCGTAATACGGGTGCTAATCTTCTGCAGTACACTGTGTGGTATCTCTGAATATCGTGCTGACATCCCGTCCATGCTGCGCACGGCTCTGACCACTATCGTTTCCCCATATACTCGGGCATCCCCATGGACGCCGACGCTGCTGACTG
>JASMFB010000135.1 GCA_030751995.1 Candidatus Thalassarchaeaceae archaeon
CTTCTTCGATGGACTCGCGGTCCAATCGGTCTAGGCTTGGTTGGACTTGCCATTTCCACAATGGTACAATAATCAGTGCACCCGTAATCATATCTAGGGTAAAATGCTGCTTTGTGGTTAGGATAGAGAGAGACATCAGAACCCAGCAGATGCCAACAGCCCACCGCCGAATTGGTTTATCTTTCCACCAGCGAACGGCGAATAACGTGAATAGAAGCGCCGAACTGACATGCAGGCTTGGCCATGAATTGTATGGTTCATCAATTAACCAGAGTCCTTCAAACATCGCCAAGAAAACAGGATGCATGGTGTCGACATTGTCTAGGGCCTGAGATCGGATGTGAACTTCAGCTGGGAATATGGTGAACCAGATGTTGGAAACTGTAAACAGCACAATCAGACTTTGACTCAGGATGAGTGCTTCTTGCCGACCCCTCTTGTTGTCTGGCATAGAAATCAAGGGTAACGGATAGAAGAAATAGAACAGAGAGAGGTAAATCACCACTGTCCAGGCCAGGAATGGAATTGCCAAATCCAACGAAGTAGTCGGGTCAAAAACCGTGGTCCCACGCCAACCCATGAGATGATTGGTGATGAGGTATAATGGCGCCAGAATAATGACATCGATGGCGGCCATACTGAATAGGAATCCGAAACCGGTTCTCCTAGCAATTGAGAATTTCCAAATCGACCAAATGTCGAGAAATTTCTCGCGCACGAGAGCACCTCACTTCAAATTCCGAGTGAATGATTGGATGCCAGTAATGTGTCTGGCCAAAATCAAGTTGTGAATGTCGTGTGTTCCTTCGTAGGTCTTGACTGACTCTAGATTGTTCATGTGGCGCATGATGGGGTACTCGCTGGTGACTCCATTGGCGCCGTGGATGTCACGCGCAACTCGGGCGATGTCAAGGGCGATGTCGACATTGTTCATCTTGGCAAGACTGATGAATTCAGGGACCCAATTATCTTCGTCGATTTTACGACCAAGATGGTAAGCCAGCAACTGTCCCTTGGTAATCTCCCTCAACATCGTGGCGAGTTTCATTTGGATGAGTTGGTAGGCTGCGATGGGATGATCAAATTGAATCCGTTCTAGGGAGTACTTCTTCGCTGCATCAAAGCAGGCCTGTGCTGCACCTATGCTACCCCAAGCGATTCCGTATCGAGCCCGATTGAGGCATGAGAACGGGCCGGACAATCCCTTGGCCTCTGGCAGAAGTCTGTCCTTGGGAATCTTGCAGTCTTGGAAGACCAATTCGCTGGTCACCGAAGCGCGCAGTGAATGCTTCCCTTTCTGTTCCGGTGCAGTGAATCCCTCATCTCCCATCTCGACGATGAATCCTCGAATCTCTCCGTCTAATTTTGCCCATACAATGGCCAAATCACAGATGGTCCCGTTGGTAATCCACATCTTGGCTCCATTGAGCAAGTAGTGGTCGCCCTTGTCCTCGGCCTTGGTAATCATGCCACCGGGGTTGGAACCGTAGTCTGGCTCAGTGAGGCCAAAGCAACCGATGAGTTCGCCGGTCGCCATCCCTGGCAGATACTTCTGCTTCTGCTCCTCAGTTCCGAACTTGTGAATGGGGTGCATGGATAGTGAGCCCTGTACACTGGCAAACGAACGTAGGCCACTGTCTCCACGCTCAAGTTCTCTGCAAACCACGCCGTAAGCGGTGTATGACATACCAGCGCAGCCATATTCTTCAGGGATGACCATCCCAAGGACACCCATTTCACCAAGATCCTGAATCCACTCTCTTGGGAATGTTCCATCGAGGTAGTGTTGTTCGATATTTGGGATGACTTTCTCATCCACCCAATCACGAACCATGTCCCTGACCATCAGTTCTTCTTCAGAAAGCAACGCGTCGACATCGTAGAAGTCGAGTGCTTCGTATGCCATGTTGAGTGCCCCGGCGGGGTCCCCTTTGAACGTTGCCGACGCCCCCATAGGGGGCGAATCAGAAATTCTTGGATTTTCGAGCGGCACGTTTCTCTTCTTTCTCCTTCTCGACCCGCGCACTCTCAGCAGCCTCTCGCTTGGCATTTCTCCGATTGTAGTACATCTTCTGCAGAGTATCGCTGTTCATGAAAATCAGACCCATTACAGAACCTGGGACGACAATCATAACCACGATTCCCAACACATAGGAGATGAGTGTGTCTGTCCAAACACTGGTTTCGGGAGGCGGGTGGAATCCGATGACAGCACCGTATGAAGTGACTACAAATCCAACATTCGCATCGTCTGTAGTACCCCAAGAACCAACAAGTCTCTCGCCAGCAAGGGCACTGCTGCTTGCTAACACCTGTTCAATTTCGATCCATTCGTATGCCTCACCAGCAGATAGATCCCAAGCCATGACTTGGAAGGGTGCCATTGTCACTAACGCCTCACTTGCACCCCGAGTATGGATGTGTGTGAACTCACCACTAATCCCTGGGATGATTTTCGTGAAAATGGTCGATTGTTGTGGATTATGAACGTCCAATCCGATGATTCCGATGGCACGATCTTCTCCGATAGCCACGCAACGATTGAACACGGGTTCAGCACAATTTATTCCACGCCAGACTCGGTCTGTTCCACCCACCCAGTGCAATGAATGATTTGCATTCGAATCGATGATGGCAACTCCATTGCTTTCCGTTGTCATCGCACAGAACTGCTCTTCTTCCTGACAAGCAATCCCAGTAATTCGACTGGTC
>JASMFB010000136.1 GCA_030751995.1 Candidatus Thalassarchaeaceae archaeon
CATCAGTGGTACCATTGTTGCCTTCATTGGTTTCGTTGCCGTCAGTGGTTTCATTGCCCTCTTGCGACAGGTTTCCTTCCGTCGTTGTATTTCCTGTTCCATCGCCGATTTCACAATCAACATCTGCGCAGTTCGGCTCCGCTTCGGAGACTCCATCTCCTCCGAGGCAGCCTGAAGCCGAGGCACAGATCATCAACAGTATCACTGCGGTCGTGGCTCTGTGCAAACCCATCGGTGGACAACTGAACACATCCATCCTAGGGAATGCTGGTTTAACAGATTGTTGAATCCTGGTTTCCATCTTCAGGGCTATGAGAACATAGTTCTCATCAAGGGATAGGGATTTAGCGCACCCTATCGACGGACGAACATGGCAGGAGCGATTTGAGGCTGACCAATCATCTTGTTGGGACAATATTACCTCAACCGATATCGTTTGGTTCCGTGGAACTAGAATCATCGGCACCACTCCGGATGATGAAACCGATATCCCGATTCTGGATGACCCGCAGGATGGACACGGCTCAGCGGTCACTGGAGCGGTATTGAATGCCAATCCAGATGCAGTCATCTTCTTTGTCGAAGGATTCAGTGACGCAGCGGTTCTTGCAGCAGCGAATCAGCCGTTGGTTGACATAATCACAACCAGTTTCGGACCGATATTATCTCTACCATTTCCAGGAATCGAGGATTCCACCAGAGTTGCTGTAGTGGAGAACAAGAAAATTCACACCGGTGCTGCTGATAATTCACCTTCACCTGCAATTCAGGACCCCACCGCAGGCCCACCCTGGAGTATTGGAGTATCAGGATATGCTGAGGAAGGAGATGACCAGAAGGAGACGATGAGCGGCTCTTATCCGGATGTTGCTGCCGACTGGACTCAGAATCTGCCTAATCACGATGACACAAGTGGGTATCATGAGACTTCTGGGACTTCATTTGCAACACCTAGGACGGCGGGATTGCTATCCAAGGTGTTGATGAATCTGCGAGCCGAATATGGAGATTTGTCATCCGGTGCTGACCCAGTTGTACGGCAAGGATTCCTTGTAAATGGAAGCAATTTCACCATGACCAATGATGATATTCGCAATGCTTTGAATCTCTCTGCATGGTATCCCTCATTCAATACCTGGGATCCTACTTCTGGAACCACGCCAGTTTCTCCAGTCGCCCCCTGTACACAGGTGGGTTGGGGAGTTGTGAATGAGAGCAATGTCATTCCAATGATTGAGCATTTGAATGGAACAACGACGATGCCTAATCGCCCGAGTGATGTACAACAGTGCATGGAATTGAATCAACAGATACGTGAGGTATATTGGAATTGATTTCTGAATTTGGACTCAATGACTGAGTCTCCGATTCATTCAAAATAACACTTGATACTGCGAAGTCATGGGAAAGTGGTACTACTGGTGGATTGGCTGGCTGGCAGCGGCAGCAGGTGTGATATGGGCGAGCAATGACTACCTGACCAAGACATTCGGAAATGGTAGTTGGATTCACCTTCTTGCTGTAGTTGGAGGGACTTTTGGGCTAGGTGTGGCGATTCTGTTCTGCCATGATTTCTTCCAGACTGCCAATCCTGTTCAGCGACGTTTTCCTGTACTGTATTGGGGACGTTGGGTTTCCGTCCATCTCGGGCCGCTTCTTCGACAATATTGGTTCGCAAATGATCTTGAAGAGAAACCATTCAATCGGGTCACACGAAATTGGGTTTATTCCACCTCCATGGGTAAGAATAACACAATCGGATTTGGCAGTCAGGTGGATTTCGATGCTGTCGGAACATACACTGTGATGCCAGCGATGTTCAAACGTGAGAAAAGTGAACACGAAGGTTACCATCGTGTCATCGGTGAGCATACGGGAATCAAGCATCCGATGACGTTGAAACATTTCGTCAACATTTCAGCCATGTCATATGGCTCACTTTCCGCCAATGCAGTAAGCGCTCTCAATCAAGGAGCTGGGAAGGCAGGAATCCTGCACAACACTGGAGAGGGAGGTTTTGCACCATATCATCAGAAGGGTGGAAATGTCATCTTTCAACTTGGTACAGGTAAGTTTGGTTGTAGAGATGAGAATGGAGACTTCTCAGATGAGGCATTTGCCGAAATCGCTGCCCATGACAATGTCAGTTTGATTGAATTGAAGATTATGCAGGGGGCCAAACCTGGCAAGGGCGGTATTCTGCCCAAGGAGAAGATAACAGCAGAGATTGCTGGAATTCGAAAGGTTCCGATAGGCCAAGATGTGTTGTCTCCACCGAGACATGCTGAGTTCGATGACCTGGCAGGGATGTTCGATTTTCTTGATCGTTTGCGTGAACTTGCTGACAAACCGATTGGAATCAAAATAGTCGCTGGCCATATCGAAGAGATTGAGGATATCGCTGAAGCGATGGCAGCCGAGCCAGGGCGTGGCCCTGATTTCATCTCAGTCGATGGGGGTGAGGGCGGAACTGGAGCAGCACCATTGGTTCTGGCCAGTCACGCTGGAGTTCCAATGAAACAAGGAATCGCCATGGTTGATTGGGCATTACGCAAGCATGGCGTGAGGGACAAAGTGCATCTGTTCTCTTCAGGGCAGATAGCTACACCAATCGATGTTGTGGTGGCCATGGCCCTAGGAGCGGATGGAGTCAACATCGCTCGTGGGTTCTTGTTGTCGCTTGGTTGTATACAGGCTTTAGATT
>JASMFB010000137.1 GCA_030751995.1 Candidatus Thalassarchaeaceae archaeon
AGGGATATATTCAGGCCCAAGAGCACCGTGAAGACTTCATCATCGCTACCGGTGCGGGTGCTACTAAGTTCAACAAGTGGATGAAGAAGGCGGGTCTTGCCTTCAACAAGCAGTCGGGCCGTTGGACCCGTTGGGAAGAACGTTGATGCCCAACGACGCTATACATGACACCTCTTGCGCAGAATCATGATGATTCCTGCGCACGCACTCGCAGGAATCGCTTGTATGCATCTTGGAAGATTGGTGTCACGTGACAAAGAGTCATGGCTGTGGTTCGGAATTGCCTTCGCCTTTCTTTCTCATGCTGTCATTGACGCGTTGGCTATATTCACCTATCATGAAGGGAGCCCATCTGGTTCGATGTACTCACAGTTCGTATTCTGGTTTTGGCTAGCTGGTGGAGTTGCTGTAATCTATTGGGCTCTACATAACGATCGAAGGTATGGTTATGGAATCCTAGCTGCATTGTCCTACGACCTCTGGGATCACTGGGTCCTTCGCGGTGTCGCCTGTGCGACCGACGGCTTTCCAGATGGTTGCATGAGTGTTTACGCATTCGAATATCTACATCTACACCAAATTGAGTGGTTCATCCTTGACACCGTCTTTGTTGGTGTGGATAGACACTATGGCGATGAATCGTACTTCATTGTCGAACTCTTCTGGGTGACACTTCTATGTGCCTCCATCTGGTGGTTGCGAAAGCATACGCCCTTGCCACAGGAGGATGAAGAGGAATGAGTGCCGACCGCCCTGTCTGGCCAATGATTTGGCCTTGGAATGATGGACAAGGAGCCCGAATGCAGTGGCGTGAAGCATTGAACTCGAGACGATTCTCATTGAGTTATTTATCCGTCATTGCCTTGCTCTACGCATGGCTGGGATTCGGTACAAGTGACTGTTCACCAACGTCTGGAGATATCATCTGTAATTTGGCCCTCTGGCCATACAATATTGTGGAAGCACCCCACATCTACGTTGGTACATTGTTCACATCAATTTGGTTTCACAACAATCCGGATCATATTTTGTTGGTGATAGTTGTGATAGTCGTTTTTCTACAGACCGCTGAGGTTAGAATCGGAACAAAGAGGGCGATGATTGCCATGTTCAGTGTGCAGGTATCGGTCGCGCTAATCATGACACTGTACCTCTATGCTGGAGATTATTTCAATCCAGAAGATGGTTGGTATACTCGTGGAATCCATAGTCGCAATTACATGGGCGGCTCAGTGGGTCTATTCGGTGTCGTCGGAGTCCTATTTTCTCAGATTAAGCGCCCGATTGCGGGCGCCCTATTCTATTCTGGATTCGAATTCTGGAATGCCCACATTTACCACGGTGCATCCATTTATGTTGTGCTGGGGCACGCTACAGCCTTCACTCTGGGTTTCATGCTTGGACTATATTGGCTACGTTTGGAAACCAAACAATTTGAGGCTGATGGATTAAATTGAGGCAATTGGTGGCAGCATCATGGCAACGGTTCGATTCTATCGTGGCGAACTCTTACTCGGAGTTGCAGAGAGCGATTCAAACACGCCGATTCTAGAATTGGCTGAAGCCATCGGCATTGAAATTCCACGAAACTGCACATCTGGAAACTGTGGGACCTGCATGTGTCGTTTGAAATCCGGCACCGTATCGATGCCCGAACCACTTCCTCCTGGAATCGATGAGGAATTGATTGAGGAAGGAGCCATTCTTACCTGCATTGGAATTGCTGATGGGCCAGCAGATATCGACTTGATCCCACCAATATGAGGTACTAGAATGGAACAAGGTCTGATGGTTGCCATTGTGGTCAATGTCGTTGGCATCACCATTGCCATCTGGTTCCTACGCAGTAGATTGTTGGCGAAACTTGCTGAAGTCGAAGCTCGAAAAACACGCAAGCACGAAGATTAGCGTGAGAGCCATCCTCGATAATAGAAGAAGCCGAGAATCAGTGTGCTGGTCACCCCCATCAGGACCAAGATTTCTGTAAACCCAAACATCTCATTTGATGCACCAAATACCTCGATGTTCATTCCGAAAATCGATGCAATCGCGGTGATGGGGAACATAAGTGTGGCGAGAATCGTCAGGATGCGAATGACATCGTTCGCCTCTGCCTGTGTTTCAGCTAGACGCATAGTCGATTGAGACAGATATGTATCGCGTGTGCTGGCTGCACCGGCGTTGTAGCTCTCAACGTCATTCTTGAGTTTGTCCAGTACATCAAAGATGTCTTGCCAGTACATCGTGCACGATTCAGTAATGTATTCCTGATCTGGTCGCATCATTCGACTGACAACATCGTGCAACGGTGTGACCGACTTGGAAATTTCACGCAAATCCTGCTTGAGTTCGTGCAACTCTTGTAGCAAATCAGGGTGCCTGACATTGGGGTCGAATACTCGATCTTCCAACTCGTCAATTCTTTCCGAGTAGCCACCCAGAATGCGATACCAATCGTCCGCAATCGCGTCGAGCATCTCATACAGTAGGTATTCCGCACCCAATGCAACTCGGCGCTGAATCTTTTTCGAGCCAAATCGGCGGGCGAAATTCTTCACCGCTGGCATGGCGGAATGGCGTACGGTCACCAGCAAATCTTCGGTAACGAAAACACACAGAAACTCCGTATCGATTTCTCGATCAGCGTCACGAGGACGAACGACGACAAATCGGTGATTATCATAGACGTATGCCT
>JASMFB010000138.1 GCA_030751995.1 Candidatus Thalassarchaeaceae archaeon
TTGCGTTTCTTCTCTCCTTCCTTTGCCATTTCGGCATTTGAGCGAATCTGATCCGCGAGTTTCTGTTTGTCAGCCATCCGCTTCACCCTACCTCGACACGTGTCCCGACAAAGGGCTTGCCGGCCAATGCATCTTCAATTCTATCCATTTCACGTCCGTCGAGGACCGCCAGAGGGAGATTATTGTCAATCGCGGCTTGTACACCGATTGGATCGATAACGCTTGAGCCGCCGGCTTTTCCATGGACAGGTGGACCGACAATTCCTTGCAATTCTGATAGCGTCATAGATTCTATAGGACGTGCTGCTGAATCCACTTTCGGGTCTGAAGAATAGACGTATCCAACGTTGGTTGCAATCAGACATCTTGCCGCCTTTGCTTCGATTGCCAAGCGGATTGCTACGTTATCTGTAGTGTGCCCGGGACGCGTTCCCCCCATGACCACCACGCTGTGCTCATCAAGAGATTGAGCGGCAGAAGCAACATCTGTTGGAATCCCGGCGAAGACATCGATACCTGCATCGAGCAGAATCTGAGAGACGATGGAGGCATTCACTCGAGTCGCTGTAATACCAATCTCATCTAGGGCAGCTAGATCGTTTTCCCCCCTCCTCGTAGCCAACTCAATCGCTTCGCGTGCCGCAACTCCACCACCGACAACGATTCCTATCGACACTTCACACTCTGAAAGCAGGTTTGCAAGTGAGGATAGCCAGGCAAGTCTCTCAGCCTCTTCGGGGCGCAGTAGACTGCCGCCGAGCGCGAGGACCAGTGGGGCTGCCATCAGTATCCTCGCAACCGCGACGATTCATGACACCTTCCCTTCCGGGCGGCTACGCCGCCGGAAGGATTGATGAGGGCCGAGTCGCCGGCACAGGTGAGGAAGCGCTATGTCCGAGGAACTTGAGATGCAACAGCGCCGTCTCAGGGCCAAGAACGCTCTCGATGATTTGAGTTCAATGCGAGGCATGGGCACAGAACTGGTAACTGTCATCATTCCACCAGATCGTGCCATACACGATGTGAGGCAACAATTGACCCAAGAATTGGGTCAGGCAGCCAATATCAAATCCAAGCAAACCAAGAAGCATGTATCGGATGCAATCGAGTCCGCAGTATCCTCAATCAACAATATGAGGGAGACGCCACAGAGCGGTATTGCCATCTTCACAGGGCACGTCATCGTTGGGAATAACAAGACTAGGATGACGACAATTGTAATCGATGATCCCCCTGAACCTTTCCGCTCCTTCCGCTATCGATGTGATAGCACATTTGAGATTACGCAATTGGAAGATATGCTGATCGACAAAACCTGCTACGGAATTTTCGTCATCGATCGAGGCGAATCTGCCTACGGCGTGGCCAGTGGAAAATCAGTTCACTGTCAAGAAGAAATTCAATCTAATATCATGGGAAAACACAGACAAGGTGGTCAGTCAGCACAGCGTTTTGAGAGATTGATTGAGGAACACGCACACAAGTTTTTCAAGAAATCTGCTGAGCATGCAAGTAATTACTGGCTTGGCATGATTGACAACATGGAAGGTATCATCATTGGCGGCCCAGGGGCCACAAAGGACCAAGTTCTGAAGGGCGAATTCTTCCATCACGAAATTGCTAAACTGGTACGCAAGCCAACCTTTGATGTAGGTTATTCAAACGAATCTGGATTGCGCGAATTAGTACAGAGGGCCGGTGGTCTGATGCATGAGATTGAATTAGATGCTGAGAGACAATTGGTTGACAGATTTTTGTCAGAGATTATGCAGCAACATCCCAAAGCCACATACGGCGAGATGATGATCAGAAGTGCGCTTGAACAAGGTGCCGTTGACACACTTCTACTCTCGGAAGGCCTACGCAAGATTCGCCAAGGATACACTTGCCGCCAATGCCAGCATGGTTGGCAGGTGACTGCCGACCGATTGACTGAAATTCCACCTTGCGAGTCCTGCAATGCTGCACCCGACCAGATTCGTGAAGACCCGGACAATTCTACAACCCTAATGGATGAACTGACACTTATGGCAGGACATTCGTCAAGCAACGTAAAACTCATTTCGATGGATACCGAGGAAGGTGCAACACTGATGGAGGCCTTTGCCGGTTTGGCAGCTCTGCTGCGATACCCCTGGAGTTGATTGAATGCAGGCACTGATTGATGAAGTCCTTCCAGCATTGGAATCGGCGATGGCAACGGTCGGGATTCAAGGGGATTTTTGGAAGAAAATGCTGGCCCGTTCCAAAGAAGCCAGTCAAGGTGACCTAGCCCTACCTTGTTTCCCCTTCGCCAAACAACTGGGTTGTTCACCGGATGAGGCCGCCCAGAAAATTGCCGATGCCTTACAACTCGATATTGGCCAAGCCGTCGCCGTTGGACCCTACGTCAACATTCGTGCTTCGATGGATTGGTTAGCCGCACAACTTTCCAAAACCACGGAATCCAAAGGATTGATTCTAATCGAACACACCTCCGCCAATCCAAATGGTCCATTTCACGTGGGGCGAGCGAGAAATGCGATTCTCGGCGACACCTTCGTGCGAATGTATCGTGCGGCTGGATATGAGGTGATTGCTGAATATTACGTCGACGACATGGGAAAACAGGTCGGCATTCTTTGCTGGGCCCTAGAGAACCTCGATGAAGCCCAAGTTCAGGCATTGCTTGCTGAAGGAGAGATTCCAATT
>JASMFB010000139.1 GCA_030751995.1 Candidatus Thalassarchaeaceae archaeon
CTACCGCCTTCTCACAAGCAGCACGGTCACCGTCAATCGCCTTGATGCCAGCAGCCTCCAACTTCTTGCGCAAGCCCGTCCATTCTTCCTGAACATAATTGACTAATTCTTCAGCATCCCCACTGGCTGCGTCCAGAACATCGAGATCAGAGGTCAGCCTCTCCAAGAGTGCGGCTGCGTGAGACCAAGATTTGCGTTTTGACGCGGCTGTGACTTCCTTCAGACGTTCTTCCCAATCTTCGGAATCTTGACGCCCCTTCCAGCGCTCCTTGATTTTCTTCTTCTGGCGCAAGGCTCGCTGGACATCGCTCATCGCTTCGCGCTCCTTGCGGACTTCACGAACAATTCCATCGGACACACCGCGCGCAAGGCTGAATTCTCCTTCTTCGAGATGCTTGGCCGCATCCACTAAGCGGTCATTCCACAATTTGAGGTCGAGACCTTCGCTTTCCTCCATGATTTTCACAGCCTCTTCGTAAGCTTCCTGCGCCCCTTCACTGGCTTCACCCAGATTGGCGACGTGGTCAGGGATGGTTTCCGCTATCTCAAGAGCGAGCACACAATCTTCCTTGGCCAGAGCTTCCTTGGCTTGAATCAGCAATTCGTGAAGTTGCTGATGCTGGCTGCCCTCTAAATCTGCAATCAATTTGCTAGATGCTACAATTTGCTCCTCAGCAGCATTCCAGTGCTCGATGATGTTCAAACCGAGTTTCTTGGCACGCCGATACAACATCTCTGCTTCGCGTAGGCTACCGAGGTCGCGTTCGCGGTCCCCTGCATCCATGCTGCGCTGCGGCTTCTTTGCCGTCGGTGCGATTTCAGATGCTTCGGCAACGATTGCGGCGCAGACATCTCTAATCTCAGAGATATCCTCAGCGAGGGCCATGGTTCGCTCAATGTCTTCTTCAGCTTCTTCGAGGATTCGAAATCCTAGTTCAGGATCCTTGTAACCAACTTCTGAGGCGTTACGACATAGACTTGAAGCCTGGTCTAGACTCACCCCTTGGGACTGAAGTTTGAGAATTCGAAGTTCAAGTGTATCCAAGGTTCGACCGAAGCGCTTGCGCTCCGTGCGGTCCACATCCCCACCAAACAGGTCTATTGCCGAAGAGATTAGTCCCAACCCCAGAACCGCGCAAGCGACAATCATGGGGTCCTGTGTGAATTGAGATGAAAGCATCACAGCACCACCAATTGTGGTACCCCCTAGGGTCATGATGCCACGAAATCGCTGTGCATCCAGATTACCTCGCAGAAATTCTCTCGATTGAAGTAAACAGGCTCCAGCGACGATGAACATGAGGCCGTGTCCGATTTGAACCGTGCTGGTAGTGGTCATGACTTCGACACCGAGGATTGCGAGGGCGGGCCAAGCAAGGCTGCTGACCGCGCCTAGGCGCCCGCGTGCGCGCGCGTCGGGCTCAGCAAGATCTTGGAGCAACAATGAGGCTGAGAGTAGTAATCCAACCGCCCCCAAGCGATTGAACAGGACTGCGTCTCCATCGAGTGCTGGCCACATGTACCAAGCCGCACTCGCGATGGTTGCCAAAGCACAAGCCAATGCAAGACTGGTCACCCTTGCCTTCTGCTCGGCTATCTCCGCATCGATGTGGGCCGAGGGGTTCTCTATGTTCTCCATCGCCTGCGGCGATGCAGCCATACCCTAAGAGAGGTACGTCTTCATGTGGACTCGTCTTCAGGTTGGCGCTTAAGACGCCACAACGCCACGAGTCCCGCAAGCGGTGGAAGGGCAAGGAGCAACCACATCAAGGGCGTCATCTCAGACTGCACGAGCAACCCCGTCTGATGTTCGGTGGTTGTATTGTCGGGAAATTCAATTCTCACAATGACTTCGCCTGAAGCCCATTCTGTGACTGAGATTCGGTGTGTCATTTGACCAGGTCCATCCACACTCGCTTCAACCCCTGTCAATTCTGTAGTGCAATATGTCAGGTAACACAAACGGAAATGCGATTCACCTTGTCCATCATTCTCTAGTGTGACATCCAGTGCACCGGGATCTCCAGGGCCGCCATCTCCAACCTTTACTACCTCAGTGATTCGGTACAATGCACCAATGGGTGGCTCGACAACGAACAGCATCGAATGCGTTCCATTGTTGCCCGATGAATCGGTTGCATTGACCACCAAGGTGTGTCGGCCCGTGAGTAAATCTGGGAGTGTGAATGATTGAACATCTGCCCATGATGTTCCCACATCAAGCGATTCTCCATTCAATTCCACGGTCCATGTGAGTTGAGTGATTGCATCGATGTCATCCCATGATTCATCCATACTGACATCAATCGGTGATGCACCCTCGATGGGGTGATTGAGATCGCCGTAATGATTGCCATCTATGCTGAGAGCCGGTCTTGGTCTTGGAGCGTTTCGGTCAGTGACGGTGACATCCCATTCTTGAGTCTGAATATTTCCTGCAGCATCTGTGAGATTTAGTTGCAAACTGTATACCGTCAACGGTTTGGACTGATGTCGATCTTCGATACTCAAATGCTGTCCATTAATCTGGGCGCCTTGGACGAAAATGTCGTTCCATGCGTGGTTTCCAATGCCTAGATGAATCCAACCACTGCTCTTGTTACTTGTCCACTCGATATCAACTGGAGGGGCTGAATCGTCCCCGGCCTGCACGGCGCCAGAAAGCAC
>JASMFB010000013.1 GCA_030751995.1 Candidatus Thalassarchaeaceae archaeon
GGGCCCCGGTGGTGGGCTAGAAGGAGGTGGCCCAGTGGGTGGCCCAGTGGGTGGCCCGGTGGGTGGCCCGGTGGGTTGCCCAAATTGTTCAGGCGAGGGTGCTGCTAGTGGTTGAGAAGCAGGTGGAGCGGGTGCTGCTAGTGGTTGAGAAGCAGGTGGTGCGGGTGCTGCAGGCACCTCCTGTGCGGCAAGAAGTCCACCTGCGAATGCGGCTTGCATGGGATCATTGGACCCCACTTCTACTTGTAATTCCGGACCCACGTCTTCTTCATCTCCGAATCCGTCCAGCGCTGAACCAAAGACTGCCGCCATCGGATCTGCAACGCTTGCAGCCACTTTCATCGTCGAATCTACCTTATCTTTAGAAATACGCTCAGGTCGAGATGTTGCCGCGATTCGTAAATCATTAGCAAAGGGTCCCAGTTCAACGGTTCCAGCCCCGGAATCAGTATTGAATTCAATTTTGAACAACCAAGCACCCGTATCTGAAGGAACCCAGAATTTGAGTTCATCATTCTCACCTGAACCAATTCGGTCGGGGGCTCCGCGTGGGTGCGCATGTGTGCCATCCATGGCCCGAACATCCCCACTGATATCCCACAAATCCCAATTGGAATCATTGACCACATCAATGGTCACTTCAAGAATATCTTCGTCATCATCGTCTATTTCTTCAACGACAGCCCAGAGCGTTGCGGTTACACCATTCGATGAGATGCTGCGCTGCGCCATGAATCGTCGACACATCGCCGCTACTTGAATCCCGCTCCGTTCAGCGCAGACTGTGACGTTTCGCAGGAGGAAGGGAATTAGCTATTACAACAATACTGGCACAAGCGAGATCGATGCTTGACTGATGTGTATGTCTACGACGAATATGCCTACCGTCAATGAACAAGAAAATCAAATTGAATCCGGGTATGAGATAGCGCAATTTTGAGATTGACCTGCGCCCACAATCCATTCGTTGTAGAGGCTCTCCGTCCTCGCGAACTACAGCCAAACCGAACCAACGCTGCCCCAGTGAACGACCCATTCCATGAACAGTGTACTTGTGGTAAAGATAATTGAAACTTAGAATGAGAGTCCAATTAACTAATACAAAGGCCCATTCTGAACTCAACAGTGCATCCAGATTCCATGCATATGCAATCCAGGATCCAGTTGCGATGAGGAGTACACCCATGACTACCATCGTATCGAGAATGTAAGCGGAAATGCGTTTCCATAGGGGTGCAAGAATCGTCCCTTCGGGGACCGGCCAATGACCCCCATCTGCTTGAACGGCAACTTTAGCCAGTGTCGGGCCTTTACCATGGGTTGAGATTGGATTTTCATTCCCCATTCGCTCGCCTCAATTTCAACCGGGAGTATTGCCCTTAATGTCACATGTGGAGGACATGATACGCTTCAAGACCACGCTCCGAGGCCCAATCACACCATGATGCCCAACTTGAATCATTTCTCAATGTACGGGGATGACCGAGTACAATCAATCCTCTCCGCGCTCGGGTGATGGCTACGTTCAACCTTCGTCGATCGGTGAGGAATCCTAATTCTCCTGCTTCATTCGCACGAACCGCAGAGAGAACAATGACATCTTTCTCACGCCCTTGGTAACCATCTACGGTTTTGATTTCTAAGCCATGGTATCGTTCATGTTGTTCTCGTCCCCCGGCGCTTTCAAACAAATCATTCAACAACCGAACCTGTCCACTGTAGGGGGTGACTACTCCGATATCGTGTGGCGTGATATCGCCCCCCGAGAGTAACATATCGACAACTCGAACAGCCAAACCTGCCTCATCCATATTCTGCTTAGAGGCCCCATCGGGACTGGTGTCTTCAGCACCTTCAACCGGAATGAACGCCACAGGCGCATCCCAATCAGGCCAAACGAAACCTGCTGGGGCCGCCCTTTCTTCCGCGGAGACGCCATCTTCCAATTCGCCACCATAGAATCGTTCACTAGGCCATTCTCTGATGACAGGATGCATTCGGTATTGAGTCGTGAGCATGGTTGATGGTGCTCCAAGCGCAACTAGGCGTTCAAACAATGAACGCGCCAAACCCTCTTCTTCAGCCCTGCGAGAGATGACCGTCGGTGGCAACTGATGATGATCGCCGACCAGCACAACATGTCTTGCACCCTTGGTCAAAGGTATTAGCGAAGCAGGCTCTGTTGCCTGTGTCGCTTCATCTAGAAGAACAAGTGGGAACCGACGTGAATCCAACAAGAAATCTCCTGCACCCACACAGGTTGCACAGATGACCTGAGCATGTTCTAGAATATCATCGCGCATTTGATTCTCAATCCGTCGAACTTCTTTCCATCCTTTCTTGATATCACGATGTGCCAATCCTTTTTCCTTGCCTTTGAGAGCCGGTAATCTTCGCATGGCGTTTTCATTGAGTTCAATAATTATCTCCACATCTTCGCGAAGATGATGTTCCGCCATCTGGGCAGCCATCGTCGCATCTCTCAATGATTCCCGGACCTTTACAGGTTGTCCAAGTCTAACCGCTTTTACACCCTGTTCCAACAATCCCTCCAACAGATTGTCTACCGCCACGTTGGAGTCTGCAACAGCCAATATTGGACCTGCACCATTGCGGGCCCAAGCCGCTAGAATTCGTACGGCCGTATGCGTCTTCCCTGTACCAGGGGGCCCCTGAATCAGAGATAGACGATATTCCATAGCATTCGCGAATGCTTTCGATTGGGTTGGATTTAGATTGCCGGAGTGTTTGGCTTGCGCCATCAGACGTTTCTGAATACCACCCAAATTAGCAGAACGAGAAGAACTACTCTCCATATCTCTGACTTGACCATAGATGAGTTCCCGAAGCAGGGTTGAACTCTCGTCACTGAACAGAGATTCAATAGCTCCAGCCATCCGATCATGGGCGACCCTATTCGCTCCTCGATCAAGACGCCAGGTATCGGAACGAATCTTTGTCGGTTGTTCGTTGACAACAATGCGGATGAATTTCCGAGAACGAGACAAAACGGTGCCTTCAATCACCTTCTCTTTGAGCGGATTCTTTCGAGAAAGAGTCACAATATCTCCATGTCGAAATCGGTGGTGGGGAAGCGCCTCACCTCGTGTGAACAATTTGACAACACGTTCTCCAAATAGCCAGCCATCATTTCGACCTTCTAAATCAAAGAGAGTGATCCCATTCTCGACCAATCTGTCGCGCCCCCATTTGCGAAGACGTTCCTCGACAGAAGACATTTCGTCTTCCAATTCCCAATCAATGAGTCGATTGAATCGTTCAAAGTGGTCTTGTGAACGCGGAAAAGAGATTCCATCACTTTCCTCTTTTCGTTCGGAATGTGTGGATGAACCTGCAGGGGGCCCGCGTTTGATGCGACGCACATTCCCTTTCCGGTCCGCCATGAAGGGCCCTGATACACGACTGCCTTTGGACCCTCCCACCGCATTGATTGGCCCTAAGGGGCCAACTCATTGAACCCACCAACATTCAAGCGGGGGGCAGCGAATCTTATACAGGAATTGATGACGCCCTCTTTTTGGGTGGGACAATCTTCGGCCGAAAGCGGAAGAAACAGGCCGATGGCCAAATCTGTCCACTTTGCCAATTGTTGAACACTGAAGAGGCCGAATCGTGTTCACGTTGTTACTATGAATTTACAGTAGCCGCACATCGTCAGATGGTATCGGAAATTACCGAAGAGGAAAGCGGTGATTTATTCGATGCACTTCTCCAAGAAGAAGAGGAAGATGTCAACGACACTCCCCTTGTTGATTGGACTGCCCACTCATTTTCGATGGATGATATGACTGTTGAAGTTTCTCCGTACGATGATGATGGATTGGTAGAGATTGATCAATCCGTTTCAATGGAACATCAATTCGATGCGCCTCAACAGGTTGCTCGCGTCAAAGGTCAGGAGCCGGAAGAAGAAGAAGAAGAGTATGTTCTCACAGCAGCAGATGCACCGAAGAATGTCACCAAATTCGATACTGGCGATGGACCAGATCTAGCATTCGAGGAAGAGGAGTACAGTGCCCCCGTCGTCAAGCTCATCGAAATGACCGAAAGCGCGGATATCGAACCGGTGCAATCAGCCTCTGCAATTCCCGATGAAATGGAAAACGGTGCCATCGCAAACCCCTCTTCTCCAATCTCACCGGCGGTTGAGTCCGTACCTCCTACTCAGACCGAACTCGCCCCGGTTACAGCGACCCCTGTAATTCCCGCAATACCTGCAATCCCCGAAGTTCCTACCATTCCAATGGTCCCAGAAATTCCGGTGGTGCCGGAATTACCCAAACCAAACAATGCTCCCGAACCAACTCCTACGGGAATATGGCCATGGCCTCAATCGGATGCATGGGATGATACCACCGTACGCAAGGCTCTGAGGGATGCCATGGAATCTGCAAAGAGTGGGGATATTGATGCTTCAAAGCGAACAATGGTCGGCCTTGGCCCACATCTTGGCGAACGGGTTGACTTGGTGTTTCATGTCGGTGTCCTGCTGAAGCGATTCGAACAGGAAGAAGTCATGCGCCGCATGATTGAATCCGCTCAAAGACAATATCCCGATTCACCGGAAGTTGCCAAGGCGGCCCAACATCTCCTTTCCTGAAGGCATAAACCCCCCCAGCACATGGGCCGCTCGTGCGTCCAATCACTCCAATCGAGTGCGACATGAATTTGCGATTACTACCCGCAGGTCCAACTTATCATTCCGACATTATAGAAGCCATGGATGAGAGTGGCGACGAAATTTACCAAGCGATGCCCTGGCTGGAGTTAGATGAACCGATTCCTTCTCAAGTTGAAGAATATCTCCAAGATGTTCAGAAATACGGTGCTGGGGGATTATCATATCATTGGATCCTCGAATTCTCTGGAGCGATTGCAGGCCTAATCGCACTCGATTATACTCCTCATTTGATTGTAGGGCATTGGAACCTCGGTTATTGGGTCCGGCCCAGTTGTCAACGAAAAGGCATTGCCAGCCAATCGATTGACGCAGTCCTCAATTGGATTGGCCGTGGTGGTTTGACATCGGTTGAGATGGGAGTCAATCCCGCCAATCATGCTGGTGTCCGCACCGCTGAATCTGCAATACAGAGATGGCGCGGTCATCCGTTGGATGCCAAGGTCGAGGTCGAAGTTGCTGGTCAGATGGTGATGCACGACTGTTGGGTCATCCCTAGACTACCGTTGGAGGATTCATAATGATGGCATGGTTGAGTGTCGATACTGACGACGAAATTCATCTTCCAGCCCATAGGGGCCACCCTCATCGTTCCTCCAATTCTATGCCAACATGGCGCACTGAAGGCTACCGCGCATCACCACGATTACTGAACGCCACAGATCGATTCATCGAATGGGTTGAAGACGGACCACAAGTCACTATCTTTCTAATTGCTGAACAGTTGGATTGTTCCGAATTCACCAAACGAATGGATATCTTGTCGGCCATGCCAAACATCCTCATCGCTTGTCACGGATGGGGCCATCGTTGTTGGTCAGCATGGCCCGAAGATGCGGCTGGATTTTCGGAGATGTTGATTGAATCCAGAGATCGAATCTCGGCCTACGCCAAATCCTCCTGGCGTCCATGGTTCAGGGCGCCCGGTGGTTATGTCGCACCTTGGATGGCTGGGCCGTTGGCAGGGGCAGGTTTCCGTTTGGATTCTTCAGTGAACCCCTCACGTTGGGTCAACAGGAAAATGGGTGGCGATTGGTCAGTAGTGCAGCAATCAATGGAACAATGCGGCCTCATCGAACGTCCATGGTTGACCACTCGATTTGGACCGGCATGTGGGCCTGCTCTGAGCCTGTTCCCTTTCTCGGTATTCGCCCGAAGAGCGTGGCGGAGGAATTCACATTCAATAACAGGAGAACCAGAAGTCGAGAATGCTCTAGCATTGTACTGGCATCTTCTAGATCATGGGAGAAATTCTGGACATTGGCAGCCTCCATTGGCTGTACGTCAATGATTACTCTTCACCGGCAATCTTTCGCTCAATTCCCGCCATGTCTTGGAGTCGATTCCAGAAGCCCAATCGATCCTCTTCAGCCATCAGAAGGGTTTCTGATGGATTTCCATCCTTATCGAATTGTTTTCTGAATCGCCCTTCGGAACGAGCGAAGTCTCTGAACCGAACCTCCTTCCTCTCTCCAGTCTCATCCTTCATCTGATGCCAATCCTTTCGGGGACTTGGGTTGCCCTTGAGATCCCACCTATCTTGGAATCGAGGACCTTTCTTTGGATCGTAAACGAAGATTGGCCAAGCGCGTGTACGCAAGGCAAGAGCGGCTTGCTTGAATGAAACATGATCAGCGACGCCATGTTCGGGCTGACAAGTCGTATACACAGAAACTACAGCGGGCCCTGGATGTGCATTCGCTTCTCGAATGGCGCGGTAGAAGTGATTTGGTAAACTGGTGACTGTTTGTGCAACATACACGTTGGGGTGCATGGCTGCAATTGCGCCAAGCTCCTTGCGGAATTCTTGCTTCCCCGAAATGGCTGTTCCATGGGCATAGAATTTAGCATCCTGTCCTGTGAATGTAGCAGTCGACGTCTGTCCACCCGTGTTTGAGTAGACTTGTGTGTCCAACACTAGGACCTTGATGTCCATTCCCGAAGCGAACATCCGGGACAAGGCACCAAATCCAATGTCGTACATCGCTCCGTCTCCACCAATCACCCAGAGTCGTTTGTCTTCCCAACCAATCTGTTCCCACCGCGCGCGTACACCCATTGCATCTGTAGGTCCATTCTCAAACAGAGAATTGGTCCACGGCACACTCCATGGATTGTAAGGGAACGTACTGCCATAAACAGTTGAACAGCCCGTTGAGTTGACGACACCTACATTGTCAGCCCCGTGATCGTAACCCAGAACAGCGGAAAGCATCCGAAGCGCGGTTGCCTCTCCACAACCAGCGCAGGAACCCGCGCCACCGACGTAGAGCAGACTCTTGTCAACAAGCATCATGTCCATGACAGATTTCTCATTGATGAATTTGGGATCAGTGTCACCCATGCTCTGGAAGAAGTCCCATAATCGCCGATGCTCATCCATTCCAATCTTCTCTTTCGAGACCATTGCAAGTGCATTCTTGTCACCACAGACATCTACGCACTCGGCACAACCTTTGCATTTGCTTGGATCGATGAAGATGCCGAAGCGCCCAGGTTCGAGATCTTTCTTCTGCCGATTGCCCCAGTACTTCTTCACGCGAGGCCATAGCCCCTCCATTTCCCCAGCGTCCTGTTCGGATAGTCCATCAAGTCCACCTTGGAGAGTTTCTTCTGAGACAACCTTGCCGAGAATTGCTGTATCTGGACACATGGTAACGCAATCCATGCATCCAACGCATGCTTCTGCAACGAATTCAGGAATTTCATCTGCGATATAGGAGAAATCTCGGTAAACACCGCTGCCTGCGGAGATGATTGAACGACCATGAGCAGGATCAGCAGGCAGGCTGGATGGTGCATGTCCAGCGTTGTACGCTCCGATGATTCGCTGCTCAAAATCTTCAACACTGAAGAAATCTTCATCATGAGCGGTTTTGCGTCGTGCACGCTTCCCTGTTGTCAAGCGTCCACCTCCATCTTAGCAATCGCCTCTGGTTGAATCTCATTTACTTCGGTGTAACCACGCTTGACGCATGTGAGATTATCCTGCACAACTTGCTCGCCTCGTCGACCGAAGTATTTGCGCAGACTCTTCTCAATTGAACTGTACAGTTTCTCTTCTGATGTATTCTCTGCGAACGGCGTACTTCGAAGGAAGACGCCGAGAAGAACGATGCCCTGCATGCGTACAACGAGATCCTCACTACTGCTAACTTCTCGCGCAATCTTAGCGGTATCAATCCACAGAATTCTAATGCCACGGGATTGAATCTCCTGCTTAGCCCAGTCGGGCAAATTGTTCCAGACCTCCTCATCCGAATCGGCATTCGTTTGAAGGAAGACCGTACCTCTATCACGAACTCCGGTGAGGGGATTTCCTGTGTTGAAGGCATTCTTATCCTGAACAGCGATGAAATCTAGAATATCGAGTTCGTGATGAATTCGAATCCGCTCATCAGCGATGGTGAGATAGAAATTGGTTGGCAAACCCTTTTTCTCAGAACCATATTTCGGGTATGCCTGAACCGTTTTTCCGAAGAGATCCGCGGAGACGGTTGCAATGATTTTGTTCGTAGTCACGCTGCCGAATCCACCTACACTGTGCCCCCGCATGCTGAAGGCACCATCAGGTCGACCATCGAGGTCAGGGGCTGGTTCCAAGGCGGTGGGGTGATTGATTCCGAGAGAGAAGTATCGCGGCTCAGCATCTGATTCCAGAAGGTCGTATACTGCGGCTATGTCGCCACTAGTGACGTCACGACTTCCAAGGCCATAGGAACCGGTGTGGATTCGAGGAATGCAATCCAATTCTGGATATCCAGGGCGACCTTGAATTGCGTCTGCAAGAGATGCTTTAATTTCGGTGGTAAGGGGATTTGACTGTGCCATGGGGTCATCCATTCTTTCCAGAATAGCAACCGATTTGCACCCCGCAATCGCAGCGGCAATTTCGGCTCCAGGGAAAGGTCGGAAGCAAGTAATGTGAACACAACCAACCTTGCGCCCATTCGCCCGTAACTTGTCAACAACGGTTGTTGCCGTTTCAAACATCGAACCAATGCCAATGATGGCAGTGTCAGCATCTTCCATATTGTAACAGTCAATGAGACTATATCGACGCCCAGTTAGTTCTGTGAAATCTTCCATCGCAGCCATGAGTGATGGTTTGACGGTGTCCGTGAAATGACGCTGCGCGATTTTACCCTTCATGTACGCATCTTGATTCTGAACAACACCCGTCATCACTGGATGGTATGGATCCATCAAATTGCGAAGTTTATCTGAAGGGTCACCGACGAACTCTTTCATTAGTTCAGGTTCGCAAAGCCGCACATTCTCGATGGTATGAGTGGTCAAGAACCCATCTTGTACATTGAAGAACGGAGTGTCTGAATTTTCTGCAGTTCTACGGGAGATTAATGCTAAATCACCAGCTTCCTGAGCATTGCGGGCGAAAACAATCCCCCAACCAACATCTGAAACACCCATGATGTCATCGTGTCCAGCGTGGACATTGAGGGATTGACTGGTCATTGCACGAGCACCGATATGGAAGACGATTGGAAGCCGCTTCCCACTGATGACATAGAGAACCTCTTTCATCAAAATGAGGCCCTGTCCCGAGGTGAAATTTGTTACCCGACCACCAGCCAGAGCATAACCCTCAGCCGCTGATGCGCTTGAGTGTTCAGATTCAGGCTCAAGGAAGATTAGTCGTGTACCCCACAGATTCTCTTTTCCATTGGCTACGGCCTGTCCATAACCAACACCCATCGTTGTTGAGGAGGTTATGGGATAAGCGCACGAACCTTCAGTAATGTTCGTCTCGATGTGAACGATGTGCCCAGCGCCATCTGTAGTCGCAGGGATTCCTGGATATTTCACATCAGACATTCGCATTCCCCACACTACAGGTCTCTGTTGTTGCCCTTCGGGCAGTGCAGTTGCATTTAGGCGTTTGTAAATTTGTCAACATCGCGCCGCAGTCCTCCGATGAACACCATATTTTCATAAAAAAACCCACAAATGTCCGCAGATGGGTGTTTTTATAGCGTCCTCCTTACAGGAGGAAATATGAGCGCACGCTATGTGAATACTCTGCTGACTGCAACCATCATGATTTTGGTAACGATGAATGGTGTTTTGGATTTCAGCGAAGAAGAAAATGAAACCCCTGAATTGCTGGAGCTCGTAGAGCCTCTACTGGCACCTACGGATCCCGGACATACCGTGTTTGCACAGTACATTACTTCGGACAACTGTGGATTCTGTTACCAGTATGGAAGCCCTGGGCACCATGCAGCAAAGCAGGCACTGCCTGACCGATATGTGTATATCTCATACCACAGTGCATCGTATGGAAACACAGCTGATGCAGAATCGGGTAACATTGCTCCGATTATGGGCGTATCTCATTTGCAGGAAACTGGTGGCGCACCAAAGACCTCCTTTGGTGACGCAACCCTCAACACAGGCTGTGGGTCGAACACCTGCTGGGATCAGTATATTTCCTCGGGAGGAAATATGCATTCCACCTCAGCCGATTACGTTGTGAACGTTGGACAGAGCGACAATGGTGACGGTACATCAGATGTCACCGTTACGGCTTCTTACATTGGTACAGGAACAGCCGCTTCATCGATTAAACTGTATGCGGCAGTTACGGAGAAGGTCTGCAACTCTCACGTTTATTCAGACGGCACCAAGGGACACAACTGCTGGGAAGCATGGCTGTTGAACAACGGTGGTTATGCGAGCAACAGCGGAAACGTTGGTGGCGGCACAGGATTTGAGACGATTTCTCTTTCATCCGGTTCAGCGTCCAAGTCTTGGACTGTTCCGAACAACCTCGTTAACGGTGGCGCAGGCAACATGAATGTGGTCGCAGCACTCTTCAGTGGTTGGAGTACCAGCAGCTTCAATGAGGATGTTTATGCAGCCGCTGACGGCACCATGCAGCCACCGATTGACATCGCAGTTCAGAGTTTTACCATCAACAATCAAGATGGTGGACCGGGCTTCATGACAGGAGACACTCTCGATCTGACAGTTACTGTTCGCAATGCAGGTGCTGACACCTATTCAGATGGCGGCACGATTGAACTGTGTGATAACAGTCAGTGCTTCGACAGCACATCTCTGAACACACTGTCCAATGCAGCTGGTTCATCCAACACTCAGACATTCAGTTCGACCTACGACACCTCTGGCATCCAGACCACAGCATATGGCTTGACTGGATTCCAAGCCAAAGTCACCGGCCTAACAGACGATGGCAACGGTGGGAACAATATCATGATGAATTACGCCGATCACGATTTCACTCCACAAGCCGATCAGCCGAGTGCAGATGGCCAAATTCAGATTGCACGCGGCTCCACATTGGACTTTGAAGTCACCGGAAACCCACGCGACGTCGTCGATACATTGGCTACCATGACTCCAGAATTTGAGACATCTCAAGCAGGTTCCAACACATGGAGTGCCGATTGGGTCAACGCTCCAAGCAGTCTAACTGCTCCAGGTTCGCAGAATGAGCACTGGAGATTCACAGTCGACCCAGTGAACTCTGCGAGTAGCGGTGATTACGACGTCCGAGCGCGCTTCACAGATGCTCGAGGCCAAGTTGGGGAGTGGAAGGTGGCTTCCAATGCCTTCAGTCTGATGAACGGCATACCCATCGTGGTCGACCCGAGTCAACCCGAGAACGCTCCGAGTACATGCCCATCTTTCCCCGGTCTTCCTACGGTGAAGGTCGAGACCAATGAGCGCGTATCTCTCGCTGGTTTGGTCTGCGATGCAGAAACTGACCTGACCAATTTAATCATCACTAGCAGCGACCCATCGTTCATTGCATGGCATGCGTCCGCAGGTGAGATTGAAGTCAACTTCCAGACGATGCAGTGGGACAGCATGGGCAATCCACAACCTCAGGGCTTGGGTATCTCAATCAACGATGGAGAGGACACCAACACTGGAACTCTCTTGTTCAGCGTAATTGAGAACGGTCAACCCCGCTGGTCGAGTATCCCGGCACAATCTTACGATGAAGGTGCCAGTACACAATTGAGTCTCGCTCAGTACTTGACAGACACGGATTCGAATGGCAACCCATCGAGCGTAATGGATCTCACATTGGCCATTGTATCTGTAGAGCCTGCAGATGTCCTCACAGCCGAAATTTACGGCAACACCTTGATGGCAAGTGCAACCGATGACGATGCCTTTGGTAGCGTTGTCATCACAGTGCGTGCAACTGATATGGATGGCCAACTAAGTGAGACCCCTGTTCATGTGCACGTGCAAAATGTCAACGATGCACCACGCTTTGATGCAACAGACTTGGGCAGTCTCATGGTCCAGGTTGATGACACCCTTGAGTTGGATCTTTCTTCTCGTCTAACGGATATCGATGATGACGATGCAGAGATTTGGGCTTCTGTCACTTCAAGCGATGGAACAGTCCAATACAATCCAATTTCAGGAATGCTCACAGCGACCTACAGCACTGCCGGCCAGTACAACATCCTGTTGTCTGCAGAGGACTCCCATGGTGACAGTAGTGAAACCCTCCTGCTCGTCACCGTCGTCGATAGCATCCAGTTGGTATGGAGTACAGATGGCAGCACGGGTGATATCGACATCGCAGTGACAGACATGTATTACAGCAAGAATCCAACAATATTCCTCGTTCAACTCAGTGCTACCGGATTGACGGACATTGTGGCTGAGTGGCAGATTTGCAATACTCAGAGCGGTATTTGCTATGAGCAGGGCCTAGAATCGGTTGATTCAACAACATTCCAAACAGGACAGACATTCTCAGCAGTTCCCAGTTCAGGAAATGGATTGGCCAATTTCGATGAAGTGAAAATTCAGGTTACAGCAGTTGGCACCGATGGATTTGATTACGAATCCGATTGGATTTCCTATCTAGCTACACCGGAACCAGGTACTGAAGATCCAACTGAAGAAACAGATGATGGTACAGACAACGAGCAGACTGGGGCTGGTGATGAAACCTCATCCGAGGGTGGCATGAGTACAACTGTCATCTTCGCACTCGTTGGCCTCGTCGTTCTGATGTTGGTTGCGGGAATTCTTGGCAGCATGTTACTCCGTGGTGGCCGTGAAGAGCAGGTTGATTGGGCTAGTGCACAACCATCCTTTGACGCTCCAGCCGCAGCACCACCTGTGGCCATGGCTGCAACAGCAGCGCCCGTCGCACAATCAGTACCCGATTACTCCCACCTCACACCCGGCGGTCAATATGTGACAGGCCATGTGGGTGAGACCGTCTATCTGGCACCAGATGGAACTGCTTGGACCATGCAGGCCGACAGTTCGTTTGTTCGAACATCCTGATCCGACTTTCAGGATTCGCGCCCCGCGGCGCTCGGCGTACAATGGGGCTAGACCTAGTCACATTCGGCAAGTCCCATTCCAACCTAGAAACAGGGTTTTTGTCGTACAATAGCCGAAGCCCGATAGTGAATGATTAAGAGCGGTCTTCAGAGGGCGAGCCCTATGTCTGTAGAGGCTATGGTACAAGGAATGATTGACACGTTGAATGAAGCACTGGGCGATGCTGCAAAGCACGACCGCGGCAACTCTGCCGCGGGCACCCGTGTTCGAAAGGCAATGCAGGCCACAAAGAACTCAGCACAAGATGTGCGTAAGCAAGTTCAGGCCGACAAGAACGCTTGAGACATTCAATTTGAGTGCCCCTGTTCTGGCTTTGGCCAGGGCAGGGGCCTCTCACGTTTCGACGAGTTCACTATGAGTGGTCCAAACCACCCATTCACCACCACCATTCATGAAATCAGCATACCCACTTGTCTGGTGCCACCCTTCAGGAACTCCTTCCCATTCAATTCCTGGCGCTAGTATGACCCACTCAACCGTGGACAGATTTCCACGATTTTCCATTGGTGTGTCTGCGAACAATTCCTCTTCCCACCCCGAATCAGGGGCACGCCAATGTCCAGTGATGTCTCGTTCAACCACATCATCGATATGAGTGTGAAAAGTGTAGAGGTAATGCATTCCCAATGTTGCATCGTGAACAAACACGAAATCCTCACCATCCGCCATGTTGTTTGACAACACTTCGGCTGCATCATCGGTCCAGTATGTCTGACCGTGAAGACCCGCAGCTAGAGAGATTGGCAGAATCACCAATACACCAATGATTGCTTTCCGCTCAATCCAATTGAGCTGACCATTGACTCGTTTGACCAAGAGATAAGATGGAATGGCCAAGATTGTGATGTATCGTCCATTATTGCCCATTGTCCACATGTGCAATGGCCACTCAGAATCCCAGAGAATCGATTCGTAGGTCCATAGGCATGCCACGTAGGCCACGATGGCGCCAGCCATCATTCCAATGAATAGTGATAGTTCCCCAGTCACTCGATCATCATTCTCAGCCATTTTACACCAGGTTTCTCTTGCGAATGGCCACAGAACCATTCCGACCATCCCATAGACGATGATGACGCCGAATATCGAAATGGGTAATGCTTGAATGAAGCGGATCGGCTCAGTTGTCACAATCGAGAATGAACCATATCCTAACACACCCATTACGACGACACTAAACAGTCCGAATCCGAATCCAGCACACATCACCCTTTGTGGATTAAACCAATCATCTGGTACACGATCGATGAGGATGCCCACCACGGTCAATCCGAGCAATGGAATGAACAGTGATAGAGGCTCAATTTTCCATTTGAGAACCAACACGAGCAAAATGAGCATCGATGCAAGCACAATCGCAGTTACACGGGCAACAATCCCCCGTTCGGTTTCGTAATTTCTTGACATTCTCCAGAGAGCCCATGCAATCCCAATCATAGCAAGATAACCGTATTCCGAATAACCTCTGCCAATCGAAAAGATGAGAGCTGGATTCAGCATCAATACAGTGATGGTTTCACGACTAAAATTCATCCTAACGGCGACGATGATTGCGATAATCATGCCCAATAACGCGAACGACATCATCGTTCCAGGTGTAACACTGCTCGTTGGAACTTCTCGTGCATTTGAAGGATCTGAGGCCAACGGATCATCTGTTCTTACGTCCCCCCAATCCAGAGCCCAACCATTTTCTGTCTCTACATAGGCGCCCTCCACATGAGCATCAAGGCCCAACTCACTAGTGAATATGGCAATGAGATTCAGAATGATTGCGAGTATGAATAATCCCTTCCAGAACTGGGGTCGTTGGAAGAACGAATCAGGTTCGGAATCTACAACCCCTTCTTCCATTGTGTCTGTTCCAGACACAAGTGGCTATGATTGCACCGCTGATTTAGAAGTCAAAAAGTGTCGATTGCCCCTTCTGCCGCAATCGCCCACCCGCTTTCATACGGTCCAGAGCCCGAGTAATTCGCCGCTCACTGAATTCACGCTCATCAATGAGAAAACGCCTGAGTTCTTCTTCATCAACCATACCAGAGGGGGGCAAATCACCCTGAATAGGATGATTCAGGAACAATTCTCGAATCTCGTCCAATCTCTCAGGAATCTCCTTCTCCTTGGCTTCGCAAACCGCCTCAATCGTCCCATGTTCCTTGATTAATTTCAGTCCAGTTTTGGGTCCAATTCCACGAATACCTGGGTGGAAATCAGTGCCCACCATAATGCCAAGATCGACCAATTGCTCATGAGTGATGCCATGGTTCTCAAGGAGTTCATTGAGTACAATCCTCTCGGCAGTAACCATGCGACCAAACTTTCGCGTTCCATGACTGGTTAGATTTCTAATCATCACCGACCCTCCATACAGCAGAACATCCCAATCTTGACTGGCTACCCCGGACACCTGTCCATTGCGACACCAGACACTGGCCGCACCTTCAGCTTCCATGGGCGCTTCAATCCAAGCGATGCCCAGATAATCGAGCAATTGTTTGGTTTCTTGCACCATTTCGGGAGTATAGGAGACAACTTGCGCACCGAGTTTGTCTGCTGCCTTCCAATCCTCAGCCTCAACCGCAGCTTCCCACTTCTCTCTCGCATCCTCGCGACGTTCTTTGCGCCCCGCTAATGTCTCAAACTTGAGTTCATGAGGTCGCCCATCGAAAACGAATACGGGATCGATTCCAGCCCCCACAAGCGCAGAACTCCGATCTAGAAACCCCATCAGGTGAGAGACTGGGCGCCCGCTGCTATCGCGCAGATACGTCCCATCTTTTCCGTCCCCGCGCGCGCGTAGGCTGGTGATGAATTGGTAAGCGGTTAGAAATGCATCAACCGCAATTCGTTCACCTGCAAGGTCAGTCATCTCGATGGCTGAAGGCGAAGCGAGGTCCCTTAGATTGCAGCCCATTCAAGCCGCCTCAAATGTCTTCAAGTTCGTCGAGTACATCCTCTTCGTCCCACTCTTCGTCCTCTTCAAAGTCTTCGTCATCTTCATCCGACGTCCCACCTTTGAATGCCATCCAGAATCCGATACCACCCAGAAGAATCCCGAGAACTGTGGAAATGTGTGCGAATTTACCCCATGTCGAATCTTCACCATATATGGTACAGAGATCATGTGGGATAGCGAACCTAAAACTCGTATCTCCATCGATAGTCACCTCTTGGAGTGAGTTTGGATGATCAATGTGTTGTGGCAAGTATACGGTTTTTCCATCGACAGTCACATTGACAATTGTAATCTCGGCAGAAATGGCTTGACCCGATGTCAAATCCATATGGAACAAAGAGAAGAACAATTGTACATATTCTCTTCCTCTTTGACTGATATCGGGGTCACCGAGAATAGCTCCATATTGTTCATGTCCAAGCCCAGTGATCGTTTCTGCACCATCCTTTGTGGTGTACACGTTATCATATTCGGCATAGAACGTGAAGGTGTACCCCTCTACCATTTCATCCCCTAGAAATGTTCCATCGCGTTCTTCCAATTGAGCAATTTCTTCCGCGGTCCAGACATCAGGATCATCAGGATTCGCAGCCATACCTGTCGCCAAGGGACCGGCTACTATTGGAGCAATCAACATAGACACCAATATTCCAAGTCCAGTGAATAGAATTGTGAGTTCCTTGAAGGGAATGGGTGGTAGGAACATAAATCCTCCAATGAAAACACCAATGCCCAACAAACCCCAAAAAATGAGACCGATCAATGACGTCGAATTGGTGTCAGTTACTTTGAAGCCACTGGCTTCTGAATAGGGTGAGACATAACCATCCGGGTTATCCAAGCCCGGAATAGTCTCCCGATACGGTTCAAGAACAGGAATTTCCATCCAAGAATTATCCCGTCCCAAATCTAGATTGTAACCGTCTCCAGGTTGACCAGGTTTTTGGAATGAAAGGCGAATTCCAAAGGTTTCTCCTGCTGGCACTTCTTCTATTTGATGATAGAATTCAAAATAGTAGTAATCATCTTCATCTGGTGTGTCTATGGCGACTTGCGCAATATCCTTGCTCCCTAAGCGAAGAACGATTGTAACTTGTTTTGTGCATTGATTTTGTTCCCAATTACAAATTATTTGTAATTTGATTGCGCCTGTAATTGGAACAGATGTATCGATTGGAACTGGTTCAGATGGGGGGTTTGAACCATCCCAAACGAATTCCCTTGTTCCTCCTCCATTGTTTGCTCCACCTAAATTTCCTTCTCCAACCGTATCATCAGATTCAACATCAGATGTTGCGGAATGCGTCCACATCGGCCATGTTTCTTGACGTTCTTCATCTGATTGACCGTAGAGATACATCGTATTTTGTTCGTATGTGAGATTTCGCGCATCTTCCGATTGCATCACACCAGCACCGGGTTCTTGTGCGCTTGTTGGAATGGTCGCCACCAAACTCGCAAATAACAGCACGGCGAACAAGACCAGTGCTGCTCTCCCCCCCTCGCGCATGGTCCGAGGGGAGAAGTGGGACCGTTATAGGATTAAGGCGAGGTGTGTGCTGCGTAGCAGCACAGACGCGCGCGTAAGAGAAGGCTTCCAAACATGACAAATTCAGTGGTAATTGGAGCGGGTTGGCACCCGGGTTTATTTCGACAAGAAGCCACTCAGTTGCTTGAATCCTTTGAGTTCGTCCATGCTCATGCTCTGGTCTGTAGCGCATCCGATGTACTGCGATTAATCTCACGTTCCAGTTTAATCTCCGAAGTGTTGAGTCCAGGAGATATCGTTCCAGTCGAGAATGCAATTGAAACCATTTCTGAGGCATTTCTTGCTTTGAATCTCAGTGGATCCGTCGCCGTGAAATCAAGTCGAACAGGAGAGAAGATTGAGGGCTGGTCAAGCCGGGAGATTGCCGGTGAAATTGGTGGAAAACTGGTTGAAGCTGGAAGGAAAATTGATTTGACCAATCCAGATATCACACTCCGCATTCACCTGCTCGCTCCATCAAATCGTTCGATTCATCCACATGAATTTGATGCTGAACCAGTAGTTGCTTGGGGCATGACCATTCATGATGGTGATGATTGGGCAAAGAGAACAGCACCAAATCGTCCATTTTTCAAACCAATCAGTTTGGACCCCAAACTTGCCCGCACCATGGTCAATCTTGCTTGTCCAGAAGGTGGTCGTATTCTCGATCCATTTTGTGGAACTGGAGGACTCATTGTTGAGGGTGTTCTATGTGGTCTGGATTGTTGTGGGAGTGATCTTGCATGGCCAATGGTCACAGGAACCCGTGAAAATGCTGCTTGGGCTCAGGCAAGAGGTGGAAAAGGAGATTTTGAAATTCGAAATGGTTCCGCAGTCGAGTTGTCGGAAATTTGGGATGAAACCTTCGACGGCTTCGCCTTTGATCCACCATATGGGAGAAATGCATGGAAATCTGCCGATGGTTTTGAATTACTATGTGGCGCACTTTCTTCGTGCAGTTCCGTGGCCAACAATCAAGCAAATCTCGTTACATTGATTCCATGGCCCCCAGATGCGTTATCTGGCCCAATCGATGAGGGCCATTCCTTCGGAAAATCATGGGCAGAAATTTCTGATGCCTTTTCTGAATCGGGCTGGAAAATTGTTTCAACAACACCCATCCGTGTTCATCGTAGCCTTGCAAGAATGCTCATTCATGCAATTAGGTCCTAATCAGAGTGGGCGGTGCAGGATTCGAACCCGCGTCGACGGGTCCGAAGCCCGTCAGGATATCCAGACTACCCTAACCGCCCGTTATCACTGGGGTCACACCTCCTCCTTCAAATCGTCGGAAGGTTGGGGGAGTCACAATGGGCGCTTGGTCGACCACCCCTTGCCTCGAAAAAGGCTGTAGTTTCTGCTGTCGAAAAACGGAGATGCCCCTTTCTCCAAGCGACGTCCTTCGAGTGGCAACAACAACGGGTCAGCACCCCGATCAATTTAGCAAAGAAGAATCAGGTATCCGAATCCTTCTGAACAATTCAGTAACTGAGGCTTGTGTTTTTCTTGATACTGAATCAGCTGACCCTCAAGCACCCGGCCTCTGTTCAATCTATGAGAATCGCCCGATTGGTTGCCGCACTTATCCCTTGATTTTGAACGAGGAAGATGAGGCCTTTCTCGATTCTCTTTGTCCATATCGGGAGGAATTCCCAGAGATTCCTCCGGCATTGTTGATGATGTTGAAGCGATTGGATTCTGAACTTCAGGGCCAATCATGAGTTGGCCAAGACAAATCTGGCCGACTCCATAGGGTGACTAAATCACTGTCCCAATTTAGATTTTCAATGATTTCTAATCCTGCGTCTATGAGGATATTTTCATCGAGTCCACTTTGTGGCCCTTCTCCCAATTCGGTTGCAGATTGGATAATAATTGCTCGATCCACGAGTTGTTCATCGAGGAAATGCTTCCACACAATAGGCCCACCTTCGACAAGTAATTCTTGTATTCCTCTATCGCCTAGGTGATCCAGTAGAGCGTTTAGGTCTGCACCTCCGTCTCCAGCAGGCAAAGCAACTCCTACCAAATCCTGTTGAATGTGAACCAAAACAGTTTCTTGACCATCGGTCATTACTGCCGCATCCAACGGAATCCGCAGTGTCCGATCAAGAACGATGCGCACTGGTTGCGCCCTTTTCCCAAGTGGCACACGTCGAATGTTGAGGGAAGGATTGTCACGAATGATTGTATTCACACCTACCAAAATGGCATCACATTGTCGTCTCAATCGATGCGCTGCATCCAGACTTTCTTCGGAGGTGAATCGTCCTGGTACATCGCCATCCACTACACCGTTTGCATCCATTGCTGCCTTGAGTGTGACCAACGGTCGTCTATATTCACACCAATGCATGAACGCCTGCATTTGGGTCTGCGCTTCGTTACAGAGTAACCCTTCCCGAACTATTATTCCCGCATCCAGTAGAACTTGGATTCCTTCACCTCGCACGGTTGGATTCGGATCTCTTGTCGCGACGATGACTTCGCCGACACCTGCCCAGAGCAACGCTTGGGTGCAAGGAGGCGTCCGCCCAAAGTGGTTACAGGGCTCCAACGTAACGTAGGCCGTACAACCTTCTGTGGCCACACTTTGCGTTTCGGCATCTGCAATCGCAGCTTGCTCAGCATGTAAATCACCGAGATGATTATGCCAACCCTCAGCGATGATTTTCCCACCCCTTACCAGAACACATCCGACTGGGGGATTTGGAGCAACTTGTCCACGTCCGTGTTCGGCAAGCTCAATCGCACGCCTCATGCAGGCGATATCGAACTCAGACCAAGCACTGTCCATGCCACTCCGAAGGGTGAAAGATACCCGTTCTTTTCGGTCTCTTAATTTCTAGGTGATGTCGGGGAAGACTCATGATTGGATGCCGGCCTGCGCCATACATGGTTCGTATTGCATGTATCGTGAATCCGGCTGGCCGAGATGGCACCGTTCTGAAGCGTTGGCCAACAATCGCCAAACAGATTGAGGAAGAAGGATTGGACTGCGAGGTCACTTGGACTGAGCGAACAGGACACGCTTCAGAAATCGCCTACAGTTTCCGCAATCGAGAAGATCTCGATCTCGTCGTTGCCGTCGGTGGTGATGGAACTATGAATGAGGTGGCCAGTGGATTGCGTGGTTCATCGATTACTCTCGGAATAATTCCTATGGGGAGTGGCAATGATTACGCACGCGCACATGGGATTCCGCTACGCAATACAAAGGAGGCAGTATCTTTGCTGAAGTCCGGTGTTGATCGCCGTGTCGGTGCAATGCGAATCGATGGCGCCCCTGCTCCTGCTTTGCCCCACTACCCTTCACCTGCTCCCACAGAATGGGATGGAGATGCAGATGAGGATTGTATGGTCCGACGTTGGGCCTTCCTTGAATCGGATGGGGGGACTACCAGCGATGTATCTCGTCGAAAGACCCTCGGCCAGGGAAAGCACATCCGTGGAACGATGAAGTACACATATCTGGGAATCAAGAGCATATTTGGTTGGAAGAAACAAGATGGGTGGTTAAAAGTCGATGATGTTGAGATGGGGCGAACGGACATGAGTGGACTTTTCACCACAATCATGACTCAAACTTTCGGCGGAGGATATCGCATCGCTCCGGGCATGTGTGTTACTCAGGATTCAATGTCCATCATTCTGGCCACCGGTCTATCAAAATCTCAAATGCTTCGAATTATGGGACCTCTAAAGAAAGGAACACATGTTGGGAAGTGGAGCATCACCCACAATCCCGGAAAGCGATTGGAACTGCGCAACATCGACGAGAACAATCAACCTAGCAATGTACCCCATGATCCACCAATGTGGGTCCAGGTCGATGGGGAACCTTGTTTGATGACCCCTGCCATCATTCAGTATGTTCCTGATCAATTGACAGTTCGGGGCGGACAGTCGATACCTAACGAATAATCACAGTGAGAAATCGCTGAAATCGCCTTCATCGTTGACCTCAGAGTCGACCTTCTGTCTTGTTGGCACTTCCTCTTCTACTTCCTCTTCAACAGGTTCAGGTTCTGGTTCGGACGAGCGTGTTTTGCGGGTTCGCCTAGCGGGTTTCTTCGTGGGTTCCGGCTCAGGTTCCGGCTCAGGTTCTGGTGTTCCAGACGCCAGTCGTGAAGTGTGTGGTTTGGTGGCAATACTTCTTCGCTTACCACTTCCAACACCCCTGGGCATATCCCCGATAATGTTCCGAAGCCCCTTCTCCTGCAATTCTTGCTCAAATGCCTGTTCTTCTTGCATTTCAGAAATCATTCCCTCCATCACCTCTGCTTCTTCGGTGGATGTGACTGAACTTCCTGCGACGTAATGCCCCGTGTCTGAGCCAGGCGAATCTTCAGCAAGTGCAGCATGGATATCGAATTTCGGCGCTGCTACAGATTTCTTGGTTGGTTTCCCTGTGTATTCCGATTCTTTGGCTTTCGCCGTAGCGGCCATTCGTGCTTCGTGACGTGCTGCCTCATGCCGAGCTGATTTCCCAGCCCGCATTTGTTGCTCTGAGAGCATTGCTTGCGCTTGCGTGTCTGCATTGAGCATTATTTGGTTGCGTGAAAAAATGTAGAGCGCACCCGATGCCACAATCGAGATCAACAGAATGGTCGTGTACAGACCCCTCCCGATGACAGGTATGTCGCCGGCGACGTATGCTTCGTCAGAGTTGACGATTCTTTCATCGCCATATTTCATCGATGTTACGACAAAGTGGCCGCCCCAACCACTACTGGATGCATCAATTGTACAGTCACTGATTTGGTCTTCATTAATCGATTCAGTTTGGACGAGATATCCATTCAGTTTGATTGCTTGATTCGTTGTCATTCGCAATGCCGCATCAAACACATTCTCATTCGCAGGAACAACGGCCAACAAGGACCATTTTCTATGCGGGAATTCATTCGCTTTACCATCTGCAGTAACTCCATCGATGATTGGGGTCCCTTCAGCAGTTCTAGGGGATGGCCAATCTTTCTCACTATTGACAACCGAAACAAAAATTGACCCTGGTTCTACATCCTGCGCCTCACCATACGGCATTTCCATGACCATCCATGAAGTGATGGCATGATTCGTTGTTTGCGGTTGATCGAAAATTTTGGTTTGAACCAACCAACCGGAGATTGAATATGTTGAATTTTCACACCCCTCCAATTCAAGTTCGTCTGCATCGAGATGTCTAGATGTACTACTGGCCAGTTTGTTTGTCACAGAAATCGAATGTGTTGATAATCCGGTACTACTGTCGGAACTAAAACTGGTGCTATATTCACCATCCGAGGACCCCCAAGTGACGCTTGGTCCCCCGATACAGCCCGAAAATGACGGTATCAGGAAAAGAAGAACTAGCAGAGGGGCAAGGCGTCGCACGAATTGTTGAAGTCGCCCCACGTTCAAGACTGTTCGCACCCGAAGGGTGCGTTTGCAATCAATGCTCATGCTCAGAATGTTCGTCACTGGTTCCTTCAGAACCCGAATCGTTGTGCAGGAGGTATGAGAGGTCTTCCATGAAGTCCACGGTAGACCAATCTGAACCCGTGTAAACGATTCTCTTGTTTCCATCTTTGTCAATGATGAAGGTAACAGTATTGTGGCCGACTTCGTACATTTCCTCCTCACTACCCATCCCGTCGTGGTCATGAGAACCATCTTCGCCCATGTCCATGCCCTCACTAGGTGCAGGTAGCAACGAGAGGTTGGCATTGGATGCTGCCCAAGCAATATGATTCGTATCCTGCATAATCATGACTTCATCGATGCCAACCTGACTCTCTTCCCAAGTCATGTTGGTTGCATTCCATAAGTACAATGCCCACCACCAAGATCCATCACTCGGAGCATCAACACCGTTGATTCCATGGACTTGATTTCCCCATTGTTCGTGAGCCGATGAATTCAGAGTGACATTATTCATCGCCATCGTAGTCTTTGTCAGATTCCAGCCCGAGGCATTCTCTTCGGGAAGCATATCATGATGGCCGTCAAGTAGAGCTGTTGAATTGTCAGGATAGAGAACTGCGACTTTATGCGACATTCCTGAGTGATTTTCATGGTCTGAGTTGATGTGATCCGTATCGACGAGCAGATGGTAACTGTCCCATACATGTGCCAAGTGAGCATGGTCCTCACTGGTCAAGTGCGTCCAATCATATCCGCGAGCAGTCGTCCATTCAAGCAAGTGTGAGGGTGTATCCCGAGCAGGATCTATTGAGATGGAGATAAAGACAAGATCCGATTCATCAGACATTTCTCCATCGATATAGTTCAGATTGGATTCAATTGCGAGGCAAACATCGGGACAGGACGTGTAGGTGAATGCCAAGACGACAACCTTGTTGTCAAAATCTGTGAGAGAAATACCCTGTCCGTTCTGATCAGTTAGTGTGAAGTCTGGTGCCGGAGGGGCAGGATTGTACTCCATCCCGTGAAAATCGTGTGCACCTCCTTCCTCATGGCCAAAACACCCAGACATGGACGAAATAATCACTAGAATCGCCAGTGCAATAGGCATCCCACGCATGATTCCGTGTCATTGAAATGAGTATATCACAATAACTGCTCAAAGAGTAGGATGTTTTGGCGCGGACGGAGAGATTTGAACTCCCGCGGCGAATACCACCGGATTTCAAATCCGGCGCGATACCAGGCTATGCGACGTCCGCAATGGATGGTCCGAGGCGCTGCTCGTCTAAGTGTTTCACGCTACATCATGTGTAGAATCCAGGCCGACACCATGCCGGTAGTGTATCCGCAGCACCAGGATGAGTCAGACCGATGAACAGGACCATGACGACGATGAAGAATACAGGGAACAAGGCTGTTGCAGTCAGAACACGACTGTCAGGATCTCCTTGCAGATGCATGAAAATAGCTGCAATGCCAAAACCCTTGACAATTCCAACTACAACCAGAATGAAAACGACCGTATTCATACTCACGGCATCTCTCATCGAGAAGGTTAGCGCGACAGCAACTACCTCAATCGCCGTGAAAATCATCAATACCCAGAAATTGAAATTGTAACGATCAAATCCCAAGATTGTGTGGTGTCCATCATGTCCATGTTCGCTCATTCTTATGCCTCCGTTAATACAAGTAAAATGCGGGGAAGACCAATACCCAAACCAAGTCGACAAAGTGCCAATACAGGCCGAAGTATTCGATACTAACCGCGTTTTGTGGTGTGTACCCACCTCGGAATGCCTTGATGACCATGTAGAACAGTGCGACCATTCCACCCAATACGTGCACACCGTGTGTTCCCGTAGTCACATAGAACGTTGAGGCCGCCATTCGAATATCGAAAATAGCAGATGAGCCGGCAGCACAAGCTCCAGCATGGTCCGCTCCTCCGTGATGATCCCATTCATGGCAATAGGTATACTCGGAAGCATGTATAGTGAATCCGTCGGCCAATAAACTCGGTGAGTGGAATAGAGCATCTTCACCATGACCAATTTCAAATCCGATAAACCATTCAACCATCTTGAAAATCAAGAAGAGTGTTGCTAGCCCAAGTGTTGTCAAGAGGTATTTGCCGACCTTACTGTTTCGCTCAGCATCACTGAGACTTGCATCCTTTGCAGTCTTTAGGGCGAGAACAATGGTGTATGATGAGATAATCAGTGCGAACGTGTTGATTGCACCAGGGATGAGTGTGTCCGGCATGAAGCCCAATGCTGCGTGTGCGTGTTCTTGGTGGTAACCACCTTCAGCAATGAAGTAGGATGCAGGCAACCAGCATGATTGTCCCTCAGTAAAGACACCGGAAGCGAAGAGCGTTTCACAATTATCAAAGCCAGTTCTGTATCGCAAGTAGGTACTGAACAGACTGCTGAAGACCATCATCTCAGACATCAGGAACATCCAAAGGGCAACCTTTCGAATGTCGATGGTTCGGAAGGGCGTACCTTCGGACTTGGCTTCATAGGAACCATCGTGACTCCAATCTTGTCTCCAGAAAACAGTGATTCCTGCAAAGAATATTGCTAGCCCAGCGATGAGGATCCCGATTTGAGATGAGTGGATGGCATAGGTCCAGATATCCGCGCCGTCATCCCAAGTCTGCGTGAAGACCTTGGTGAATCCGAGTAAGAAGAAACTCGCTCCAAAGGCCATCATGAGAGGGGCCCATGAATTGTGGGGCGCGCCACCATGTCCATGTGTCCAATCGTGAGGGCCCCAGTGGCTGTGTTGATGATGATCGTGATGATCATCATGTTCTCCGTAACTCATTCTTCTTCACCTCCATCATCTTCTGGAATCATCATCCATTCAATCACTCGCCCAAAGAATCCAGGTTCTCCATCGTCATGAACTTCAGCGAATTTCATCTCGGGCAAATTGCTTGGATCGTGAGAAGGTGTGGGTGGAGGGC
>JASMFB010000140.1 GCA_030751995.1 Candidatus Thalassarchaeaceae archaeon
ACCACGGGCAGAATCCATGAAGGTTCGATGTCGGGCTGTGGCTCAATCAACCAAGTGAATCTCAAAGGTGAATGCTGGAATGGCGAACTCCACTCAAACAGGTCTGTGGTATGGTGGCCAACAGCCATGAATGGTGTGAGATTGTTGAATGTCCCCTCTCCGAACTGGACTTCGACATCTTCTCCTTGCCATGTTACTCTGACAATTGCGCCTTCTTCGATTGTCAGGACTGCACTGGAATTATCCATGATTCGATATCCGGTCTTCAGGTGATGTTCGGACACCGTCAGTACGGAAAGTTGCCCACCATCTATTCGCTCGATGCTCGTGATTTCCCCACCATCTAGGGAGAGATGTGTGGTACCAGGAACATCCCATGCACCATTCAGAGCTGCACTTCCCTTCAGCGTAATTGATTGGTTAGTTCGGTCTGTTTCAGTGGCTGAATGGGAAGATGAGTACCATTCACCCCAAGTTGTGAACCAATAATCCTGCGATTCAATCCATTCTAGGACACCGCGATCCCTTCGTACATTCAAATCCTCTATCTGGGCTTCCCAGTATAGGCTTGCATATCCATTCTCATCGATGGATTGTTCAATCTCAGCGATTGAGGCAACATTCTGTTCAAGGCTCCCTCCACTGCGTTCAATTGTCCAAAGTGAAGAACTCATGTCTGCAGGAAGGTAATCCCCAATAATACGGAATCCTGCATCATGCATTGCATTGTGCTGATTAGAATCAAGTGCTAATCCAGACAGACCGAATGAGAGTGGTTGAGAGCCCCATTTTGATGCATTAATTTGCGATGTGAGATATTCCTTACATTCTGCAATGACGGAGGAGTCTTCGTGTACGTCTTTTCCCGGCATGCCGTGGCAACCAAACTCATCACCTAGGGCAAGTCGTTCGCCACCCACTACCTCTTGAGTCAACCAGCCGTCGGCGCGCCAAGCAACAGCGCTAGGTAGGGCAAGGGCCAAAAGCAGAACGCTCAGCATGAAAATGGCGGCTCTCACGGAAGACATCCGTGGGGCCGTATTTCTTGACCTTACCCACGGATGAATAGGCAATCATCAAGAGTGGTTTTGTCCGGCAGACCCCCATGACGAGTGTCAGCGGGAAGACTCTGGCTGAACTGCGTGAGGTCTGTCGAATCCCCGGAATGGACATCCCATTGCCCAAATCACCCTTCTACGCTGTCTTGCTTTCCACCATTCCGATATTGGTTCGAACCATATTTCGAATTCGGTACAGGGGTGTTCATCGACTCCCCCGCAAGGGCCCGATGATTCTAGCTGCAAATCACACATCTCATATCGATCCATTCGCTGTAATCGCTGGTGCTCGTCGGAGAACTCATTACCTCGCCAAAGATACTCATTTTGATAAATTCTTAACCTCATTTGTCATGACTTCTACGGGTCAGATTAGGACGCATAGAGAATCTGGAGCTTCAGATGCACTCAGCCGCGGTTCAGATATCCTTGAGGCCGGATTGGTGATGGGGATTTTCCCAGAAGGAACGCGTTCGCGCCGTAAAGAGGCCCCATTCCTATCTGAAGGTAAAACAGGGGTTGCGAGATTGGCCGCCAGTCACCCTGATGCCCCCGTACATACGGCAGCCATCATGGGTTCTCGTGAAATCATGGCCCCGGGGGACAAAATAATCCGCTTCGGAAAGCGTGTTGATGTGACCTACGGGAAAGGAATCACGTGGAACGAGTGGATTGTTCACCCGCTGGGTGGTGCCCAGGATGAGGCAAGCATTCGCACCATCATTGAATCGAATGAGAAACAAAGGCGCGCCGCCATGGGCAAACTGTATCGCAAATTTACCAATCAAGTGATTGGGACTCTTGCTGCCCTCGGCGCACCCTGAAAGGGTGCGGGCAGTCTTCAAGAACCGTCGCGATTAGGAGCGCTCGTTCCAATGCAGACATATCTCGACCTTCTACGACGCATCCTCGATGAGGGTGTGGAACGCGGTGACAGGACAGGGACGGGTACAAAGTCGGTTTTCGGGCATCAGATGCGATTCGATCTCAGTCAAGGATTTCCTGCCGTTACCACCAAGAAGTTGCATTGGCCAAGCATCATCCATGAGTTGCTCTGGTTCCTTTCAGGGGATACCAATGTCCGTTACTTACAGGAGAACAAGGTTCGAATCTGGAATGAATGGGCTGATGAAGAAGGCAATCTCGGCCCAGTATATGGGAAACAATGGAGAAAATGGGAAACCAAAGATGGTCGAATCATCGACCAAATATCAGAGGCGATTGATCTCATCAAGACCAATCCCTCGAGCCGGAGAATTCTCGTCAGTGCTTGGAATGTTGGTGAGCTTGACGACATGGCGTTGATGCCCTGCCACGCCTTCTTCCAGTTCTATGTGGCTGACGGGAAGTTGTCATGCCAACTCTATCAGCGTAGTGCGGATGTATTCCTCGGCGTGCCCTTCAACATCGCTTCGTATGCCTTGCTCACCCATTTGATGGCACAAGTCTGTGAGTTGGGAGTCGGCGAGTTCATACACACGATTGGAGACGCACACCTATACCTCAATCATCTAGATCAGGCTAGAGAACAGGTGTCTAGGGAGCCCATGGATTTACCGACATTGAAACTGGATTCAAGCATCATGGATATCGACGAAT
>JASMFB010000141.1 GCA_030751995.1 Candidatus Thalassarchaeaceae archaeon
TTCATCACCAAACTTCCTGAAGAGATGAAACAGAGGCTTCTCGATAAAAACATCGTACGGATTGTCAAACGCCAAGATGGCAGCGCTGAATTTGTCCCCTGCGATTCATTTGAAACAATCCCCCAACTCGCTGGAGTTGGTGGCTATTTCGATTTGGCAGAACAGTATGGGATTGATGCTAAGATTGTAGCAGCGATGGATGTATCTACAACTCTCTCTTTTGCTGCGGGGTTGGAAGCGCTGAAGGATGCAGGATTACCACTTGTTCCCGTTGAGCAGGTCAGTAGTGCAGGCAAGCGACTTGTGCGGGGCTGGAATCTTCCCTCGACTATCAAGGAGCGGACAGGCATTGTGTTCGCATCGGTCTGGCCAGGATTAGCCATGGCGATGCGCCATGCTCAAAACAATGGTGCTGATGAGAATGGTAATTTTGATAGGCGGTTCCTACTTCAAGTGCTGACGATGGGGCATGCACAATTTGCTCAATGGATTGGTGCTAGGGGCCCAAATGCTGCGATTAACAACGCTTGTGCCTCAACTCCGGCTGCCTTTGCCATCGCTGAAGATTGGTTGTCAACTGGAAGATGCGAACGCGTTATTGTCATTAGTGGTGATGATTCAACGGGTGACGATTTGATGGAATGGCTCAGTACTGGCTTTACAGCAGCAGGCGCACACGCAATGGGTGATGTTGTCGAGGAGGTTGCACTTCCATTCGATGCACGTAGAAATGGAATGTTGATGGGAATGGGTGGAGCAGCCTTCGTCATCGAGAAGTCCTCTCATGCCTTAGAGAGGGGTGTGGTGCCATACGCCGAACTTCTAGGTGCTCACATTGGTAACTCTGCATTCCATCCAACTCGCCTTGATGTGAATCATGTTGCGGCATCCTTTGACGAATTCGTCACAAAGATGGAGAATGATTGGGGAATTGACCGCCACTCAATAGCACCGCATTCCACTTTCATGTCACACGAACCATTCACACCGCCACGCGGCGGTTCTGCTGCCGCCGAGGTTGAATCACTCCGGAGCACCTTTGGTGCATCTACTGACGAACTCATCATCACTAACACGAAGGGTTTCACTGGTCACCCAATGGGGGTAGGGATAGAAGATGCAACTGGTTTGTACGGGTTGGCATCTGGCCGTCTGCCACCAATCGCAAATTTCAGAGAGCCCGATCCTGAACTTGGTAATTTGAGACTCTCTGAGGGTGGCGTATATGATATCGAATACATGTTCCGCCACGCAGCGGGATTTGGTAGCCAAATAGCCCTCACTTTGTTCAAGAGGATTGCTCGCACCATCAATAGAATAGACAAGGAGAGTGTTGAGAATTGGGCCGCAAACCAAGTTGGCGATGAGGTCATCACTCGCATACTGAAGAGGAAATTAGTAGCCTATGTTGCCCCCGATGATGCCCTAATTGGTGGCATGCAAGGTGATAATTGGCAACCTGCAAAACAGGATGCTGCACCCGATTCCACCCCTAAACCAGTTCCTCCGCCACCCAAAGTTGAACAACCCACTGAGGCCAAAGCCATACCTCAAGAGATTCCCCCTAAACGAATAGAAGAGCCAGCGCAAGAGGCCGACCCAGTTCCTCCCCCACCGCCATCACTTTCTGTAGGTGAAGATGTAGTGACAAAGGTCGTAGAGACTGTAGCAGAACACACGGGCTATCCAACAGACTTCATCGAGCTTGGCCAAGATTTGGAAGGCGAGTTAGGTATTGACACAGTCAAACAGGCCGAAATAATGGCTGACTTGCGCGAAAATTTTTCATTACCTGTGGACGAATCCTTCCAACTGCGTGAACACCCCACGCTCAATCACATGATTTCTTACATTAGCAGAATGGCTGGTGGCGAGGCTGCCCCAGTTTCATCAACAGCACAAGAGGTGCAAACAACCGCGCCAGAGGTTGAACAAGCAGTAGAAGAGGTTGCACAGGTCCCCTCCACCAATGATTCAGAGATTGAGTCTTCAGTTCTTTCCATTGTAGTCAAGCATACTGGATATCCCGAAGATTTCCTTGAACTAGACCAAGATTTGGAAGGAGAGTTGGGAATTGACACTGTCAAGCAGGCCGAAATCATGGCCGATTGTCGCGAGCGTTTTTCACTACCTGTAGACGAATCTTTCCAATTACGAGAATATCCAACACTAGCCCACATGATTTCTTACATCATCTCAATGAGTGAAGGTGATTCGCAGAGCAGCGGCGTTGTGGAAGTTGGTGATGACGAGGTCTCCGTACCTGAAGCAGAGACGTCAGAATCTCATTCTGTGGAAGAAGCAGCCTCTTCAGTTGTCGATGAAATCGGCGTCCGCCGCTGGGTTGTTGAAGTTGAAGAAACTGACACGGTCGACTCACATTCTATCGAGATGTCAGGTTCATATCTGATTGTCACTGATGATTCATGGGGGCTCGGTGATGCAATTTGTCAAGAGTTAGAGAACACTGGTACAGAGGCGGTCCGTCTCATGTTGGATCCAAGCATTACCTCAAAGATACGGGTTGAGAAGGAGGGAGAAGTCGACATTATCAGGCTCGACCCCGGCAATGAGGCCCACCTCTCCCAATTTGGGGCAATTCTAGCACCTCTCGATGTTGTCGGAGTCATCCATACCGCACCTTGTACG
>JASMFB010000142.1 GCA_030751995.1 Candidatus Thalassarchaeaceae archaeon
CCCCCCACTTCTCATAAGCTTTCTGCCACGCATCACTAATGGTTTCAGGTGTGACACTACTGCCGATTCTCTCTGATCTTTCCATGAAGGCATCACTGAGGAAGTGCCCACAAAATCTGCAGTAGTCATTCATCATTTCAAGGAACTCCCATGGGTGTTCCGGAATCTCATTAAAACCATTACCAAGTTTCATTATTCGTTCAATCCCACCTGCGATTGCGCAGTGAAAGTAACCGTAAGGTGTGAGGCCGATACCCGAGTCCTGCGTGATATAGCAGCCGCGAGTAAAATCTTCATTCCGCCATTGGGGGAGGTCGATTGGTGCAAGGTTGAATGGCTCAAAATGGCTCGTGTCCCTCTCTACGTCATATTTGAATGAATTGTCGTAGTGCCATCGTTCGGGGATGCTGGCAATGTTGTTCTGGGTCCTGCGACTCACTCCATTTGTAATGACCTTGAGGTCGGTCTCCGGGCTGTGCTCCATGAACCAATCATCGAGCATTGTCACAATCTCGATGAAATTGGGGTGCAGAGTTGGCTCTCCTCCGAGAATGTGGAGGCTCTCCCAATGAATACCTTTCGCTTCTGTTTCATCGAGAAAGCGCTGAATAGTCTCGATAGACATGTGTCGAGCGCTTGGTGCTTGGGCACTCGAACGACTGCATCCTGCGCAGGCCAAATTACAGATGTAGGTTATATCAATCTCGAGCTTCCTCATATTTGGAATGTATGTGGTCGGCCGCAGGTCTTCACTGCCTTCTGCAGCCAGGTTCATATCAGCATTGTAGACAATAAACCGGGGAATTTCTAGGATGTGCCCGTTTCCGTCTGGGATTCGATTCAGGACTAAAGCACCAGACGCCTCCATCTTGGAGAGTCTGACTCCTCGCAAAGTTACTGGGACATTGTACGAATTCGTATTTACGGAGACTGTGCCATGCATTAGACCAAGTGGATGCCTTGCGATATAGGTAGGAGATTCTATTGCTATGTGTGACGCATTGAGATGTGAACGAACTGTAGCAATGATTGAGTTGTCAAACAGAATCTCTTTGTCCAGAAGAGATATGACCATCGGGTCAGGATGCTTGCAAATTTGACTGAGACTAGAGCGAACAAATGAATCATCGACCGGCCCGAATCTTCGGCGCACAAGGGTAAATTGACTGCCGAGGTCATCTATGAGGTCGCCCAGCCAATACTGTTTCCTTGGTTTCGAACAGTTATCAAAGACTACGGCACCCCAGTTTTCATCCTTCTGGATAACTAGGCTTCTCAATGCGGCTCGAGCCCAATGAGGTGTCGAATCATCAAAAACCAATGTGAAAATTATATCCTCGTCACGCTCAGGATATTTCCATTCAGACTTAGCGTCAATTAGATCCCATTCTCTTCTTTGAGCAGCGGGAACGGTATTCTGCTCGACTAAATCTATTGCCCTATCGTAGTACTCGATATCCTTCTTCAGTTCGTTCGGAGGGTGGATGTACCATGACCTTGGATCACCACCCCGGAGGCATGTCCATGAAGTTCCTCGTTGGAATTGCTCAATAGACCTGTACCAACTAGTCGTGAGATGTTCGTCTTGAACCGAGTTCGGGAATGGCCTCTCCGCAAACATCCGTTTCAGGTCAAACAGTCCGAACCTAACTTCGGGTACGAACCGGCCGTCATAGGGCTTGAACTTGCTTCCGGGCGGTTGTGGGATGTTAAATGCGACACCGAAGACGTGCACTCTACGAAGTGCAGCCAAAATTGTTGCAACAACATCATCGTCTTCGTCTGAACGACCGATGAGAACGTCAGCATCCATTTGGAGAAGGTAGCGTGTGGACACCTGCTCAAAGCCCCAGAGTTGTGGAAAAACAGGAACACCCTCGCGATTGTGAGTCTTATTAGACTCTACTCCAAACCAACGCTGGTAGAGCGCAGTAATTTCTGCCTCGTGACCTTCGTGCGGAGATATTAGGACCCGGTCAAAGAGACTATTCTTCTCCAACAAAGCCGAGACCTCAAACAGTTTCTCCAAATTCTCTTTGGTATACTCTCGGAGAAAACCATTCTCTTTCGGATCGAGAAGAAGAACGCGCTCAGCGAACTCGTCAAACTTGCAAATTTGCTTAATAATGTGATGAGCCTGCTTCTCGATGAGGTCGGCCTCCATCGCACAGGACTTCACCATGAGTGTAACGTTTTCGTGCCTCCGCTTGCTGGGTTGGATATCTCGTTTGGGCTTGAGGAATGCGCCCTGATAATGGACGAACTTGTGTATCTCTCTGTGATAGAACTGCTCAAAACCATCGAATTGCTTCATCGCGCCGACATCATTCCTGAAACCTCGCATCATAGTTGTCAAGTCATCATCTGAAGTTCCTTGAACAAAAACGAGGTGAAGCTGGGCGCACATATCACGAAAGTAACGGACTTCAAACGGGACTACCCAGCTTCCAATGTCAATGTGATACAGATCGTTGTCCTTAATCCTGAAATTACTCCGTGTGATATTCAGATACACAACCTGCTGGGCCAAGCACTTCTCGATAAATCGACTCAGCATAGGAAGACTAACTGTGACGGCAGGGTTAGTGGGCTCGAAAGGATATTCAGCTTCCCAA
>JASMFB010000143.1:0-985 GCA_030751995.1 Candidatus Thalassarchaeaceae archaeon
TGGCACTGGAGATGATTTGGCATCAAAGAGTATGGGTTTGTGGACGAACTCTCTTCTTGCTGCTAATGGTGGCAGCGGCGTCGAAGTACCCCCAGATGAAGACATCGTCATCGACGTACCAGTCATTGCCTTCGAAATCGAAGAAGAGGTCATCTCCCCATCTGTTCGCCTTCGTGTGACCCTGCCATGGGGCATCGGATTCTCCAACTTCAAAAGCGAAATGGGTCGCGGTGAAATCACCGAAAACGGCGGCTCCGAGGTTCTGACATACTATGTGCCACTCTGCATGGAAGACACCGTCGAAGCCTGTGAAGATCAGTCGGATACCCTGAGCTTCCGAATGACAATCGGTATCGATTACATTCTCGGCCAACTAATAGGATACATCTCCGTCCTCGTAGGTCTGATCGTACTCCTATTGATGCGGCGAAGGAGTCGTAAACGTCGAAAGCGTGAGAGGAAGGCCCAGGAAGAATCTGACATCGTTGGGCGCCGAATGTCCGATTTGAAAATTTTGGATGATGATTTGTATGGTTCCGATGGGTTGCCAGACATGGGCAACTTTGGAGGCCTTGACAATAAAGGCGACATTCCCAAGGAATCCTGGGAAGATGACTTTGGATTCTAACAAATCAGTGAATTTCTTGCCATATTCGTTCAGCCAAAGCCGGGCCGATCCCGTCAACTGCGGCCAAATCATCTCGACTGGCGTGGTCGATACCTCGACGCCCCCCGAAATGCCTCAGAAGTGCCTGTAGACGCTTCGCACCGAGCCCTTCAACCGCCTCCAAGGGATCATCTAACCCCTTTCGTCCACGACGCTTGCGATGGAAGTTGTTGACGAAGCGGTGCGCTTCATCGCGCGCGAAGACAAGTACGCGCCCCTGCCTGTCCAGCACTAGATCTTCACAGTCGATTCGATGAATGGTCTCTTCACGTTTTGCTAGGGTTGCGAGTGGAACTCGATCAACAAGACCATGTTTGA
>JASMFB010000143.1:995-2393 GCA_030751995.1 Candidatus Thalassarchaeaceae archaeon
ACAGTCGATTCGATGAATGGTCTCTTCACGTTTTGCTAGGGTTGCGAGTGGAACTCGATCAACAAGACCATGTTTGATCAGAAGACTTTGGATTTCATTGAGATGAACCAAACCACCGTCAATCAGCAGCAGGTCAGGCCATTCCTCCTGTCTCTTCAGCCATCGTTCGACCACATGCCTCATCATCCGAACATCATCCATGGCTGCATCCTTGACTGTATAGGTGCGATACCCTTTCTTGTCCGGTCTTCCATTGCGCAGGCACACACTGGCTCCGACTCGCTCATCTCCTTGCAATTGTGCCATGTCGAAGCAGACGATGTGATCCAATCGTTCTACGCCGAGCAACGCCGCTCCATCATCCGCAGCACGCTGCTCTAGACTGCCACTTTCCTTGCGCTGATTTCGCATGAGTTGCGCCTCAGCGTTCGCATCTGCCATCTTACGCAGTTTCACCAACTCACCTCGTTGGGGATTGCGAACCTCGACCTTCGAGGTTCTACGTTCAGAGAGCCAGGATTCCATCCATTCTCCAATCGGTGCGGGCACAAGCACCGTCTTGGGTGGTCGACGCTCCGCATAGTGTTCCGAAAGAACTCGACTGACCGATTCTGAGATATCACCTCGATGCACCAATGGATACTGTGTTTGGCCAACCACAATTCCATTTTCAGCTGAAAGCAGAACGATGGTTCCGAGGTCCCCTTGATTGGCAAAGCCGACCGCATCACAGTCTTGGTAGAATCGTGAATGAATGACTTGCTGCGAGAGCGTTTTCCGCACCGCAGCGATGAGATCACGACTGCGGGCTGCCGCCTCATAACGCAGATGTTCGCTGTGTTCATCCATCTCTTCTTTGAGATGATTCACAAGTTCTTCCCCATCTCCATCCAGTACGCGCATGGCCGCGTTCACGCGCGAGTCGTAATCGTTGACCTCGATGCACGGACCCGCGCACATTCCGATGTGCATGGCCAAGCATCCCTGGGGTAGCAATTCCTTGCAATCGCGAATTCCGAAGTGCCGACGCAGGAGTTGGATAACTCGCTTGGCTGCCCCAGCATCTGCGAATGGACCCCACAGACGCGCCCCCTCTGGTGGACGCCGCGTATACATGACTCGAGGCACATCATCTGCAGTGATGGCGATGAACGGGTAGGATTTGTCATCCTTCAGAAGCGAGTTGTAGCGAGGCTTGTGTTCACGAATGAGTTGACGCTCAAGGATGAGCGCCTCGCTGGGCGTCCCGGTGACGATGCAATCGATGTTGTCTGCCTTTGAGACTAAGATTGGAATCATGTCACGATCCGGTTTCTTGACGAAGTAAGATCGAACTCTATCTTGCAAATTGGTGGCCTTACCCACATACAGAACTCGACCTTCTGTGGTCTTGAACAG
>JASMFB010000144.1 GCA_030751995.1 Candidatus Thalassarchaeaceae archaeon
GTTCCAATGAAACAAGGAATCGCCATGGTTGATTGGGCATTACGCAAGCATGGTGTGAGGGACAAAGTGCATCTGTTCTCTTCAGGGCAGATAGCTACACCAATCGATGTTGTGGTGGCCATGGCCCTTGGAGCGGATGGGGTCAACATCGCTCGAGGGTTCTTGTTGTCGCTTGGTTGTATACAGGCTTTAGATTGTAATTCTAATCGTTGTCCAACCGGCATTGCAACTCAGGATAGAGGGCTTCAGCGAGCATTGGATGTAGGAGGTGCAGCCAAGCGAGTCGCCAATTATGTCAAGACCCTCGAGAAAGAGGTCTACATGCTCTGCAATTCTTGTGGATATACTTCACCCGATCAATTCACTGCGGATGATATCATGGTGGTGACTGCGCCTGGTCATCTTGATTATCTCTCAGAACTCTACATGGTTTCGGCTTCAGAAGCCGCTAAAGAACGTGGAGCGGCTAGAGAGGCTGGAATGACTGTTGGTGAGATGAAGTCCACCGATTGAATACATACCATCGTTCAATGTGCATTGACAGGGGTCGGCTTGAGTTTGACGACCTCTCCCCAGTTGACTGGTTTCTGTCCATTTTCGGTCAGTGCCCATAGCACCGGATATGGAGGGGGGCGTTCGGGACAGAATCCATAGCCGTCGGTCATGTAGATGAGTCCTCGAATATCATTGTGCATGTATTCCTTGACATGTTCAAATGCAGGTACGAACGAGGTTCCACCTCCGCCGCAAATCTGGAATGTCGCTGGGTTGAATGGTTTTGAGAAATCGAAGACCTGAACATCGTTCACCTGTGTATCTACTTGTAGAACTGTGATTTCGTATTCTCCAAATGAACTGAGAATTGCCTGCAATTCAGAGAGAAACTCGAATACTCCATGTTCCCAAACACTTCCACTGGTGTCGATGACGGCTACCATCTCAATCTTGCAACCTCTGCGCGAAGGCAGGTAGATGCCCTGATGCACGTATCTTCGATTTGGCGGAAGCCAGGTCCTTGCACCACCGATGTATGGGGTAGTCCAACGTTTCAACACCGTTCTCCAGTCGATGTTCGATGGGTCCAGTTTGTCGAGGAATCGTTGCAGCGCAGCACTGTTATCGCCTCTTTCCTTACCGATTCGGGCAGCATTGGCCATCTTGGCCGCCCATTCTCGCCAGACTGCATCACTGCGCCGAGGGTTGAAGTCTGGGTCCATCTTGATCTCGATGGGTCCATCTCCTTCTCCCGAGCAGTTGTCACATTCGCCATCGGCTTTGCAGTCGCCCTCCATCTCGTGGTCATCCATCAATTCGCCAAGCATCTCCAATTTACCTTCTAGGAGGAATTGGTAGACCTGTTCGGCACTTTTGCCGAGATGATGGCGGTAGAGGACAGCACTTTCAGGAACTCTGAA
>JASMFB010000145.1 GCA_030751995.1 Candidatus Thalassarchaeaceae archaeon
GAGGGATAGAAGGTTTCAAGCGATTCTACCCCTGCGTGGAAAGGTGATTAATGCCGAGAAAGCAAGAATTGATAAATTGTTATCTAATAATGAGATTCAATCAATGATTACTGCTTTGGGAGCGGGTTTTGGTGATGAACCTGATTTGCCAGAAGACTCAACAGGCACAGAGCTCGACATGGAAAAACTTAGATATCATAAAATAATCTTAATGACCGATGCCGACATAGATGGAAGCCACATCCGAACACTGTTACTAACATTTCTCTACAGGAAAATGCAGCCACTAATTACTGGGGGCCACATTTTTATTGCCCAGCCACCCTTATATAAAATCAGCCAAAGTAAAAAAGAACACTACGCCTATGATGATAATGAGCGAGATATCACGGTTGAGAGATTTAAAAGGGAAAACAAAACCCAGAAAGTGAACATTCAGCGCTACAAGGGTCTTGGGGAAATGAACCCAGACCAACTTTGGACAACAACGATGGACCCAGAGCGGAGATCGTTGCTACAGGTTACAATTGAAGAAGGCTTTAGGGCAAATGAAACATTTTCTGAGCTTATGGGCAGCGACGTTGAGGCGCGAAGACGGTTTATTGAGAAAAACGCAAAGTTTGTTACCAACCTGGATGTATAAAAGAAATAGATGGAAATAACCTCGCGCGACCACATCCTACCCCGTAACATTGTCAACGAAATGGAGGAAAGCTATCTTAACTACTCCATGTCAGTTATTGTATCGCGAGCTTTGCCGGATGTACGCGACGGCCTTAAACCTGTTCACCGCCGCATATTGTTTGGGATGAACGATCTTGGGGTTCACTGGAACCGGGGCTATAAAAAATCCGCTCGAATTGTTGGTGATG
>JASMFB010000146.1 GCA_030751995.1 Candidatus Thalassarchaeaceae archaeon
CCGTGAGGTTCTTGGTCAACACGTTGGGTGTGCAATCCATCTCAATCTCAGCGATATTCTTGTCCGGGTCACTCGGCCAGTAATCTGGGTTAGCTGCCCCTAGAGCATTGTTATCACCATAGCCATCATCATCCGAATCATTCCATTGCGTAGGCTCCTGTGAGAATCTGTCTATTGTATCGGAATAGCCATCACCATCCCCATCTACGCATCCGCGGATATCTGCCCGAGAACTCGTCCCAAAGGTCTGTGGACATGCGTCACCGTTGGTCCCTGCCGAGTTATCCCCATAGCCATCACCATCGCTATCCTGCTGCTGGGTAGAATCTGAGGAGAGGAAATCGCCTTCGTCAGACCAGTCATCGCCATCTGAATCATTGCAACCAAATATGTCTTCGGTTGAGTTACCGGCGAGTGTGGGGCAGGAATCTGGTGAGAAACCATTCTGGTTATCACCATAGCCATCACCATCGGAATCATTCCATTGTGAAGAATCATCAACAAAGCGGTCGTAGTCATCGGACCAACCGTCACTATCTGCATCTGGACAACCAAACTTGTCTTGGAAACTGGTTCCGAGAGTGGTCAGACAACTGTCTGGGGTGTTACCTGAGGTGTTGTCACCGTAGCCATCACCATCGGCGTCGACCCATTGTGAAGGATTTCCAGGGAACATGTCATTCAAATCCGACCAGCCATCTCCATCTGTATCTGGATTCAATGGGTCTGTTCCAAATTCTAAAACTTCTTCTCCATCTAGAAGATTATCATCATCAGTATCTGAATCAAGAGGGTCTGTTCCAAGTTCACATTCAAGTGATTCTGAAAGACCATCACTATCAGAA
>JASMFB010000147.1 GCA_030751995.1 Candidatus Thalassarchaeaceae archaeon
AGGGTTTGACATAAGGTACCGGATCGGCACGACCCACTGCATGGAAGGCCAATATCCGTTCAACGTCTGCACCAGACTTCCCACTGCTGCGACCCATATCGTCTGGGTCATAGCTGGTGTTGGTGTTCGCAAAAACGGTGTTGAAATCGAGGCCTAACTTATCCAGACATTTCTCGGCGTCCTTGAGGATGGTCTCCTTGGTACCTCCGATATAGGGCAAGTAGAACGATACTTTGTCTGAGGACCAGTTACCGATCTGAAAGGCATTCTCCAGAGCTCCATAAAATTCGGGCCGGCAGTCCGGGTAAATCGTATGGTCTCCGGAATGAACTCCGAGTGCTATCTTGACTTCTGTATCCTGCTTGAGAGCAATTGAAAGAGCATACCCATACAGTACCGAGGAGAAAATCGCGTTCCGGTTGGGAACTACTGTCTGTTTCATCTGTTCCTCTTCGTAGTGACCTTCTGGAATGTCTATCGAATCATCTGTCAGGGCTGAATGAAAAACTGACATTGCCGACCGTAGATCTACTATCTTGTGGGATACTGTGATCCCCTTACTTTTCAGATAGTTGATGTTGGCCTTGGCTCTATCCAGTTCCAGACTGTGTTTCTGTCCATAATCATACGACAAGGCATGAACTTCATGGCCATCGGCCAGAAGATGCATCAGGAGACCTGTGGAATCCATTCCGCCCGACAATGCCATCACTGCACACTTGGTCATCAGTCGACCCCCATCCACTTGTGGGTCTGTAACGACAGGTTCCAGCCAGGATTATTGACCACAATGTCAAATGTCTCACGGA
>JASMFB010000148.1 GCA_030751995.1 Candidatus Thalassarchaeaceae archaeon
CTTAAAGTCTTTTAAGTGTAACAAGTGGGTGCAATGCTAGGGAAGCAATACGAATTAGCAAGCGTGTACCGGCAAATTCCTTGACACTGTGATCACTAATTACATGACAAACATTCTGACAAAGAAAGCATTCAATACACTTGTGAAACTCTTGAATCCGCTCTATGTCTTCCTGCTGCATCCGATAAGTACCATCTGTTTCTCTGGGCTTTGGAGTTAGTGGTCTAATTTTTTTATTGATTTCATAGTTTCGTGAGACGTCTGTTACAAGGTCCTTCATATGAGGGAACCCACGCATTGGCTCAATCAGAACCGGTACATCAAGGGACAATTCATCCATTCGTGTCATGCACATCAGTCTTGGCTTACCATTCACTTCAGCACTGCAGGAGCCACATTTGCCCGCTCTGCAGTTCCATCTTACTGCAAGATCATTAGCATGCCTTGACTGTATCTGTTGAACTGCGTCAAGAACAACCATCCCTTCTGTTACTTCAACTGGAAATTCAAAAAGTTCCCCTTTTGCCCCTTCCCCTCGGAAGACTTTAAATTGTGCTTCAGCCATTATTCCCTTTTACGTTTTATCAGATTTTTTCTACAACAGTTTTTCCAGATGTTCTGGCATAGGTTCCCGTTCCCGGTTTTCAATAAACATACTTCCTTCCTTATCACTAATGAATGAGTTTACATTCTGAAAAGTTTCGCTGCTTT
>JASMFB010000149.1 GCA_030751995.1 Candidatus Thalassarchaeaceae archaeon
CAAGTTATACTATACTCCCTTGATGTGAGGCAGTCGAGCGGTTCGCTCTATTTCAAAGAAGCGGATAAGGGAGGTGTAAACAAGTCAAGCATTAGAAACTTGAAAGATATCGTCAAAAATCAAAATCAAAGACAGTAGATGAATTATCACTGCTTTTGTTGGCGACGTGCTCGCATTCTGCGGCGGAGCTTCTTCTTACGCCACTTCCACCTTTGGTTACCCAACTTCTTCCAAGCACGGGAGCCTCGCTTCATGGTGAACAACTTGCCGACCTACCCCCCATATATGAGCGCATCGCCGGGTCTTGAATCGCAGGTGGCGGGCGATACAGGATTCGAACCCGTGTTCTCGGATTAGAAATCCGAGGTGATATCCAAGCTACACTAATCGCCCGTGACCAAGCGGGAGCGCCCCCCCTTCATGAAGCCTCCAGTTGTTTACACCTGTCGTGCACACTTGGGACAACGTGCTGGTTGGCGCACAGTCTTGCGTTCCCACTCAAATCCACAGTACCCACATACCCACTCTTTATCATCGCTTGACAAGAGTAGCCTCTCGCGTAGTGCACGCAATACTGGAGAGTTGGATAGGGTCGGAGTTGGAGCAATTTCATCAAGCATTTTCTTATGCTTCTCGCTATGTTCCAAAAGCCCAGCGGCGTGGAGCAATTCATGCACTAGAGTGTGGCGATAGAGTA
>JASMFB010000014.1 GCA_030751995.1 Candidatus Thalassarchaeaceae archaeon
GCATACACTTGATGTGTTGGATTGTAGCTTCTTTGCCATTGATTCTGGGCCTACTTATCATCAAATCCTCACCTGAGCCGTTTGCGTTAGGCATGGTTGCAGGAGTATCTTGGTTTGTCATTTCTCGAGCAATTCCTCAAGACCCGAACAGTGGCTTTGGCATACTTCCTCTTTCGCTAATTCGAGACATAAACAATCTGCGGGAACCAGAAACAGTTTGCTGCAAACGTCAATTGTTGCAATGGGAGGTTCGCTCCATCCGTTGCCGTCACTGCCGCAGCATAACCCTGAACATCCCTCGGCCTGATTTGGGTCGAATACGCTCTGATGGGCTACTGATTGGCTCACTCCGAATCCTGTTGATGGATGGACGTTCACCATTTCCTCACGACTCAGTCGTCACCCAGGGCGTCGAGTTCCTCAGCAAGGTCACTGAAGAGGAATGATTCATCCTCTTCTTCCTCTTCAGGAATATCATCGATTTCATGGACGTCACTCCCGATACCCTCAGTGGTTTCTCCCGGTGCCGGTAGACCGACCGCTTCGTCCTCTTCTGGATTCAAATTCACCCAATCGTCTTCGTTGCCGATGAACCATCTCGGTGGGTCTTGTTCACCTCCTCCGAGGACCGCCATAGTGGTGAAAATAGCCAATGGCAATAGGGACAGTGCCACCAAAAGGTCGAGGAAACTGGATTCGGGAATCTCGACGTCGACGGGTAGAACTGCGTTCAGGAATCCTCGTTCGACTTCAACATCCTGCCATCGTCCATAATCGAGACCGAGTCCTTGGAATGCGATTGAAACGATGGTCCGTTCAATAATCCACAACAAGAGAACCGGGAACAGCCAACCTAGTTTAGTGCGATCGACTAGAATCCTTCGGGCAATTGCCGCAACACCAACAACCTTTGAGGCAAACTTCGGAAAGATCCGAAGGCCCACTACCAACCCCGCTAGATATACCAGCAGCGCCAGTTCGAGTAATCGACGGTCCTGTAACCAGTCGCCCGGTGCAAATCTCAAGACAAGGAGGGGCAGCATGATGAGAACAATCTGTAGTGGTGCAGCAAGCAGTTGTAGGCCACCGTGTACCTCAAGCAACGGCCGCCCATTCACCCTCACTTCCTGGTGTACGATTCGAGTCACCTTTCCGTATGGTGATTGCGTGAGATTGAGCCGCGCTCTATCGACTAGATCAGCATCCCGCTTCCTTGTGGTCAATCCGAGAATTGCCCACCATCCACCGGCATCAGCGACTCGATTTGGCATGTATCCACCCACTGCTAAACCTAGAATCAATGAGATGATTCCGTACATCATTGCGGCACTGATAATCCACGGTAGCAGATTGATTTGCAAAGAAAACGTGTATGTCTCCCAATCGACGTCTAGGATGTATGTGGCAGTAAATGCAAGAATCGGTGCAACGAACACCTGCAGGCCGACCACAATGGTCAGCCACATTCTCTCAATCAGCGTACTTTTTCCCAGTGACAACGGCAGTGTTGGACCCTCTGGGTATCAAGAGTGTGTCGGCAGAATAGGTCGGTGAGAATGCGATTGCCCACGAGTCTTGATTTGGCCGAAACCGTTGACCCTGTCGTAGACAGGGTTCAACCAACCTTAAGACTGGCTCGCGATTGGCGAAGATGTTGATTGCGATGAAGAACGGCCAAACCACCCTGATGTTCCTCGTTCTGTGTTTTGCCTCCATTGCTCCAATGTTAGCTCCTCAAACTGAACTCTCTCTGGTTGAAGTTCAGGACACGTCTGGTCGAGATTTGATCGATGTGACGATTGTCGATATCGGTGTTGGCAATTCAAGTGATGCTGCTGAGACTTGGATTCAACCGGGTGGTGAAACCATGGATTACCTCATCCGCGGCACACGATATGCTGCAAATATCACTTTCAAGAATGCTGGAACTGGTTTCTCCTCTGTAGATGCCATCGGCACTTTAGAGGCCGTTCATCCGATTGGCTTCGTGATGCAAACTTGGTCATTCAATCTCTCGCTGGCCGGTGGTCAGCAGGATGTTCAAATTATTGAGTGGACACCCGATGCTGCACACAGCATCGTCGACCCTGACGGGACTCTGCATGGCGGAATTATCTTCCGCGGAACGATTGCAACCACGGTTTCCGGTTTGGAGAATCCCGACGCAGAAGTGAACAACATCTACGAAGAACAGGTTCCTATCGCATTGTGGCACGATCCTATGGAGAGAACATTGCAATCTCTCGCCGCAAATGTTCCTCTCTGGCTTCCTGTATCGTACACTGACCGTGAGTCATACTCTCTCTACGGAGGGGGCACGGATTGGAGAACAGACAATTCCTCTGCCGCGGCAGGTTCCAGACATTGGAGAATCTCAGACCCCGGTGGTGGAAATTACGCCTCAAACACAGTGGACATGCTGAAGTGGGGATGGATTCCAAATGCCGGGAGTTGTGAAGACCCAGGCCATGGATTTGGATTTGGTACGGTTGACAGCGATGTAGAGACATTCTGGGGCTACCCGTTCTGTTCAATCACGCTCATCGATTCGGATTTTCGATCTCACCACTGGGCCACTCAAGCATGGGGCTCGATGGCTTCAGGTGATGAGTTGGCAATGGAGATTCTGAGGGGCCATCAGCCCTCGGACATCAAAGGACTCAATCTGACCCAGGCCGGAATCTCCTCTGCAGAGAACGATTGGAGCCAAGCTATCTTCAACATGACCGACGTTCACGATGACAATAGTTACACGATGTCTTACTCCAAGATTGCCGATGCTTCAGGTGCGAACGCAGGTATACACATCGACGATTTCGTTCTGTTCGCCGTTGACGTAGTCGATGAATACACTATCACTCTAGACTGTGATGACCCGCTTCCCAACGCCTACGTTGTGATTCCAGCGGACCCAATCCCTCCTTCCTTGTATTGCCACCTCACCAACAATGGGTACAGAGAAGTCAATCTCAACATCTACACTGAGGTATCCAATCAATCATGGATGAATACCTATCCACTTCGAATAGACAGCGATAACTTGCTTGATCACGACAATTATGTCTCCTTGAACCCCTTGGAGGCCGAGAGCACAACGTCGTTCTGGGTCAATCTCACTATCCCCGAAGGAGCGAATGTGGAGACACTCAATTGGACAATTTCATTCACAGACGAATACAACAGCCAAACCATGGCTGAGATGATTCTTCCCGTCTCGATTTCGTCTTCGTTTTCGGTTCGTCTGGACCAAGTCACTCCTACATATCCAGCATTGACCCTAGCGCCCGGTACTACAGGCGACGTTCCGGTGAAAATCAAGAACACAGGCAACCAAATGGCAGATTGGACTCTTGGTGCATATTTCGACAGCACTCTCTGGGGTGCACCTAACCTTCAATGGTTTGAGGACTGGGACGGTGATGGAAATGAAACGCAACTGATGCAGATGACACTTGCCAAGGGCGAGGAACGCTTCGTCAACGCACGCTTCCATGCCCCCGCAGAAAATCCACCTGGGATGGTTGAGATTTCCCTATTCGTACAGGGCGTTGCCCCTGCGAACGCCCAATCTGTTGAGCAAATATCCATCGATATTCCTGCTGTGCAGGATGCCAAAGTTACCGCTTATGAATCGTCTATGACCGCATTGGCTGACGGCAATCTACGAACCATGTCCGTTACAGTACGAAATGATGGCAATGCGCCTGAGATTTTCGACTTGTCACTCAACGCAGATTGGCACATCGGTGCATCTCTGGCAACTCTAGTTACTGAACCAATCGAGCCTTTCGGTCAAGAGGTCGACGTCACAGTCATCATGCAGATGCCGCAAGGTCTGATGCCGAATTTCTACCCACTCACGGTTACAGCCACATCACAGACTGATTCTACCTACAGTGCTAGTGGCCAGTTCACGCTTGAAGTTCCAACCACCTACATCGTTGAAGTCGAAGACAAGGATCTCACAGGCCAATCATTTTCGGCGGGCGTCGAAGCACGAACGATGAATTTTGAGATTTTCAATCACGGCAACGAAATCGACGCCTTCAACATCGGATTGCTGATGGATGAAGGTGTCATCGCCGACATTTCTGGCGGGGCTACAGATGGCCGCACCACCTACATCGAACCTCAAACTTCGACCAATGTCACCTTGACTTACTCATTCTCATCTGGAATTCAGGGCATGAAAGAACTCATTGTCTCAGCCACCAGTGTCAAAGGCATTGAGGACGGACAAACTGTCACTGCCTCAGGTACGGCAAATTTCCAAGTCGGTTCTTTGGGCTGGATTAGACTGACGAATGGCCCCTTGGTCCACATTACAGAACCAGGCCCACACATGCTGTCTGTCGAGGTCCACAATCAGCACCCCAATGCGAATCAAGAGATTCACCTCAGTGTAACAGTAGATGATGATGCGGTATGGAATTTGAAATCCGTCCGCGTAGTCACCACCGATCGCCAATTCGAACTTGCACCCGATGCCAAGCGCATCATCAATATCGAAGTCTATGTAACTGAGCAAAATCTTCTGAATTTCAATCAAGAATCGATGATTTTCACTGCAACACTGAAGGTTGAGGCGACCGATGATAACACAGAGATTTCAATGGATTTCACTGCAGATAGATACATTTCAGCCGCAGATTCTGATGAATCAGGTAGTTTTGGCGCTATTGCAAAGAATATCGCGTTGTGGGGCCTTGGAATTATCTTCATCATCGCACTAGGTGTCGTCTTGATTAATATTCTCAAGTCCACAGAGCATGAGGACGAAATTTCGTCTCTGGGTGGCTATGAGTCCAGTCTGGGCCTCCCAGATGCACCCACACTCCCAGATGCACCCACACTCCCTAGTGCGGATACTACTGCCAATTCGATGTACGGAGGCACACAGGAGCTGTTCGCACAGCCAGTGATGGCCACGCCACCACCACCTTCCGCTGATCCAGAACCCGCAGCAACCTCATCTGTACCTCCATTGCCTGCCACAGGACTGCCTGAAGGATGGACCATGGAGCAATGGGAACACTACGGAGAAGAGTATCTTCGCCGACAGGGCGGTGCGTGAATCTTCACGGCGCCTTTATGAATGACTCCTGAGTCGGCAAGTCGCCCCGTAGGGGCGTAACATAGGTAGGAATGGGAAATGTCTGGAAATATATTCATCTTGAAGGAAGGCACCAACCGCACACGCGGAAGGGGTGCTCAAAGCAATAATATCGCAGCTGCAAAGGCTGTAGCTGATGCCGTTAGGACCACATTGGGGCCCAAAGGCATGGACAAGATGCTAGTCGATAGCATGGGGGATGTTGTCATCACAAACGATGGCGCAACCATCCTCAAAGAAATGGATATTGTCGAACCCGCAGCTAAGATGATTATTGAGGTCGCCAAGACTCAGGAACAACACTGCTACGATGGAACAACGACAGCCGTTGTATTGGCGGGTGAATTACTCAAGAGAAGTGAAGACCTCATTGATCAGAACGTTCATCCAACTGTAATCTGCGAAGGATTCCGTTTGGCAGCAGACAAGGCGATTAAACTCCTAGATAATCACGCCATTGATGCTGATGAATCAACACTTCATGAAGTGGCAAAGACTGCACTCACAGGCAAGTCTGCAGGCGCCGTCAAGGAATTCTTGGCTGACATTTCTGTTGACGCTGTTCAAGCGGTAGTTCGCGAAGAAAACGGCGAAGTTCACGTCGACCTTGACGACATCAAGATTGAGAAGAAGCAGGGCGGATCGATTCGAGACAGTACCTTGGTCGATGGAATCATCCTCGACAAGGAACGCGTACACAGTGGGATGCCTCGCAGTGTCTCCGGTGCCAAAATTGCACTAATCAATTCCGCCATTGAAGTGAAGAAGACTGAGGTCGACGCTAAGATTCAGATTACGGATCCAAGTATGTTGGCTCAGTTCCTTGACGAAGAAGAGAATTACCTTCGCAGTTTGGTCGAAAAGATTCAGGCTTCTGGCGCAAATGTCGTCGTTTGCCAGAAAGGCATCGATGAACTTGCACAACACTACATGTCCAAGGCCGGTTTGTTCGCCGTGCGTCGCGCAAAGAAATCAGATATGGAGGCTCTTGCCAAGGCAACCAGTGCTCGAATCGTCACCAACATCGATGATTTGGGAAGCGATGACTTGGGCGAGGCGTCCAAGGTTGAAGAGCGCAAGATTGGTGAGTCCGACATGGTCTTCCTGACGGGCTGCCCACAAGCCAAGAGCGTCAGTGTATTGCTACGGGGTGGCACAGAACACGTTGTAGATGAGATTCGTCGTGCATTTGACGATGCGATTGGCGTTGTCAGTGTAGCGCGCGAGGATGGCGCAGTACTCACTGGCGGCGGCTCTGTTCTCGCATCCCTTTCCAGAGATTTGCGAGCATATGCAGAAGGCATCGGGGGCCGAGAACAGATGGCCATTGAAGCATTTGCAGGCGCTCTTGAAGTGATTCCAAGAACACTTGCTGAGAATGCAGGTCTGGATCCAGTCAATACAATCATCGAAGTTCGAAAGGCACACGCAGAAGGCAAATCTACCTACGGCGTCAACGTCTTTGAGGGTGGAGTAATGGATATGCTAGAAGCCAATGTCCTCGAACCAGTCCGTGTGGTTGACCAGGCCATTCAATCCGCAACCGAGACCGCAGTCATGATTCTTCGAATCGACGATGTCATCTCAAGTCGTGCTGGCTCCAATGGTGCTATGCCTGATATGGGCGGCATGGACATGGGCGGCATGGGCTTCTGAGGACTCCGCAGGCTCCCTTTCACCCCCATAGGTTGAAGAATCGAATTCGGGTGGACGGGCTGTTCAGCCCGTAGGGCTGGGCGGTGTCTGCTAAATGAGTGCGGTCGTCAAAGTCTGGATTGATGAGGGCTGCATCACCTGTGATGCTTGTGAGAACATCTGTCCAGAAGTGTTCCATGTCGGAGATGACACCTGTTCCATTGTCGACGGTGTGAATCCAAGTGAATGGGGAGATGACATCATCGAGGCCGCCGAAGATTGCCCTGTCGACGTCATCATGTTCGAGGTTGCAGGTGGTGATGAACCACCTTCGGAAGAGGCACCTGCCGCTGAAGTGGATGCACCTGCCCCAGCAGCACCAGTCGCCGCGGAACCTGCTGGCGATGGAGCACTCGATGTAGTGATGGCCGGAGATCGTGATTTGCACATTCTCTTTGGTAGCCAATCTGGCAATGCCGAGGGCCTTTGTGCCCTAATCGCCAAGAAGGCTACCGCCTATGGCATGATTGGGCACGTCCACGACATGGACGGCTTCGACATAGGAAGCATGGCTGGGATGAAAAGAGTCCTCATCGCCTGCTCGACATGGGGGGAAGGTGAACAGCCCGACAATGCGGAGGTACTGTTCAATGAAGCCAAGGACTCGGCCAAGATTCTCTCGAACACCCACTTCTCAGTCTGTGCACTGGGCGATACTTCCTACGAATTCTATTGTCAATCTGGCAAGGAATGGGACGAGATTCTTGAGAAGATGGGCGGAACTCGCATTCACGACCGTGTAGATTGTGATGTGGATTACGACGTTCCCGCCGCAGGTTGGATGACTGAAGCATTGTCGCGAATCGCGTGCGTTGATGATTCGGGATTATTCCACGAAGATCTCGTCGCCGAGATGTCGGCTCATGCTGCAGGCGATTCAACAACGGGTGCCAGTGGCGATGTTGCAAATGTGGTCATGCCTGAAATCCAGTTGGTCGCGAGCATTTTCAGATACAATGCAGATACAGGTGAAACCGGTGTCGATGCTTGGGCTTGCGCAGTTCCTGGACACCACAGTGTATTGGATCTACTTCGAACGCTAAAGGCAACACAGGATGCAACGCTTACATTCCGAGATGGTGCTGCTGATGACCCGACAACCGGAGTTTGTGTCAATGGGCGCCTTGTGCTGCCGGGACTTACGCGACTTTGCGATGTTGCCCGAGATAAGGGCGAAGGAGCACAAATTCGTATCGAACCCGTTGCAGCATACGACGTGATTCGTGACTTGATTGTTGATTTCAGCTCTTACGACAACCTCCGTGCCGCTTCCAAACCATGGTTTGTAGGGGGCCAACGCGAAGGCACCTATGCTGGAAAGTCAGTCATTGGCACAATGGACTCTGTGGTTGCGACTGAATTACATGCATCCACTGAAATTGCTAGCCCTCAATTATTGCACGCCGCCAGTGATGCTGTGCCTTACAATAGATTCTACATGGGACCAGCTGTAGTCAGTCATTTGTGGAACCGTTCGTGCGACCCAAGAATCTCCGATAAATCACGCAAGGCAATCATAGAGAGTTTGGCCAGTACCAATGGCGTCAAGGCCGAGACAGACATGGCCAGTATTCATCGACAAGGATCTATGGGTTCAACCGCTGCCAAATCCGTTCTACAGGCCAAGACTGCAGTTCTTGCTCACGATGGATACAATGGACGACATGGCAAACACGTCTGGTGGTACACCTGGTCAATCAAGAGCAGTGGAAAGGTGAATGAAACCACACTTTATCGAACCGTTCTTGGCCCAGTGGGTTTGGTTAACAATGCACTTTCTGGTGTTTCAGCGCGGATGATTTTCGGCTTCACAAGAACTGGCCGCCCCATGTTCAACGAGTTGTTGGGGATGCTTGCTCCACCCGCTGGAATTGGCAAGATGCCTAAGCAGTTCAATTCCTCCGTAGAGAATCACCATGAGGTGGTTTCAATCTTCAATGAAATGGACGGTCGATTCTAATGGCAACTCGTTACGCATATCATCCTGGCAATGTGGCCCACAGCAATGCGATTGAAGTTGCTGACACTATGCCTTTGGCCGCCCACTCTCTCGGCATTGAACTGGTTCCCCTTGAGGGCGCAACCAGTTGTGGCGCGGGAATTATTCGCCAGGCCAACGCGGATTTGCAAATCGCCCTCAATGCGCGAACCTTCGCGCAGGCCGAAGCGCTGGGCCTCGACATCATCACTCCCTGTGCAACTACTGCCGCCACATTGCACGAAGATCTGATGGCGATTCGTAATGACAACAGACTGAAGACCAAAATCAATGCAATCCTCGAACGCAATTGTGGTTTGACTGTCAGTGGCGAGGTCAATGTACACCATCTTCTACACGTAATTGTTGATGAAATTGGCATCGATTCAGTCAAAGATGCACTCAAGAATCCGTTTGACTTCAACATCGCAGGATACTATGGCCCCAACATGCAGCAAGAGGGTGCCTGTGGGGGGGACGATATCTTTGACCCCGATTATCTTGAACAGGTTATTTCAGCCGTTGGTGGATCTCCCGTGGCTTGGTCCAGTCGAACACAGAGTGTCGGCGTCCCAGGAATTTTCTCCGAAGAAAATACCGTCATGAAACAAACCTCAGCCGTCTTGGCTGACGCCAAATCGGAAGGAGCCCAGTTAGTAGTCAGTGCTTGCAATCTGTCCCACATGCTGTTGGATGTTTATCAGGGTAAGGCGGGAAAGACAACCGGACAGGATACCAAAGTTCCAGCCATCCATCTGACTGAACTTCTGGCGTTTGCGTTCGGCCATCACATCGACCGACTCGCACTACTCAGAACCCGCGTTATGGTCATCGGAGACTAATCACTGCTACCGTGCAGAATTCGCACGATTTCTTGTGCTAGATTTACAGAAAGACCTGGAACTTGAACAATTTCCTCATCGCTGGCCGTGGACAAGGCCGCCATCGTTGGCCACCTTTCGAGAATGCGAGACGCCAGAGCAGGACCAATTCCTGGAACCTGTTCTAGCATTGAACGAGTGATTCCATGGGCTTCACGCTGACGAGCTTCTGACAACGGCCCCGTTGTAGCGTCTAGGATAGGTCTGCTAAAATCTTCATTCCCATCTGCAGCAGAATTGGCAGCAGAAATTGCCTCATTTTCCGATTCATCACCAACATAATCGGGATGCTCAGCAGCCCTCAATCTCGTCTGAGCGTTTTCAGAGAGGTGCTCCAACATCTTTGATTCTCTGCGTGCTGATACTGCGATGAACCGTGCCGTTTCTGCTGTATCTGATGAAGTCACAACGGGCAGACCATAGTCGAATGTCAATGTAGCCAGTGCACCCATGATGGCTTGGCCATGAACGGCCCGATGTTGAAACAGGTCACTCCCTTCAAGGATGAGCATGGCCCGGGGGGCTGCGCTGACCAATCGAGTTGCTTGATCCAACAGTCGCCCATCTAGCAAACTGTCGACAAAATCACGAGTTCCTTTGCGCTCGATTAGAATCCTATCACTTATCTTCACATCTCCAACAGGGAGATTGACTACCTCTATTGTCAATCCTTCTTGTCGCAATCGAGCCGCCAGTGCACTCTTTCCTTCTCGATGGTCTATCGACACAACCACTCCATCTCCATCAGGGATGGGGGCATCTGCATGGATGGATTGGAGCAACGCCTCTGCTTCGATGACAGGTGCATCTACAATCAGGCGATTTGATTCCGTTTCAGAGGGATATGAATCCAGTCCAATTTGGCCGGTCGGCCTCATTTTTCTAGCGATATCTTTCGGTTCAGGTACCTCTTCAAGAGTGGGTTCTGTTAGAACCACAGTTGGAGTCACCGAATCGTCGAGTTCGGGAGCCAATCGATCTGATTCCGTTTGAAGAAAATCCGCGGCAGTCGTGCCATCATCTAGAGTAAATGCATCTAGATGTGATCCTTCCGAACGAATTGGTGCCCCTCCTCGCTTTCTTCTCACCTGTTGTATTGAGCGAAACATTCTCTCTTCTCGGAACTTGGCAGCGGCCAGTGCACCTTCGTCACGAGTATCCTTGGCAATCAAGCGGTGAACTGTCCCAGCGCGCTGCCTCCCCGTTCGACCTCTACGTTGTATCGTTCGAATCTCACTCCCTGTTGGTTCGTATGAAATGACCAAATCGGCATTGGGTACATCCAAACCCTCCTCGCCGACACTGGTTGCAACCAAGACATTGGCTTGCCCAGAACGAAAAGCATCTAGGCTCTTCAGTTGCTCTTTCTGACTCATCCCTGAAGATCCATCACGGCTGGCTTGGCCGACGAATCGCTGGGGGATAGCGCCCTCAATCCCCTCTAGAATTCTCGATATTTCTTCGACCGTATCTCGGAAGTTGGCAAAGACGATGATTCGACTTTCTGGACTTTCCCTGAGTTGCCTCCTGACCATGCGTCTAACCATAGTGACCTTGCTGTGAATCTCTTCCATTTCTGCCAAGGTTTCCTTGAGTTGATGGATGCGTGGGTCAGCTGCAAATTCCTTGGTCGATTTCTTTTCTTCCTTTCCACCTTGGCCCAGCCTAGACAGATACTCCCTACTGGCCGCTACACCTTGGCATAGGAGATACGATATCAGATTGTTCAATCGCATGGCAATACCGTTTTCCTTGGCCGCTCTATAGCCAATGGATTCCCCATTCCCAATCGACACTGAAATGCGACCTTGAGCCTCTTGTAATCCCCCGGCAGTGATGTGGCCTTGGCGTGTGTAAAAACCGAGTCTTCTCAGACGATCCACAATCCTCTCAAGCCAGATTTTCAATGGTTCAGCCAACAACCTCAATTCATCAGGTACTTCGACAAAAACATCGTTGACCTCTAGTCCTGTAGCGTAGGGTTCTAAGAGAGAATCTCCGGAAGGTCGAGCGTGTATGTTGACAATCTGCAATCGTTCACAAACTTCGTGGATATCAGCCTCAATATGGCCCGGACTTGCTGTGGCAGCGATTACTAGGCCACCCGGTTGTTGCTCTGCGAACAAATCCCCGACTTGTGCCATAGCGTGATTGCCAGTGGCCCGATGGGCCTCATCGACTATGAGCAAGGCGACATCATCAAGGCAAGTCACACCATTCTGGACATCATTGCGGACAACCTGGGGCGTAGCGACGACAATCTTAGCAGATTCCCAGATTGCCCGGCGTTTCTTCGGCGGAACTGCACCCGTCAAACCCACAATCTCTCCATCTTCAGGGAGGGCGAGTAGATTTTGCAAATCCGAGAGGTGTTGATTGACTAAGGCATTGGTTGGGGCCAGCATTATCCCACGCCCCCCTGGGTCACGGAGTCTTTCAGCGAGAACCATGACTTCGATCGGCGTCTTCCCCATTCCAGTCGGTAGTACCAGCAAAGTCGATGCACTGAGGCAATGATCTAGTGCTGAGAGTTGATATGCCCTAGCCTCAATCGTCCCTTCGACGAGTAAGTCGTGACGTATCGTAGCAGACATGGCCATCCTCCGTTTACGCCGAGGTTCTTAGGCAAATCGCCTGAACAAACCGCAGCACGTCGTGCTGGAGGGCCCCCTTTAGGGGGTCCCCTCCAACCGAGCCGTTCATATACGGGAGGTAGGTCGCAGGGCCGCTCAACACTGAGCGTCCAGACACCACCGGGCAATGCAGCAGTACCCCACACAACCACAGATTTCACTTGTGAATCTTGGTCAGGTGTCACGGTCGCTCCTGAAGTGACGAGCCGGAGTACCTATCGCTTCGGCGATAATTACTCTGAAAAACTGGAGGAATCCAAATGGCCAATACCACGCACCGCCCAAAGAAGGGTAGCATGGGCTTTGGCCCGCGAAAGAGAGCCAACAGGCCCTATGGTCGCGTCAAGAGTTGGCCAGACAGTGATGCCAAAGAAGTTCGAGTTCAGGGTTTTGCTGGATGGAAAGCAGGAATGACGCACGTATTGATGCGTGATCTAAACCCGGGTAGTCCAAGTGCTGGTGCAGAAGTACGCAAAGCTGTCACCGTTGTCGAAGTTCCTCCTATGCTTGTTCTCGCCGTTCGAGGATACAAGATGACACCCTACGGTAAGCAAACCGCAGGAGAGGTGTGGGCTGACGCCGAGAAACTCAGCGATGTCGTTCCAAACCTCCCTCGTCGAATGCCTGAGCGGAAGGAGCATGATTCCGAAGCCCACCTCGATAAACTCCGTGAATCCAACTTAACCGAAATCCGACTCATTGTCGCATCACAACCCGGAAAAATCTCTGCCGTGAGTAGCAAAACTCCTGAGATTATGGAGATGGGGCTGACCGGTGGCGACAATGCTGCACAATTGGAATGGGCCTCAGAGAAACTCGGTGAAGAGTTGACCATTGAGGATGTTTTCACCTCTGGTTCAGACATCGATGTCATCGGTGTGACCAAGGGATATGGAAACCAAGGTGTCGTTCGTCGATTCGGCGTCAAGTTACTTTCTCACAAGAACTCAAAGCGCCGACGTCAGATTGGCAACATGGGTGACTTCGGTACTGGATATGTTCGCAAGACTATCCGTCAGGCTGGTCAGACTGGATACCACCAGCGAACCGAATACAACAAGCGAATTCTACGAATCGCTGGAGAAGAAGACAGCCAGATTACGCCCGCCGGTGGATTCCTACACTACGGTGAAATCCATAATCACTACATGATAATCCAAGGAAGCCTACCTGGCCCCGCAAAGCGTTTGATTCGCTTCCGTGATGCATCCCGTCAACGACGTGAGCAGCATCCTGTCGACATTACTTACGTCAGTACGGCGTCCAAGCAGGGGGTGTGATTGAATGAAGGTCAAGACCTACGAACTCACGAACACCATCGAAGTCGAAGAACTCGAAGCTGGCATCATCATCGATTACAGCATTGAAGCAGCAGACGGCAAGAACGTCACGCTTCCGGGTGCATTTGAGAGCGATTTCCGACCCGATCTCATCCGACGCGCCGTCCACTCTTCTAGAGCAAACCGACGCCAGTCTTACGGTCACCGTGAACACGTTGGGAAGCGTGCCCCTCAACCCGGAATGAAGCATTCTGTGGAATGGTGGGGCAAGGGTCGTGGTGTCAGTCGAATCATGAGAAAGACCGGGGCACGTACTGGTGCACAGAACCCACACACACGCGGTGGACGTCGCGCGCACGGGCCCATGGTACAGAAGGAGTGGTCGCAGAAACTCAACACCAAGGAATCCAATGCTGCCCGCGATTCTGCGATTGCAGCAACTGCTGATGCAGAGAAAGTAGCCGCCCGCGGCCATCAATTCAGTGACAATGTCCGATTCCCAATCGTCCTTGGGGGTTATTCCGAGGATGGAGAAAACTACGATGTCGAGAATCTACCTCTTGAGAAGGCCACCAAGAAATTCATCGCAATGATGGAGAGCATTGGCCTTGGAGATGACCTGTCTCGAGCTAACAATGGCCGCAACATCCGTGCCGGCAAAGGCAAGATGCGCGGTCGCCGACGTCGAACTCCACGAAGCATTCTCTTGGTCGTTGCACAACGCGACGCCCTAGCCAAGGCAGCACGCAATGTCCCTGGAGTGGACGTTGCCATTGCCAAGGACCTCTGCGCCGAGGATTTGGCGCCTGGCGGTGACGCAGGTCGTCTCACCGTTTGGACAAAGTCGGCCATCTCGGCACTGGAGTGATTGTCATGGATCCATACAAAATTCTCCTCATGCCTTGGATTACCGAAAAATCTCTCGAAGCACGCCGTGTTGCGGCAGAAGAGATTGGCTATGCAGAGAACAACAACCGTTTGGAATTCATTGTTCGACGCGAGGCAAACAAGGCCGACATCAAGGCGGCCGTCGAGGATCTCCTCGAGGTCAAAGTGGCTAAGGTCAACACTCGAATCTGCAAGGAAGGCAAGCATGCCAGTGTCAAACTCGCTGAGGGTTATGATGCAGAAGAGACAGCATTGAAGCTGGGAGCATTCTGATTGGAGGTGTGATGTATGGGCAAGCGAATTCGTGCACAGCGCCGTGGTTCTTCACCTAAGAATCGCGTACGCAGCCACAGGTTCCCTGGTGCAAACCGTCTCCCTCGTAAGGACGAAGATGTGGGTGAAGTTGTGGATATGATTCACAGCCCCGTGCACACTGGTCCTCTGGCCAAGTTGAAGTTCGACGATGGGACCACTTGTCACGTCGCAGCGACAGAAGGTATGTTCGTCGGTCAGAAGATTGCGTTCGGAGAGAATGTCAGTCTACGACCAGGTAACGTTACTACTCTAGCCCACATTCCCGAAGGAACCGCCATCTGCAATGTCGAATGTCGACCCGGTGACGGCGGCAAATTCGCTCGCTCAGGTGGCAACAATGCAATGCTCGAGACTCGAATGGGCGACAGAGTCCGCGTTCGATTACCGAGTGGCAATCTCAAGGATCTTCCCTCAAAGTGTCGAGCTACCATCGGCGTTCTCGCAGGACACGGGCGCACAGAGAAGCCTCTGATGAAGGCCGGTGCAGCATACTATCGCGCTAAGGCGCGAGGCAAACTCTACCCAACCGTCAGCGGCGTGGCGATGAATCCTGTCGACCACCCTCATGGCGGTGGAAATCATCAGGCAGTTCACGGTCCAAACAGCGTTTCCCGAAACGCACCACCTGGCCAGAAGGTCGGGCATATCGCCCCCAGCCGCACAGGACGTGGCCGAGGCAAGAGAAAGGAGTGATTCTGAATGGCACGTCGTAAGAAGAAGGTTATGCGTACCCCCAAGGCAGCACGCCGTGCCGCGCGCAAGCGCCGTTCGGGAGTCTCGGAACGCCGCAAGAAGGTATTCACCTATCGCGGTTTGACCGTTGAAGAACTTCAGGCACTTCCAATGTTTGCTCCTGAAGATGATCCCGATGTACTATCTGTGGAATCCATCATGCCTGCGCGTGCACGTCGCAGTATGTCGCGAGGATATGCAGCAGGTATCACCAATGGAGGTGCGAATCTCGATGAAGCACATTTCATTAATCGTCTTCGAGAAAATCCTGGTAAGAAGGCCAAGACTCACTGTCGTTCCCTATACATTCTACCCGAGATGGTCGGCCGAACTGTTGGCATCCATGATGGACGCTCTTTCAAGATGGTCGAAATCTTGCCCGAGATGATTGGGCATGCTCTTGGTGAATACGCATCAACCCGACGCAGTGTAACACACACTGGTCCGGGTGTCGGTGCAACCCGGTCCAGTAAGCACGTGGCCCTGAAGTGAGGTGAAAAGAATGAGCAGAGATCTTTCAAAACCCCAACCGGGATACACACAATTGCTGAAAGGCAGCCGATTGGCTGTTGCACGCGCTGTGAACCGAGATATTCACCACAAGCACTGCTACCAGATTGCACGTGCTGTGAAGGGTATGTATGCTGGTGATGCAGTATCGTATCTTGAGAAGGTCGTCAAGCAGGAAGTCGCCATTCCATACAAGCGCCGAAGTCGCGCAGGAAAGGGCGGCAACACGATGGCTGGACATCGCAAGGGCAAGATGGGCCCTGGGCGTTATCCACGTAACGCATCAATTGCCTTCATCAAACTCATCGAGAGCGCCATGGACAACGCACGCCAGCATCACGAAGACATCGATGCGGAAGACATGGTCATCACACACTTGGCTGCACACCGTGGTCAAGTTAGCAAGGCTATGCGCCCCCGTGCACGCGGGCGCGCGACCCCAAGCAACCACTACCAAGTTAATCTCGAGATTTTCCTTGAGGATATGTCAGCTGATGCTGATGAAGACGAAGAGGAGGATGATTACTGATGTCACAGAACAGCACCATCCGAAAATTCATCGACCGCAACGTCGAACGTCACTTGGTCCGCGAATTCCTCTTGTCCAAGACCGAGCGAGCCGGCTTCGGTGGTCTTGATTTCCAGCGCACTCCAGAGGGCACAAAGGTGACCCTTTCAGCTGAGCGCGTGGGCATGGTCATCGGTCGAAAGGGCAAGATCATCAACGAATTGCAGCGCCGTCTCAAAGATTTCAATATTAACAATCCACGACTTGAAGTTGCAGAGATTGATACTCCTGAACTCAATGCTCAGGTGATGGCAAGCAAACTAGCCAGTGCACTTGAGCGCGGATGGTACTTCCGTCGTGCAGGACACTCCACCCTCCTCAATATCATGGATAAAGGTGCCAAGGGTTGCCTCGTCGTATTGAGCGGGAAACTCACTGGTAGCCGAAATCGAACACAGAAGTTCCAAGCGGGCCACATCAAATATTGTGGCGACACAGCAATCCAGTTCATGGATATTGGAAAGTCTGTGTGTGTAAAGAAACTTGGAACCATTGGTTGCACTGTTGCCATCATGCGCCCAGGTAGTAAATTGCCACACGAAATCGAAATCAAATCCCGGCATGAAGTAGGCCTTTCTCCACTTGTTGAAGTAGCGATTGTTAAGGAAGTAAGCGAAGATTTGCCAGAACCCATCGTCGAAGAGGCCCCTGAGGGAGAAATCCTTGAGGAAGTCATCGAGGAATCCATAGAAGAAGATTCTGAATCAGAAGGTGTTGTTGAAGTCGCAGTTGAAGCGATCAAAGATACCACAGGCGAAGTCGTTGAAGGCATCGTTGATGTTGCTAGTGAAGTCGTTGAAGCGGTCAAAGAAACCGGTGGCGCTGCAATTGATACTGCAAAAGATGTAGCAGGCGAAGTCGTTGAAGCCGCATCCGAGGTCGTTGAAGAACTTGCAGAGGGCGACGTTATCGGTGCAGCAGCTGAAGTCGTCGAAGGTGTCGTCGAAGTTACCGAGGCCGCCGTTGAGGGCACCATCGATACTGCCGGAGAAGTCATCGAAGGCGTTGTTGAGGTGGCCACAGAAGTCGTCGACTCCGCTAAAGAAATCGCTGGCGAGGTCGTTGAAGGCGTCAAGGACATCGCCGAAGAAATTCTTGGAGACGATTCTGAAGAGGAGGCGAGCGAATGACCCATGTGAAGTCCCGTGATATCGACAATATGTCGGACGAGGCTCGCGAGGCTCGTTTACTCGAACTTCGAGAAGACTTACTCCAATTGCGCGCACAGCAAGCGCTGGGCGGTTCCGCTTCCAATCTAGGTGCATACAAGGCGACTCGTCGCTCTATTGCGCGCCTGTTGACAAAAATGAATGATAAGAAGGAGTGATCACTGAATGGCCGCAATCTGCAATCTGTGTGGACTCCCCGATGAACTATGTATTTGTCAAGAAATCGCCAAGGAACAACAGAAAGCAATCATCAGTACAGTACGAAGGAGGTATGGAAAAATGGTAACTATCGTAGAAGGTATCGACGATACCGCGATCGACATCAACCAACTCGCCAAGATTCTCAAGAGTGCATGCGCCAGTGGCGGCACCGTCAAGGGTCGTACAATCGAACTTCAGGGTGAGCACAAGAAGCGTGCTGCTCAGATTCTCAAGAAGAACGGATACCAAGTGGAGGTGCGCTGAATGAGTGATAGTATCCACCTGCCATTCCTAGCCCGAAACCTAACGGTTCAGGCTTCTCCCGATTCGGACCTCATTGGCCTTTCGGGAACTGTGGTCGGCGAGACACGTCAAACCATCGCTGTCGACGTTGAGGGCCAAACCAAGACCCTCGCAAAGAACGTCATCGATTTCACACTTGACAACGAGGATGAAGTCATCCTAGGCGCCATGGTGTGTCAGCGACCCGAAGATCGAATTCATCGCAACTACCGGAGGAATTGAACATGAGAGACATTGGAGTTGACATCAACGAGCCGACGGGCGAATGGGATGGGGATGAGAATTGCCCATTCTATGGATCCCTGCGTCTACGTGGTCAGATTATCGAAGGTACGATTGCCAAGATTGGCATGCAGAAGTCAATCGTCGTTGAGCGCGAACACATCCGTTACATGCAGAAGTTTGAGCGCTACGAAAAGCGCACACGTCGTTATGCAGCCCACCTTCCTTCGTGCATTGGAGAAGTGAATGTTGGCGACAATGTCCGCATCATGGAATGCCGACCTCTATCCAAGACTGTCACATTCTGTGTTATTGATACGGAGGCGAGTGAATGAGGGGAATTTCATCCAAGGTGACCCGTGGTCTACCGACCCAGGCACGTCTCCAGTGTGTAGACAACACCGGCGCAAAGGTTGTCCAACTGATTTCAGTACTCAACACAGGTGGAACTGCACGTCGATATCCAGCAGGTGGTGTAGGCGACTTGATCGTTGTTACAGTCAAGAAAGGTACACCAGAAACCCGGCGACAAATCTTCCACGCAGTCATTGTCCGACAAAGACGCCCATTCCGTCGCCCAGATGGAACATGGGTGCAATTTGAAGACAATGCCTGTGTTCTCGTTAACGAGCGCGGAGAAGTTCGCGGCTCGGATATCAAGGGACCTGTGAGCCGCGAATCTGCGGAACGTTGGCCCCGAATCGCTGCAACGGCGAAACAAATTGTATGAGGTGCATAGAATGGTAAGTAAATCCCCAAACAAGCAGCGAAAGGCTGCTGCTAATGCATCATTGCACACTCAGCGCAAGCGTCTACGCGCGCGATGCCTAGATCCAAACTACATCAACATTCGAAATGTAACCATTCGCGTTGGCGATGAAGTCGAAATTCACCGCGGTGACTTCGGCCATCCCAATTCACAGAAGGGTGACAAGGGTAAGCGCCATGGTGAAGCACGAGGTAAATCGGGTCTTCGCGCAACGGTTGCCAGTGTCGACACAGGCTCAGGCAACATTTTCGTCGAGGGCCTAACACATTCCAAGGCTGACGGGAAAGAAGAGGGCATACCTGTCCACTCATCCAATGTCGTTGTCATCAAGGTCGATGACAGTGACCCTATTCGCTTGAAGAAGTTACAATCACGCAACGGAGGCGATGACCAATGAGTTCCAGCCACATGAAGCGATTGTCTATGCCGCGAAGTTGGCCATTGACTCGCAAGACGAACATTTGGATTTCCCGACCTCGTCCAAGTGGCCACCCCCTCGAGCGGTGCATGGCACTCGGCGTCGTTCTTCGCGACGTCCTCGGTGTAGCTCAATCCATGAGAGAGGCCAAGCGTGCACTGGCGACTCGTCGTATTCTCGTTGACGGTCGTGTGACTACAGACATGCGTCGTGGTGTCGGTATCATGGATGTCTTGACCGTGGGTGATGACCACTACCGCTGTGTATTGGACACCAACGGTAAACTCCGCTACGCTCCAATTTCAGCCAAGGAAGCAGCACTCAAGTTGTGCCGGATTGATAGTAAGACCACTATCAAAGGCGGCGTGACCCAACTAAATCTACACGATGGCCGTAACATCAACGTCAAGGATGCGAACAAGTACAACACCATGGATTCCCTGACTCTTGATGTCGCTTCTCAGAAGATCAAGAAGCATCACAAATTCACCTCCGGTGCAAACTGCTACCTGATTGGTGGTAGTCACACCGGCAGCACGGCCACGATGAGCGAATATGTTGTCAAGCGCTCAAGCAAAGACAACGAGGTCATCTTCGGCGACTTCGGCACCATTGTTGACCACGTATTCGTGGTTGGCGATGCTAGCCTCCCATTGGATGAGGTGAACGCATGAGTGAAATGAGCAATCCAATGCAGACCCCGCGGATTACCAAGGTGACTGTGAACATCGGCGTCGGCGAAGGTGGAAATCGTCTTCTGTTGGCCGAACGTGTTCTCAGTTTGATATCGGGTTTAGACCCGATTCGCACACTTTCCAAGAAGACAAATCGAGACTTGGGAACCCGTGAAGGGGCCCCAATCGGATGCAAGGTGACCATGCGTGGGACTGAGCACATCGATAAGTTCCTCAAGGACGCCTTCTGGTGCCGCGAGAACACATTGCCCGCATACAATTGGGATGCTTCAGGCAACCTGTCTTTCGGAATTCGAGACTACACCGACTTCCCCGAGATGAAGTATGACCCTGAGATTGGCATTTTCGGCATGGACGTCAACGTAGTGCTAGAGCGTCCTGGTCATCGTGTAAGCCGCCGCCGACGACGAAAGGCGCGAGTCGGCATCTCTCATCACGTATCTCGCGAAGAGAGTCTAGAGTGGTTCAAGGGTCGATTTGACCTTACTGTATTGGAGGAGTGAAGCATGGCACGAGATCACGGAGAGAAGATTGGCCGAACCGTCGGCTGTCGCCGTTGTGGCCGTAAGCGCGGCATGATTCGTCGCCATGGACTACGCCTATGCCGTCAGTGTTTCCGGGACGTAGCCCCCCAAATAGGGTTCAAGAAATTTAGTTGAGGTGATGAAGAGATGCAATTTGATCCCCTGAGTGACGCCTTTGTGCGAATCTACAATGCAGAACAAGCTGGCCATTACGAGGTCTCTCTATCGCCGGCTAGCAAACTTCTCGATAACATGCTGAAAATCATGCAGAAGCAAGGGTATGTCGGTGAATACGAACGCGTAACCAATGGACGCGGTGACGCTTTCCGCGTCGAACTCGTCGGTGCCATCAACCGTTGCGGTGTGATTAAGCCTCGGCACAGTGTCAAGCGTGCTGATTTCGATAAGTGGGAATCCCGTTACCTACCAGCCCGTGACTTCGGTCTACTGATCATGACCACCAATGATGGTGTCATGCATCACTATGATGCGAAGGACAAGAAAATCGGTGGCCGTTTATTGGCCTACGTCTATTGAGGTGAGAAAATGGTGAAGTTAGATCATATCAAGCACGTCATCGAACTCTCCGATGGCGTTGGCGCTGGTGTCGACGAAGGCACAATCACACTCTCAAAGGATGGCACATCTCTTTCGCGCGAGTTTATTCATTCACGGGTCAGTGTTTCGATGAACGATGGCAACCTCGAGGTATTCTGTGACCTACCACGCCGAAAGGAGAAGGCACTTGCAGGAACATGGGCCGCCCATCTTCGCAACATGAACAAGGGACTTTCAGAAGGCTTCGAGTATCGGTTGAAGGCAGTATACTCTCACTTTCCAATGACTCTCAAGGTCGAAGGTTCCATTCTTACAATCAACAATCTGTTCGGGGAGCGAATCCCACGAAAGGCAGAACTTCCCTGGTCACCTGCTGAAGTGACAGTCAAGGTCGAGAACAAAACCGAAGTCGTCGTCTCTGGAGCTGACAAAGAGAAGGTTGGACAGACCAGTGCGAACATCGAGCGCGCGTGCCGCATCCGTGGCCGCGATCGCCGAGTGTTCCAGGACGGCGTATACATCGTCGAGAAGGCATGAAGGAGGAATTGGAATGAGTGAATTATCTGACTTGACCGTTGCTCAACTCAAGGAACTTCTGAAGGAAGCGGGATTACCTGTTTCTGGGAAGAAGGCGGACCTCATCGCTCGACTTGAAGAAGTCGAAGAGCACGATGATGAAATCGAAGAAGCACCCGCCGAAGAAGAAGAGGAAGAAGACTGGGATGACGAAGACGAAGAAGACTGGGATGACGAAGAAGAGTATTTCCACGTCGCCAAACAGAAACCCGATCTCGATGACTCAACCAAGGCGGCCCTTGAAGCGCGCAAGGCGCAGAAGAAGACTCAGCCCAAGTTCCGCCGACAGGAATGGTTCCGATATCGTCGATTATCAAGAACTGGATGGCGCAAGCCCAAGGGTTACCAATCCAGCCAGCGTCTTAACCGCAAATATCGCAGCCCTATGGCTCGCGTAGGATACGGCAAAATCGCATCCGTTCGCAATCTCCACCCATCTGGATTCGAGGAGGTGCTCGTGTACCGACCTGAAGATTTGGATGTCATTGACCCCGCTGTTCAGGCCGCCCGTGTGGGCGGGACAGTTGGCGGTCGGAAGCGCATTCTCATTCACGAGCGTGCAGATGAACTGGGCATCCGTGTCCTTAATCGAAGGAGGGGAATTTGATGCAGATTACGAATCAGAAGAAGATGGCTGCTCAGATTCTGAAGTGCGGTGTCAACCGCGTTTGGGTCGATCCTCGATATATCGACCAAGTTAGCGGCGCGGTTCAAAAGTCCGATATCCGTGAAATGATTGAAGAGGGCTTAATCAAGGCTCGCGCCATTCAGGGCACCAGTCGAGTACGCGCTCGTAAACTCACTGAACAGCGTTCCAAGGGACGTCGTCGCGGGCACGGTTCACGCAAGGGTAGCGCGCGTGCGCGTCTGCCTAAGAAGAATCGTTGGATGCGCACCATTCGTAGTCAGCGTCGCACTCTCAAGGGAATGCGCGAAGAAGGCACACTACAAGCCAGCGAATACCGATATTACTACCGCAAGGCCAAGGGCGGTTCCTACCGTTCGATTGCCCACATGAAGGCCAATATGGAAATTGACGGTGTTACAATTGGGGGTGAGAAGTGATGGCACACGGTAAACGTCAGCGACGCCGATACACGCGCCGTTCCACCGGTCAGACAGATTATCATCGTCGCCTCAAGTTGCTTCGAAGTGGCACACCACGTGCCGTGGTTAGAATCACAAACACACAGGTGATTTGCCAACTTATCTCCTATCAGGAGGATGGCGATCGAATCATATCTGCAGCTGATGGAAAATCACTGCGAGGAAAGTATGCATGGCCTGCCAAGGCATCGACAAAGTCGGTTCCGGCCGCTTACTGCACCGGATACGCTCTCGCAAAACAAGTACAGAAATCTGGTCACGATGAGGCTGTTCTAGACATTGGTCTGGCCGCATCTACATCTGGAAACCGCGCCTTTGCAGCACTGAAGGGCATGGTCGATGGTGGCCTGTCGGTCCCTCACAGCGAGAGTATTTTCCCGAGCGAGGATCGTCTCGCTGGAACACACATCGACAAGAGCATCGCGGGCGCCGTCGAGAAGACAAAGACCGCAATCGAGGAGGCGAACTGAGATGAGCGATGAAGAAACTCCACAGGCACCCGGAATTATAGCTGCTTTTGCACAACCCGATGAGAGTGAAGCCCCCCAACGCCGACGCCGCGGTGTGGGTCCAGATCCCATGGAGATGCTGAGAAAATGGACACCAAAGACTCGCTTGGGTCGAATGGTCCAGAGTGGACAAGTCATTACCATTGACGCTGCATTCGCCACTGGATTACCTATTCGCGAAGTCGAAATCATCGATGCTCTCATCCCAGGTCTTGAGGATGACGTAATCAACGTCAACATGATTCAGCGAATGACTGACAGTGGTCGTCGTGTACGATTCAATGTCATGGCCTGTGTTGGAAATCGCGACGGATACGTCGGTTTGTCTATCTGCAAGGGCAAAGAAGTGGCAAGCACAATCCGCAAGGCAATCGAGAATGCAAAGTTGAACATCATCCAAGTTCAGCGCGGCAATGGTTCGTGGGAATCCGGCCAAGGTGCCGGGACCAGTGTCCCATTCAAGGTAACTGGCCGCGCTGGTTCTACTCGAATCACACTCGTCCCTGCTCCTACAGGCAAGGGCCTAGTTATCGGTGACACCGGACGTCAAGTTCTGACTCTAGCTGGAGTGACCGATGTTTGGTCTCAATCAAAGGGCCAGACGCGCACAACCATCAATTTCGCAAAGGCGACATTCAATGCCCTCAAGCAGTTGAATGCGCACCGTGTCAGCGGCGACCAAGCAAATCGTCTAAACATCGTAAAGGGGCGTGTACCTGAATGACATGGCTTGTAATCCGCGTACGAAGTGACCGCACGGTCGAGCGATCAATCCGTGAAACCATGGAACACCTAAACCTCACTCGTGTCAATCACGCTGTACTTGTCCCTGAGCACGATGCCTACGCAGGCATGCTCCACAAGGTCAAGGATTTCGTTACCTGGGGCGAAGTATCTGCTGAGGCTATCGCAGGTCTGATTCGTGACCGTGGCCGACTCTTTGGCAACAAGCCGGTGACCGATGCCGATGTCAAGGATGCAACCGACTACAAGAACATCGATGCATTTGCTAAGGCTATTGCCAGTGGCGATGCTACAACCAAGGATATGGAGACGTTGAAGCGCGTCTTCCGTCTGCACCCACCTCGAGGCAACAAGGGATGGGGCGGCGTCAAGCGCCACTTCACGGTGGGT
>JASMFB010000150.1 GCA_030751995.1 Candidatus Thalassarchaeaceae archaeon
TACGGTGAGCAGGTCATCAATGTGCAGACCTTCTTTGATACCGTGCTGCCCGCCTATGAGCGGGGTGACGGCGGGGCTACGCTCCCGGCGGATGTGCCCATAGCGCGCAGCCTGGTTCCGGCCGGCACGGCGGCGCTGCGCGACTTTTCGCATATCGGGCCGGAAATCCCACAGTTTTTTAATGATAATTGTGTCGGCTGCATGACCTGCGTGGTGGAGTGCCCCGACACCGCCATTCTGGCGAAGGTGGTGGAGGAACCGGTTCTCGAGAGCGCGTTGCCGGGCAGCAATGGGGGCAGGGATGATTTGCGCGCCCAGTTCGCGCACACGCGCAAGTTTTATGACGCCCCGGCGAAAAAGGGCGCCGCCCCCGGCCAGTTCGGCATCTTCATCGATCCGAGCAAATGCAAGGGTTGTCGCGAGTGCGTCGAGGTCTGCCACGACCTCGGCTACGATGCCTTAGAGATGATCGCCAAGCAAGATGACATCCTGCCGCGCTATCAACAACGCTTAGATTTCTTCCGCCGGCTTCCGGAGACGCCAGAGCGGTTTGTGGAAGGGCGCGTGCTCGCAGATTTGATGCTGGCGGAGCGCACGCTGCTCTACGTGGGCGGCGCGGGCTCGTGCGCTGGCTGCGGCGAGGCGACCGCGATTCGCATGATGCTGGCCGCCGGCGGCTTCC
>JASMFB010000151.1 GCA_030751995.1 Candidatus Thalassarchaeaceae archaeon
TCAGCAGAGGCTGTTGCTAAGCCACCATCACTACAATCATGGGCACTAGCAACTAATTTATCACGCATTGCTGAAGTAAGTGAGCGATACATCGCAAGGTTTCGCGGCGCATTTATTTCTGGCACGTTTCCACCAATACCACCGCCCGTTTCATCTTGCAACATTGACACTAATTCACTAGCCCCAAGTTCTTGGTGGGTTTCACCAAGTAAGTAAATCAAGTCACCACTTTCTTTGAAATCACTAGACACTGCCTTAGTAACGTCCTCATGATTACCCATTAAAGTAAAGAGAAGTGTGGGTGGAACGCTAATTTTCTTACCATCTAATATAGCATCGTTTTTCATTGAATCTTTTCCACTAATACAAGGTAGTTGATAAATTCTACAAATTTCATCTAATGCCCTGTTAGCACGAACTAATTGAGCAAGTTTGTAACGACCATCTGGGGTTTTCTTTGATTCTACAGAATCGGGCCAGCAATAATTATCTAAGCCAGCCATTCTATCAAGATCTACTCCCACACATACAGCATTACGAACGGCTTCATCAATACAACCAGCAACCATTGCATATGTGTCTATATCTGAATAACGTGGAATAATACCACAAGAAATTACTGCACCCTGTGTATTACCATGTAAAGGAGCGATTACTGCTGCATCCCCTGGTG
>JASMFB010000152.1 GCA_030751995.1 Candidatus Thalassarchaeaceae archaeon
GCCTGTGCTTTGCCCAGTTCAAAAAGCGAAGAAGGATCCGAAGGCAGCCAACCACCTTCGATATACGGCATCAACATCCATGCCAAATTGTCCTTGATAAGCATCCGTACGCCCCCATCCAACAGTAATGGAGTGGGTGTAAGCACGCCGTGTTTTGCGAGCCAACATGTGTGCTGGATGATTTGCTCCACTTCATCAGGCGGCCTTTCATCCCATACTTTCAGAACGAGCTGTGTGTCATCATTGAGCGTAACTAGATAATTAGAATTAGCCCATCCGCCGGAAAGTGACTCCATTTTTCTGAGTGGTGCCACTCCAGCAGAGGCCAGCAGCCACGAAGCCTCCTCGACGCTCACATCAGTATACGCCATTCAAACGCCCTCGGAGAATTCCTTGATGACTGAACGGAACGCCGCTACGGAACTACGATGATCTACTATTCCAGAGTGCTGCCGCGCTAATTCTCCAAGTTCTGTTCTTCGTTCATAAGTAGAACGTAACGCCGCCACCCAATCCTCGAGGGGGGCATCAGCAGAAACTACTATTCCCCCATCTCCAACTGCTTCTGATTGGCTACCAATATCTACCGAAACTGATGGTACTCCGAACAAACCTGCTTCATTGATTACCCTACCCCATGAACCGGTGCTTGCTACAGTCAATAAGTGT
>JASMFB010000153.1 GCA_030751995.1 Candidatus Thalassarchaeaceae archaeon
CTCGCCACCTAGCATCGCGTCGTTCTTCATCGAATCCTTCCCGCTGATGCAAGGGAGTTGATATGCCCTGCATACGTCATCCAAGGCCCGATTTGCTCTCACGAGTTGAGCGAGTTTATACTTCCCGTCCGGGGTCTTTGGCGACTCTATCGGATCGGGCCAGCAGAAGTTGTCCAGGCCTGAAATGAGATTCAAATCCACCCCTACACAGACCGCGTTGCGCAATGCCTCGTCCACCGAGGCAGCGGCCATCGCATAAGCGTCAATGTCCGAGTACCTAGGGGCGATACCATTCGAAACCACAAGCCCTTGGGTGCCTCCCTGGAGGGGCGCGATGACTGCTGCATCGCCCGGGGCGTCGTGATTAGTACCGCAGAATGGTTTGATTACACTCTGGGCTATTACCTCATGATCGTAAGACCGAACCCACCACTCCTTGCTAGCGATGTTTGGTCTGGCTAGCAGCCTACCAAGTACTGCCCCCATGCCAAACTTGTCTAAATCAGGCGTCTCGACTGGCATATGCACCGGGGGTTGCCACTCCGACTCAAGACTGAGTTGCGGACAACCATCGAAAAGGAATTGGAGGGGGATGTTGGCTACAGGCGTCTCACCGTGTCGGACCACGAAGGCACCGGAATCGGTG
>JASMFB010000154.1 GCA_030751995.1 Candidatus Thalassarchaeaceae archaeon
CCCGGGCACAGTCCAATAGAAAATACATGGATTATTGAATAAATGATTTAATTTGTTCATATTTACTCATGACTATAATAAATTTCAATAAACCTCTAACGTTCATCCATATAATGAACAGATCACATATTTGGTCTGGCCAACAAATTCGGCACCCCATCAGTGCCGATAATCCATGTTATCAGCCCTAAATATATTGAAATATATCCATACAGGCTCTCAGTACATCGTTTGTGTTACATTTTTCTATTTTCTATGCTCAGAGCCTAGGGTATGGGCACAAAACCCAGCTTCCGCTGAACATTGTGTCTGATGAGTGGGCCCGGCCAGATTTGAACTGGCGATCTTCGCCATGTCAAGGCGACGTCATAACCCCTAGACCACGGGCCCTATGCAATCTTCGTGAGCAATTGTCTATTTGGATGATTCGTTCCAGTATAGACAAATCAACCAACGATTTTCGATATCTTTCCACTACATCCAGGCTGAGAACATGTACCGCCTACTCGCTTCCGACCATTTGCCATTGAGTAGTGTTGAACATCCTTGATTGGGCCGTATGTTTTACATTTTAGACAGAACCCTTGGTACTCAGCCATGTGAATCAAACCGATGAGCGATAGGCTGGATATGAACGATTCGC
>JASMFB010000155.1 GCA_030751995.1 Candidatus Thalassarchaeaceae archaeon
ATATCCATCTGCGTCTCGGTGTGCGCTGTCTCCAGCGACATAATACTGGTTATTAAATCGTTCCCAATACGTTTCGATATAACGTTGATTATCCTCCCAAATTGTCCTCAACATTGATGGCCATGGTTTTTTGATGACCAAATATCCTCCTTGCTTAGGAGCGGTGATAGGAATTCCTTGTTCGTCAACAATATCCACCATGATGCCTGGCAGTGGTTGAGTACAGGATCCTGGTTTTGTTGGCGTCACTCCCGGAATGGGACTAATCATAATAGCACCCGTTTCCGTCTGCCACCAAGTATCAACAATAGGACACCTCTCTGAACCAATGACTGAGTGATACCACATCCATGCTTCTGGATTAATAGGTTCACCAACGGTTCCTAGCAACCTGATATTGGTGAGGTTGTATTGGTTGGGTAAGCTATCACCTAATTTCATTAATGCTCTTATAGCTGTTGGCGCAGTATAAAATATGGTCACTTTATGTCGCTCACAAATCTCCCAAAACCTTCCTCCATGAGGATAGGTTGGGGCACCTTCATAGATCATAACTGTTGTGCCAGCGGCCAAAGGGCCATAAGCGACATAGCTATGTCCTGTAACCCAACCAACATCTGCAGTGCACCAAAAAATATCAT
>JASMFB010000156.1 GCA_030751995.1 Candidatus Thalassarchaeaceae archaeon
GCCTTGGAGGCTGCTTTCCCCCATATTCCCTAGCCATTGACAAGGCCAGGTACTCTAGCTAACAGCACATCACTCTTATTCTTAAACCTACGAGAATATCACCCTCTTTGTTAGGTCTTTCCAGACCACTTCAGTTCAAAAAAATGAGAGAAGCAAACACTGCTAGCATACCCCACATCTCCTACAAATCACTTTACAGGATTCAGTTTGGGCAGACCCCGTTTCGCTCGCCGCTAATTAGGGGATCTCAATTGATTTCTTTTCCTCCTCCTACTAAGATGCTTCAATTCGGAGGGTTCACGATCCTTACGGAACATCAGTATGCCCGAAGGCATTCTGATAAGAAGTCCCATTCGGGTATCTCTGGATCAAAGGCTGCCTGCGCCTACCCAGAGCTTATCGCAGCTTGCCACGCCCTTCATAGTCTCTCAAGCCAAGCCATCCACCAGACGGCGTCAGCGTGTCAGAGATTCTTCTACGGTTGCTTGCGCGACTATGTATGGCGATAATTGTGAATATAATCCACTACGCCCTTCATTCAACAAGTTTACTTGTTGAATTGCATTCAAATTTCCAAACTAATAACCATTACACAATCTAACCGCACTATCTTTCTAAGGAGGT
>JASMFB010000157.1 GCA_030751995.1 Candidatus Thalassarchaeaceae archaeon
GGGAGGTCGTCTCCTTGAGTTGCTCCAGAAGAGGAGTTATCACCCCATCCATCACCATCACTATCTTGCCATTGAGTCGGATTGTTGATAAAATCGTCCGTTACATCAGACCAACCATCGCCATCTGTATCTGGGCAGCCTGGGTTGTCAAACGTATCTACACCTGGCAACGTGGGACAGTAATCCATATCAACCGCTCCAAAGATGTACTGGCCAAGTTCTAGAGTACCGAAATTTGGAGTCAATTCATCATCATTCCAATTATCTCCAAAGCCATCACCATCACTATCGTTCCATTGAGTCGGTTCAATCGGGAAGGCATCTCTTTGATCAGACCAACCATCGCCATCACTATCAGTGCAACCAATCAAATCGATTGTTGAAGTGCCGTTGATTGTAGGACAATCGTCCGCTAGATTTCCAAGTGGATTATCTCCAAAGCCGTCACCATCTTGGTCTCGCCATTGAGTTGGCTCATCAGGATGGGTGTCATCAACATCAGCATAGCCATCACCATCAGTATCTAGACATCCTACGTATGGCGGTACTGTGGCGTTGCCCCAAATTTGTGGGCAATCATCTTCATCGTTGGGAACTCTATCATCATCATCGTCTTCTAT
>JASMFB010000158.1 GCA_030751995.1 Candidatus Thalassarchaeaceae archaeon
CCCAGAATTCGGAGCCATGTTGGGTAATGCAGAATTTGGTGCCTTGGTAGGCAATCCAGAGTTCGGTGCCATGTTGGGTAATGCAGAATTTGGTGCCTTGGTAGGCAATCCAGAGTTCGGTGCTATGTTGGGTAATGCGGAGTTTGGTGCCTTGGTAGGCAATCCAGAGTTCGGCGCTATGTTGGGCAATGCAGAGTTTGGTGCCTTGGTAGGCAACCCAGAATTCGGAGCCATGTTGAGCAATGCAGAATTTGGTGCCTTGGCTGGTAACCCAGAATTCGGAGCCATGTTAAGTTCTGCAGAATTTGGTGCCTTGGCTGGTAACCCAGAGTTCGGCGCTATGTTGGGCAATGCAGAGTTTGGTGCCTTGGTAGGCAATCCAGAGTTCGGCGCTATGTTGGGTAATGCAGAATTTGGTGCCTTGGTAGGCAATCCAGAATTCGGTGCTATGTTGGGCAATGCAGAGTTTGGTGCCTTGGTAGGTAACCCAGAGTTCGGAGCCATGTTGGGTAATGCAGAATTTGGTGCCTTGGTAGGCAACCCAGAATTCGGAGCCATGTTGGGTAATGCAGAATTTGGTGCCTTGGTAGGCAACCCAGAATTCGGTGC
>JASMFB010000159.1 GCA_030751995.1 Candidatus Thalassarchaeaceae archaeon
CAGATGTGCTATCTTCTAATGACCTATTTCGGACAGCAAGGAGCTAGAGAAGCACAGAAACTCTTGGAAAGGAACGCGCAGGATGGAAGTCGATTACTGGGTGCATTCAATCGCCCGATGCCACATTGGCTCGATTTCTTCTGCTACACCATGTTCATTGACAGGGATGGCAAATTCCAACTCGGCATGCTCTCTACCTCCAGTTTCAAACCACTGGCAGCAAGCATGGGTCCAATGCTCAAGGAAGAGTCGTTCCACCTTGGAACTGGAGCCAATGGCTTGCGTAGAATCATCAAGGCTGGAGTTGTACCCTTGGATATGTTGCAGAGATACTTCAACAAATGGGTTTCAACAGCACATGACTTGTTTGGAACCGATTCCTCAACATCGGCTGAATGGGCCTATGTTTGGGGTATCAAGGGGCGCTGGGATGAGCGGCTCAAACTTGAGAATGGACAAGAGGTAGTGAAGGAACACCTCAATGAGGAGGGCCGTAGTCATTATCACGATGAGATAGTGGCTGAAGTGGACAAGATGAATACCCTCCTGCCTGAAGGTGCACCC
>JASMFB010000015.1 GCA_030751995.1 Candidatus Thalassarchaeaceae archaeon
TAGGAAAATCAGCCAGTACGCACCGCCGGTCGCATAAATCAGGAATACACCGATACCGAACCAGATGAAGGTGGCCGCAACCGCTTGTGTGGTCTGATACAGCGCCATGTGCGTAGGACCAAGACGAGGATCGCTGACCTCAGCCCAAGTGGTGATGAACGTGAAAATCAGCCAATCTGTGACAGTCAATGTCGGCATCCATAGGATGAGCAGAACAATCTCAGGTGCACCGATGAGCATCATTGCTGCGAGGCCCGCATAGCAAGCCACTGAGGCCATTGCCGACAAACGCAAAACCTTGGCTCGACCATAATAATCGGACAACCACGGACCAAACAAACCGAGATAAGTGGCGAAGATGAAGATGTTCGCCCAGAGAATGGCTTCACTGGCATCGAAGCCAAGAACATCCCGCATGTAGAACATGAACATACCCTCAAATCCATCACCGAGAGGAATAAGGAAACAGAGTACTAGAACAATCCACGCTGTTCGTGTTCGCATTGCGGCCAGAATACGATTCAGGGTTGAGCTGGATTCAGGGAAATCCAAGTCTACATTCTCAATTGCGGCCTGCAGGGTCTTGGCCGTTCTGCGTTTCTTCTGAGCCCTCGGGCCTCGAATGGCTTCGCCTTCTTTGAGAGCCAAAGTGATGGCTACGGCGAAGACGGCGGTGATCATCGCGGTAATCAGTCCAACCATCTGAATGGTGCCCCAATCAGTCGATGCGCCATCGACAAATGGACTGGCTTTCGATGTGAGCCAACCCATGACGAGCAAGAGGATGTGGCCTCCACCTCGATATGCGAAATTGATGCCTGAATTGAAGCGCCCCAATTTGGGGATGCTCTCCGCCATCATTCCAGCAACAGCCTGTTCAGCGAACAAACGAGGAATGAGAGCGACGAAAACGACACCGACGAAGAGCCAAGTCGCAGTTCGAACATCGAGGAAAAGAAGCGGGATGAGCAGGACGATGTGCAGAATAGTGCCGAGTAATATCCAACTGCGACGACGGCCAAATGGCAGTTTGACGAAACGCTCAACGGGCTGTGCCCAGATTAAACGTAGAAAGAAAGGGATACGCAGTAGCATTATTGCAATTGCAATATCCTTGATTGGAAGTTGGAACTCATTGTTGGCAACCGTCCCAATCCAAAGGCCGACGAATGCGTACGGTAGCATCAATCCGAGATAGAAGATGATGACCCAAGCATCTCGGAAGAAATCGCTCTTGCCAATGTCGACCCAGCCAGTCTTGAGTCCTCCCGAGGGTACGATTTCGGCCTCAAGGATGTCTGACATCACGCGGCCTACGGCCGCGTTAGGTCATGATGTTGACGATTGCCTAAGTTGTGATGAATGATTGGTCATCTGTCCAGGTCTGACCGTTTCCATTTTCACCGACCACGCGCCAATGATATGTCTGGCCACTCGCCAACCCACTCACTGAATGCTGCCAATCGCCGATAGTTGAGGTTCCGACATTAGCACAATTCGTCCAACTCAATGTGCTGTTGCCTCCATCGAATAGCCCCCAACAAACGGTCAATGTCGTATTCGTCCCGTTGTCATAGATTTCCCATTCAAGATCGGCGGCATTGTTGCTGATATTTGAGGCATTAAAATCGCGGAAAATCGTATCATATTCGTAGACCCAACCACGAAGTGGATCTGTGTTCCAAACCGGAAGGTGGTCGACAGCATCCCAACTCGACTGAATAAGTGGGAATCCCCATGCTTCAAGATATGGCATCAAATTATGACCAGTATTCAACGAAATTTGAATCGCCCATTGGTTGAATTCTGCCGAATCCCCGGAAGGTTGGCTGGTGTAATTGTAGTAGTATTCTTGGAAGGCGGCGGTGAATGGTTCCCAGCCGAATTCTTCCTTGATTTGTATGTGTGTTTCCAACGCCGTCCATACTGACCAAGACGATATTTGAGCGCCATTGTTGAAGTAAGTCTCTGTTCGGCTCTGTCGGCTGCTAGGCGACATTGCACCGTGTCCAGTAAGCCCAACCAAATCTTCCATCAGTCGCATCGAGTATAGGTTACAAGTCGTCTCTGTATTGCCGGGCAGTGTAGATGACATCCATTGGTGATTATGCCCCAATTCGTGGAACATCCCCCAATCTCCATTTTCATACATGTATGTTCCATTCACAACGCCGGCAACGCTCGCGGTGTGGGCCATGAAGGGGTAGCCGCTATGCATCCATCCAGCACTAATCTGTACATCGAATACAGCGCGCTCAATTCGAGGCCATGGTGTGTAACCAGAGAGATTGTGTTCCATCTGTAAAGCGGCATCCCAGAAATCCATGGCATAATCTGGATCATCGAGATTTCGAATGTAACTGGAAGGCACAGTCAAGATGAAGAATCCAGAGGAAAGTTCGGCCGAAGGAGCTGGTGCATGACGCAAGGATGTTTGCCAATCACTGAGATTCGTAATCCCATGTTGGTACCAGGGCATCTCGACTGCATTCTCTATTGTCACATTGAATTCACCAAGAGTTGAGCCAGCGGCAATTGCGACATAGATGGTTCCTCCAAACGAATTGCCGACCTGCATTGAGATATTGTCAACATACCACCAACGATGGATCTGTGGGTGGCGATCGAGTGTGGTTTTCCCCCACAGGTTATCCGTGTGAGCGCCGACAAGGACATACACGTTCTGATTGACGATTGCTGACGGGAAAGTGACGTTCACCGCCTCACCGGGTGCGGCATACAGTCCTGTACTCATCCGCCCGTGTGAACTAGCACCTGCGTAGCCAAATTGAGGGTAGGCCGGCGAAATCACCGTCGATGGAGAGAGTTCTGTTCAAACGTGGGGCTGTAGCGTTCACAGGACCGGGGAACGAGGAGGATGAGGGGTGTGCAGTCAATTCGTCAACCGGTAACTTCTGCATCAGTTGCTCTTGGATGTTGAGTAGAAGATCGTCGATTTCATCGGCATTCAAGGTATATTGATTCTGTGAATCGATATGAAACCAGCCTGTTGTATTAGATAGTGCGCGCACTGCACTCCAATAGTCGGTAAAGTCGAGAGGCAGATTTGAGGCGCATAGGTTCACTGTATTCGCGACATTGTCCGCATCATCACCAGTCAGCATGAGTGTGCCAGCGAAGTGCTGTTGCAGAAGTGGTAAGGCACCATAAAGCCGGTAATGGGGGCCAAGATGTGCATCGGTGACAATGGTAGTAGTGTAGATGTTTGAAGTGGAAACCAAAAGTCCGGTCGTCTTAGCGATTTTGTTGCCAGGATAATTGTGAGGCCCATCGCTATTCGAATAGGACCAGTACCATGCATGACCTCCCATAATCAGGCCACCACCATCGGTCAACCATGCCTCGATCTGAGCATTCTCTGCATCAGAATATGAATTCCAGAACTCGGTGACGAAGCAATCCAGATTGTGTAGATCGGCTGGTGTCGCTGAACTGATGACAGAATATCCCTCTGAGAGTAACGTGTCACTCCACCCATTGAACGAGGATTCCAAGCCGACGCGCTGGCGCCCATCGCAAACCCAGTCGAGCGTGTTCAGGCTGAGATTGCCATGTGCCCCGCTGGTCTGGGGGACCATGGCCTCATGTCCATATCCAACGATTCGCCCTTGTCCTGCGTGCGAAGCAGAAACAGTGGGGCGATCCAAGCCATCGAGTCCAACCGGAAAGGCCCATTCGCCGAAAGGAAGAATCAGAGATGGATATGCGCCGCCATAGCTAACACTCCCTACGGACCTAGTCGTGAGTTCATCATAATCGGCCTCGAGATCGTGGATTGCGAATGTTAGGTTCACACCGAGTGAGCCGCCGCTATTGTTGGCCCATATTGTGTGAGTAGTCCATGCGTGGCGGTCAATCGCTCTCCCGGGAGGCGTTCCACTGATGGTGCCACTCGAATCGATGGAAATGCCATCTAGAACGGGGTCCATCGTCCATGAGAGAATGGGGGCGCCTCCATTGTCGACCGGGAACACTACGCTACGGTTGGCTTCAAGAATAAAATCGGTGGCACCCCAACTCAAATTTGAGGGGAAATAATCGGCAATTCGCACTGAGAGGATAACTGAGAAATTTCCTCCCGTATTGATGGCCGATACAACATAATCCCCCCATGGAATCAAGGTATCAGCGGAACCATGAATTCGGCCTGTAGTTGAATTGAAATTCAGGCCGAGAGGTAGTTCGGGATTGATGCCCCAAGAAATGGGAACACCTCCTGTAGTTTCAGGCAACATGTCGACGGTGTCATTCATCCAAATCATGTCGAGAGGCATTCGGGTGTACGCTATTGATGATACAGGAGAATCATTGACTGTGATGGTAAGAATGGAAATTGCTCCGCCACCTGAATTGTTAGCCCAAATAACGTGGGAGGTCAGTGAATGGAGTTCTTCAGGGATTCCGGATAATCGGCCAGTGGATGCGTTGAGAATCAATCCATCGGGTAGAGGGGGATCAACTTCGAAAGAGACCGGAATTCCCCCAACATGGGAAACCAAGAGTGGGACAAAGGATTGGTTCAGCGTCAATACAAGTTCAGTCTGGCCCCAGTGTACATTCACGGGTGGTTGGTCTATGACAGCCAATGTAACGCTAGCATTCACCGAACCTCCAGAATTAGTGACGGACACAGTGTAAACTGTAGCCGGTTGCAGGTTGAATGCGACACCCGAAATTGAGCCGTTGAGAATGCTCAAACTAAGACCCAATGGCAACTCTGGCTGAATCATCCAAACGCCCTGATCCCCTTCAATTTCAGGGGCAGGCATGAACGCAGGCTGGCCCTTCACAAACACCCATGCCCCCGGCCCTACATCGATGTTTGAAGGAGGGTGTTCAATGAAGGAAATTGAAAAATTGAACCAATCGTATGAAACAACATTTCGCGCTTCGACGGTGCAGTCAAGTATGCCGACATCTGATGCAAAGAAATGAATTGTACCATTTGTCATCACGAGTACACTCGGATCATTGCATACAACATGCCAATCACCCCCTGCATCTCCATCGAAAGCAGGTTCCAACCAAGCACCATTCCCAACAAACATGTTCTCAGGAACAGGGTAGGATAAATTCGAAAGTGGGGTTAAACATTCAAACTGTCCTTGTGGATCTCCTTCGCTTTGATTTGAAATCATGATTTGACCGTCTGGACACGAGGGTTCAGGCTCCGGCTCCGGCTCCGGTTCTGGCTCCGGTTCTGAGTCAGGCGGCAAATCGTCGTCATCAGAATCGGTCATTCCCGCTTGAAATACGCCGACACTCGCAAGTCCACCAAAAACAAGCAATGCAACGAGCAGCGCAGGCAGCAGTCGATTAGGCTCCGAGGACACAGTGCGCGCATGAAGGCGGAGGAGATAGCATTCTCCCTTCGGGCAACCTCTTGACCTGTGGCGGCTTCGAGAAAGTATGCGAGTGGCGATTACCGGCGCTGCGGGCCTCATTGGGGGCATCGTTCACGATCATCTTTCGTCGCTAGAACATGATGTCATAGGCATTGATCGGCCACTCAAAGACTGGTTAGAGGCCGGGCGTAACACAGATGATGAGGGGGCGAGGGGTCGTGTCGCCATCGAAATGGATCTTACTACGGTCTCGGATGAAGAATTGAGTGCAGTACTCGAAGATGTCGATTGTCTCATTCATCTGGCCGCAGATGCCAATCCTTCGAATGATGATGCCTCGATGATGAGGAACAATATCGAGCCCACAACGGCCATGTTCCGATGTGCAAAGGCATCGCAGGTTAGCCGGATTATCGTTGCTTCCAGCGGATTAACGCAAGTCGGCCTTGAGCCCCTGTTCGCAGAAGGTGGTCCGATGTACGGTCGCCTGATTAGAATCGAAGATGGCGTATCTCCGACATCGACATATGGTGTCTCGAAAATCTATGCCGAAGTGTTGGCTGAAATGCACACACGACTACATGGAATTGAGACTGTTGCCGTGCGTATTGGGACTGTGATTCCTGACGATGCCGAACATTGGCGAAGAGGAGGGAGATTACAAGCGACCGCGTTCTTGACCGAAGATGTTCGAAGATTTTTCCAAGCTGCGGTCGAGAAGCCGCTGGATGGACACCTATTGACTGCAGCCCAATCGGATTCCCCGGGGAGGTTTCTCGACCTTGAGCCGGGCTTGTCTATTCTGAATTGGTCGCCGATTTCTTGGCCGGACAGTGCAGAGAACCTGCAATGAACCCGCACGGCCTCCGCTTGCCATGCAAGACCGACTCACCTTAGGTATCGATGTCGGGACCAGCGCTACCAAGGTACTCTTGCTCAAGTCCGATTCTACATGGGAAATGCATGTCTGGCCCTCATCGGAAGACCTCTGGGGCAATCTGCGTGAATGGTTGGGCTCACGAGGGCTGCGGATTGAACGGGTGGGGATTACAACTCACGGACCCTCGGCAGTTGTTCTGCGAGACGGAGAACTCTGTGGACGCGTTATTCCTTGGCAAGAACATCTTCCCGATGGATGCGAGGTACCGTCTGCGGGCAAGCATATCCTTCCCTCGACACGTGCATGGGTTCCTGCAAGGCTGGCGCAGTGGGAACTTGAGAATGGGCCAGTGGGCAACGGAATAGCGGTCCAACTCAAAGATTTCTACAATTGGCAATTGACGGGAAATATAGCAAGAGATAGTCGTTCGATGCGAGGATATGTTGGCGACGGTCATTTCCATCTACCCGAGGATGTCATAGGCCAGGTATCCAGACAAGGCGCCGAATTGTCAGGTATCACACAAGGAGCGGAGGTCATCTGCGGATGCGATGATCTAACCGCAGGCGTCATCGGCCTCGGGGCTCCAGAGGGTGTGCTGTTCAACCTTGCAAACACTAGTGAACACGTTGGTCTGATTGGCGGCAATCCACAAGAAGAGATGAGTTGGTTGCCCCCTATCGGTCGATTGCCCTCGCTCTGTTACAACGCCACCTCGACGAACGAGAATACAATCTTGAGCGATAGAATACTAGCATTCGAGGATGTTCGCAGCAGATTCCCTGATGGAGAAATGTGGATAGGAGGGGGGTGGGCCATGAATTCACAATTGGTAGAATCGCGCGGAGCGATTTGCAAGGCTGGCCAAGAAGTTAGCGCGCTGGGTGTGGCCAAACTGGCTCGCCGAAAACCCATGGCCGTCATCTTCGGAGCAGGTAAGGTCGGTCGCGGTTTCCTAGCCCAACTCCTCAACCGTGCAGGATGGGATTTCTCACTGGTCGATTCGCACGAAGAAACAGTGAATACATTGCGTCAACAAGAGGGGTGGGATGTGTACAATCTCGCGAACGAGACCAATGAACGCCTACAGGCACGACAGGTCTGGCATTTCGATGATGATCTCGATGCAGCACTCTCTGGGGCCAATCTAATACTCACTGCAATGGGCGCGAATCACCTAAATCACTGGGCGCACCAGATTCGCAAACCCCTCTGCAAACGGTTGCGAGATGGCGAAATAGACCTGATTCTGGCAGAGAATCACCCTCGTCCAGCATCCGAAGTTCGTGAAGCGCTTCTCGACGGGGCCGACGATGAAGAAAGTCGGCTCATCCAGACAAAACTCGGGATTGCTCAGGCACAGGTACTGAGATCCTGTATCGAGCCGACTGTGGATCAACATCCCCTCACCGTACAGGTCCAGGACCATTGGACGCTGCCACTGGATGGAGATGCCCTGAGAACCGATGTGTCAATTGAGGGATTTGAGAAGAAACCTGATTTTGAACGGGAACTCACACGCAAACTGTTTACCTACAACTGTGTCAATGCGATGGTGTGTTACATCGGTCATCTTTCAGGATATGAATGGCTTGCAGATGCTGCGAATGACCCTATGATTGCAGAATTGGCATTGCAGGCGGGACGGGAATCCTCTGCTGCACTAGTTGCCGCATATGGGTTTGAAGCAGAAGAGCAAGAAATGTGGTGCAATCGAGCTTTGGCAAAGTATCAGGACGAGTCGATACGTGATCCGATTGAGAGGAATGCGCGCGACCCAGTTAGGAAACTCGGCGCAACAGAACGTCTACTCGGGCCGATACACCTCTGCATAGAACATAATCTTCCCCACCAGACATTGATGATTGGAGTGGCTGCTGCGCTCCGATATCCGGGTGCGAAAATGGATGAAACTCTCCCTACGGGAGAGGCTGATGACAGATTGGAATCTCTCCTTGCTTCAGAATCACTTTGATAGGTAAGCGGAAACCCAGCGGCAGCATGGCTCCCCCGGATGCATCAGAAGATGAAGACGAGGTAGCAGAGGATTCTCCCCGAGGACCGCCATCCCGTGGACCCCCTACTAGTAGGGGCCCTCCTCGGGGGCCACCGGGACGTAGTCCATCGAATGGTCCCCCTTCCGGGCCTCCAAGTGGGCCTCCAAGTGGGCCCCCGACAGGACCTCCGATGAAGGGTCCCCCGGCCGACGCATTCCAAACTTCTGAACCAGAGCCTGAACCCGAACCTGAATCTGAACCCGAGCCCGAACCTGTTGAGGAAACACCGAAGAGGCGAGGGCCACCGAGTCGTGGGCCCCCCGATCGAAGGGAGGCTCCTGCACGTGGGCCCCCTGGCCGACGAGGTCCCCCCACAAAAGAAGCAGTGGAAACAGAACGAGGAGAAGATTCGACATTTGATGCCGCACTTGCTCGAATGACGGGAAAAGAAGGAGAGGTTATTGTTGACGCTGAGGAATTGGCGGCACAAGAAGCCGCTGAGGTCAGAACAGAAGCGGCACAAGAAGCCGTGGCTGCAACTGAAGACAGTGACAAGTGGGAGGAGGTCGCGGAAGAGGAAGAGCCTCTGCCCGAAATTGAACCCTTGCCGTTAGAAGCCGCAGAAGGGAGTCGATATCCCAAACTCAAGAAGGCCAATACGGGTCGCCTCAAGGATGCACCACTCAAAGGGCATATCGTCCCACACACACATTGGGATCGAGCTTGGTATCTTCCTTTCCAGAAGTATCGTTACAGACTTGTAGAATTAGTTGACGATTTATTGGATTTAATGGAAAACAATCCAAAGGCGTACCCTTCGTTCGAATTGGATGGACAGACTGTTGTTCTCGAAGATTATCTGGATGTCAAACCGGAGAACGAGGGGCGAATTCGAAAATTAGTCGAAAAGGGTAGGTTGAATATTGGCCCATGGTATGTTCTACCAGACGAATTCATCGTTGGTGGTGAGGCATTGGTTCGCAATCTCTTGATGGGTAATAGAACCGCACAACGTTGGGGCGGGCGATCCGAAGTCGGATATGTTCCTGATCCCTTTGGTCACGTCGCACAATTGCCTGCGATTTTGAATGGGGCTGGCCTAGATTCATTCATCTTCACCCGTGGCGCAGGACCTTGGATTCAGGAAGCTGGAGGTGTATTCAATTGGTATGCAAGCGATGGTAAATCAAAGGTGCTCGCTGTGCAACAGGTCCCCGATTATCCCAATCTAATGGCTTGGGGATTTGAGGGCCGTCCACTCGACAGAAAGGATGGCCTCAATGTTGACATTGATACGGCGATGGGTAGAATGCAGCGCCTACTGGACAAACATGAGTCCATTGGATGGAAACCCGATGTCTTGCTATTTGGACAAGGGAGTGATCACACACACCCTCAACCAACATTGCCGATGTTGATTGGAAAGGCCAGTCAGAAATTCAATGGGCAAATTAAGTTCGAACATTCTTCTTTCCCCGCCTATATCGAGGCTCTGAAGGGTTGGCTCGGTAAGAAGAAAATCTTCCGATATCAAGGTGAATTACACTCAGGTTGGGACCGTAATATTCTCTCTGGAGTGTTCAGCGCACGATTGTATCTCAAACGAACTAACGACCAGACGATGCGAGTCCTGAGGGACCGTGTTGAGCAATTGAGTGCCATTTCATGCGCGCATGGTGGACGATTCCGAGGGGAGCGACTGGATCTTGCGTGGAGAGAAGTACTCCGTAATCACCCTCATGATGACATCTGTGGATGTAGCGTTGATGAGACGCACGATGACATGGAGGTTCGCTTCAAGCACGCGCAACAAGTGAGTGCGATGCTTGAAGAAGATGTTCGGATGGAACTTCGGGAACAGATGGATCTCAGTCACGATGATCGGGATGCGGTGCCGATATTGTTGCACAACCCACTCGCCAAGGCTTGGTCTGGTTCATTGATGATTGATCTCGCTGTACCTAAATTCCGCTGTTGGTTGGATCATGGCTTACCCGTCAAGATTCTGATGGCTGCACCTTCGGGAGACTGTATGATTAAGACATCTGGACTACAGATTACGCCCAAGTCTTGGGATTTGCACGTTCACGACGATCGGGTCTCCAATGTGGAATTGCCACGAATAATCGGACGCGTTCATGTTCATCGCCTTCCACCTGGGCTTTCTGTCGCCCATATACTGCCTGGGCGAGGTAACCCGAATCTGCCTGGAGAACCTGTCAATCTCGGCGGGGAATTTGGCCGAACTGATTGGATGGACAATGGATTGGTCAGAGTTCTGTTCCGAGCAGATGGGAGATTCGACATCATGGATCATGGAACAGGGCGTCACATCGTGGGCGCTGGCCGCCTTGAAGATTCAGAGGATGCAGGGGATTCCTACGACTGGTCAGCAGGTGGACATCCGGTCCCACAGGCTGAAGGACGCGGGTCCAAGATGGCCGAACGCGTTTTGGCGACGGACGCTCGATTTGCCGACACGGATGAGGCGAATAGAGAAGTGTATCTCACCATCGAACAACAAGATGATTGGACGGCCACAGTTCGTCTTCACGTCGCTTGGGCTTTGCCTGCACGGTTCGATAATGCAACACAAAAACGCAGCGAAGAGATGGAATGGAACACCATTGACCATTACATCACCTTGCGAAGCGGGCATGCTCTGGTCGAAGTGGAGACTTGGGTCAACAATACCTGTGAAGATCATCGCTTGAGATTACACGTTCCAACGGGAGTTGATGCAAAGAATGTGTTAGCAGGCGGAGCCTTCGATGTGATTGAACGGCCTGCCAATTGGCCGCATCACCCCGGCTGGGAACAGCCACATGTACCCACACACCACTTCAGTGATCTGATGATGACCGAAGATAGCAGTGGTGGTGTTGCACTGTTCTGCCCGGGCTCCAATGAATACGAAGCGATGACTGGAGACGATGGGACGACCCTTGCAGTTACATTGGTGCGAGCAACGGGGCACCTCAGCAGAGATGGATTTGCAAGCCGAAGAAATCGTGCAGGGCCGGTTTTTGAAGCACCCGGTGCTCAATGCAAAGGTGCACAATGCACTCGTTGGGGAATCATGAGTTACGAGGATTCCTGGGCAGAAGCACGAATCCACCAGATTGCTGAGACCTTTGCGTGTCAAGCGAGCTTAATCTCGGCGCTACCTAGGCCACATCTAGATGGGGAATTTGATGAAGTCTGTACTGATGGTTCTCGTGGTCAACGCCTGCAACCGATTCGACTTGTGGGTACCGGCCCAATGCCAATCATCGCCTGCCTGAAACCAGCAGCAGATGGAAATGGAAATGTGGTTCGCCTCTACAATCCTACAGATGAGGTGTGGGAAGGGAGAATCGAAACGGACCTGCCGCTGTTCAATGTTCGCGGTTGTGATTTCCTTGAAAATGAAACAACCAAACCACGAATCACGAAATCCGGTTGGCCCGCAAAACTCAATGGCAAGACAATCCGCACTTGGCGCTTCAACTGAGGGCTATTATGCCGGGCGAGGCTGATATTCAACGTTGCTTCGCAACCGAATATGTTACCGCAAGACAGCGATTGCTGGATCGGGCCGAGAAAATGGATCTCGAAGTTGAAACGATGGCGATTGCGCAAAAGGGACCTCACGAAGAGACTCTGTCAACAGATTTCGTTTGGATAGGGCCATCCGATGCTTCGAAATTAATTCTGCATACCTCGGGGGTTCACGGCGTTGAAGGGTTTCCAGGTTCTGCAGCAGCAATGTGGATTTTGGATGGAATCAAATCGCGTGAATTGAAACTGCCAGACGACTGTGCCATCGCCTTTGCGCACATCATCAATCCGTGGGGTATGGCGTGGTTGCGCAGAGTCAATGAGGACAATGCAGACCTGAATAGAAATTTCTTGCCCCCGGGTGAAGCCTACGAGGGTGAGCCTGAGAATTATGCACGATTGGATCATCTATTGAATCCAAAGGGCATGAAAAAAGGAAGAGAATACTACTCGATAAAAGCCGCATGGCACTCATTCAGATTGGGGTTCGCTAATGCTAAGCAAGCAGTGCAAGAAGGGCAATACACACGGCCCACCTCATTGCAGTTCGGAGGGTCAAAACTGGCTGAAGCCAGTCAAAACTTCATCGATTGGTGTGAACGGAGACTGGTACAAACAGAACAGATTGTGTGGATTGATTTCCATACAGGACTTGGGCCCTTCGGAGTGGATTCACTTTTGGTCGACGAAGGTGTGGATGAAGCCAACTTGAAGGAGCGTTATGGTAAACGAATTCAGCCGTTGGATCCAAAAAAGGGAGTAGCCTACAAAATCCGAGGCGGAATTCAAGCAGGTATCGAAGCCAGATTCCCCGACAAAGAATGGACAAGCATTACACAGGAATTCGGGACCATCAAACCGATTCCCCTGCTCAAACTGGCTCGAGCAGAGAATCGGGCTACTCAATGGAGCAGAAAGCCTCCTCTTCGTCTGTTGCAGAGCAGAGAGCGAGGAAATATGCTGGATGCTTTCAATCCTCGTTCAATGAAATGGCGCAAGATGGTTCTACTGCGTTCTAGGGAAATCATCGAGGATGCCATCGTGCATCTGTCGGAGGAATGAAGGGAGCGATTGGTTTCGGTGAATCAGATGAAGCGTGTGGAAGCCCGTGCCCCGGTACGCCTCGACCTCGCAGGAGGTTGGACGGATGTCCCGCCGTACACGTTTGATGTCGGCGGCGAGGTTGTCAATGTTGCAATCAACATCCATGCACATGCCTCACTGGAAATTGATGACGATGGACGCCTGTCGGTCAACTATCGTTGTGACGCACCGGTAGGTTCAGGGCTAGGCACAACCGGTGCAATCAATGTCGCTTTGATGGCGGCGATTAATGGAGCAGATAACGCCGAAGAAGCTGCTTATCAATTCGAAGCACTGCTGGGTAATACGGGTGGAAGACAGGACCAGTGGGCGGCCAAACACGGTGGTTTCAATCACCTCATTTTCATTGGCGATTCTGTGGAAGAAATGCCATTCGATCCTCCGCGCAGCGCAAGGTTCTGGTTGCAGAAGCATCTGATAGTAGCCAACACCGGCATCCCCCATGTTAGCGGTGACCTTCACGATGCCATCTGGGCAAAGTACGCTGCAAAGGACGAGGGTGTGATTGAGGGTTTGATGACTATTCGATTGGCGGCGCGCAAGATGGCACAGGGACTTGCCCAAGATCGGCGAGATATGGTCGTCGAATCTCTACACGATATCTGCAAGGGCGTGGATGCCCTTGACCCGGCACTTCACGATCCATTCAGGGAAGTTGTAAATCCGCTACTTGAATCCAGAAATATTGCCGCTTGGAAAGCATTGGGTGCCGGAGGCGGAGGATGTGTGGCTCTTCTGTCTGGCCCCGGGCGGCAACAAGCAGTAATTTCGGCATGCGAGTCTGCAGGATGGGATGTTCTGGATTGGGATTACGATGACGAAGGTCTGTCTATCAGTGCCAACTGAGTCCCTCGATTGTTGCCGAAAGTGTCGAAATAGATGGTTGAAGAGCATCGACTATAATCGCCGACCATTCGGCCACATCTTCGCTTGATTCAGAACGACCATGTAACAATGGCCATCGACCCATCGACGGGGGCCATAACTCGACAGAGCCGGGCAATTCCAAGTGGAATGGATGGGGTTCAGACGCCCACATCATATTGTTCGCTAGATGAGAGAGGGCCCCTCGCGAAGCGTTGCACAAGGCGACCGTGCGAAGACCGTCCAGACGATTGGGTTCTTCTTCATCGGGTCTGTCAAGTTCCCCAGGGGGGGCGCGTTCAAACAGAAAAAAACCGCGTTTTGTAATTTGTTCGTTCCACCCCAATCCGACGAAAATTGTGAATAGGCTGCGCCACGCATTGGGTGCGCGCACATACCAACCCATTCGATCCGCTTTGTTGTCAATTTCCAGATGCCACGTCCAATCAGGTAACATTGGAGAAAGGCGGGTTCGAATTCGTTCCAGCAACCCGCGGTTGCCCCCTACAGATTCCCCGTCATGAGTAGTGGGGGCTCCAATTCGTTCACATACCCAATCAGCCAATTCTGCAGGCATACAGTCCGGTGAAATGGACCATCGATGGATGCCCATGCGTCCAGGGCCATCGTTCATCTGCGCGCTACTGGTAGTCCAACGATGAATTGAATCAGCATCCTCTCCAGCTCCGAGGATGAATGAAAGGCGGGAATCTTCCAAGCGGATCCCTTTCGCGGTCGTCGTGACAGTGAGTTCGCCTTCTGGTTCGGGACCATGGCCACCATCTAGTGGATGGTCGTCGAAGTCGACCTCTTCCCAGAGGCGAGCGAACAGGCGGCGCTCCATGCGGCGGGGAAGTGGTCTATGCCTTAATCCATCACCGATAGTGGCGCCATCGAATCTTGCATTAGAAGATCGAGTAGAAGGGATTTGCATTCTGCTCGGTTGAGTGGTGCACTTTCAAGCAATTGGGCCCACATCTCTTCTGTCCATTCCGCGAACTGAAGGGCCCAACGATACGAAGACAAGATGAATTCAGTATGCTTGCATTCCGGCAATGCTTCAGCTTCAGTCAGATGGCTGCGCGCCATTGCAGTGGCCAACGCCCGCTCTGAGCGCAGTAAATCCTCCATGCCGTGTTCAACAACCGTATTGGCAATCTTCGCACAAGCACCGGGAACGAAATTGTCATCTCGAAACCAATTCTCAGAAGGCATCCAATGCTGATTAGCAATGATTCGCCAAACATCGAAATACCGGAGTCGAAGAATCAAATCAGAGCTTTTCTCGAACAGTGATTGGGATTCCAGTGGTAATTCATTCATCGCCAACCACTCGGTGAGAATCTCTCCAGCATCACGGTCAGGATTCGTGGTCAATGACAGGGCGGTATGCAGATTCATGTCCGCCCATAGTTCACTCGAAGCATGGCGACTAGACCAACCCCCTCCAATAGGAATAATCCAACTTCCGGCCCAATCCTGAGGTCGGACATTGGCAATACCTGTCCATCCGCGTTCACCGCACTCTATTGGCCCCTGGCTCCACTCTGGGCCCAACCAATTTGGAATCATGCCGATGAATTCGTATTCGCGTTCACATTGGAATTCAATCAATCGAGCGGGGCCATCCTCGGGAATCGAAGGATTCCATGGCTGATGGCGCCAATAATCGGTAAGGGTATGTTTTACAGAAACGAAGAATCGAGGATCCCCGGCCCATTTTGTCAGTACTTTTCCCTGTAACATTCGATTCGCATGAACTCCATCTTCTGTGAGATCCCACAAACGCAAAATGCAGCGCTTGCCCATCTCTCTACAAACTACGGACTCTAGCAATTCAACCACCTTACGGCGACGGGTTAGGCCATCCATGGATGAGCAGTGAAGACATTCGCATTCCAACAAATCGACGCGCTTCAAAGCAGAATTCGAACTGTCAAAGGTCTCTCCATATCGGAAGACTAGTCCTCGAATCTGAGGAGTTGATTCAATGGTCTCGCGAATCGCCTGGGCAGTGAGGTCCCAACTCTCTTGGAGACCCGGGCACCCAGCATCAGAATCTGCGGGTAGGGTGAACAAATCATCCATGAGCCAGACGCCTAAGCCCGCATCGATGGCTGAATCAATTCTCTCAATCAATTCTGGCGTAGTGCTGTACAGGCACCCACTCATCTGATCGGAGATGACAACATCTGTGAATCCAAGACTGGACAATTGTTGCGGATTGCGATAATCGGTGGCGAGGCTTTCGTGTAGCGGTGAATCGTGGACATAGGCAATGCGCATCCGAACGTCGGGCATCCCTACATCTCCAGAGCCACCAAGTCCCAACCGTGCTCAGCAAAGGCCGGGGCCGCGCGCTCCATGAATTCGTCGTCTGGAACGAGGCCAATAATCGCCCCTCCAGAGCCTGGCTGTTTCGCACAGGAACCTAGGCTACGAGCCAGACGAACCATCTCTAGATTCACACCTAGGGCTTCTTCACCGAATAGTTCGGTTCGTAAGTCGAAATTCCGATTAATCTCAGTTGAAAGGGCGACCACGTCGCCAGATACCAAGGCTTCCTTGCCACGATGGGCACACCAAGCAAGTTCATTGATGACGCGAACCATGACGGGGTCTTGTTCAGCCCAACGCCCAGGGAGATCTGCATGGACTTTGCCCGATTCCTCACCTTTGCCCCCGTGTGCCAACCACATCTTGGGCAATAGCGATTCGTCCATATGCGAATATGCGCCCCAGCCCCTTCCTACCATCAGTTCCTCGCGGAAATCCATGTGTAACATGCGATTGTAGGCCTGAGGGAGTCGGTCCTGGAGGCCGCCATGAATATCCAATCGGTCCGTCTCGACCTTTAGCACCATGTCGGCCACAGCATGAGGCGGCAAAGCCGTGCCAAGGCCATGATGAGTTAACAGACTACGGATTACTGCTGTAATTGCTGCAGAGGATCCTGCAAGGCCCACCTGTCGAGGAATGTCCGTGTCTAATTCAAGTTTGAATCCACTGGCCTCAATGGCTAAACCGCTAGCAACACAGTCCTCTTGAAAGTGAATCAATGCACCCAAAACAAGACGAGAAATACCATCTTCGGAAAGGTCCGGCTGGTTTTCAGCCATATCTGCTAAGGATTTGTATTCCAACGTCTCACCACCACAAATGATGGTGATTGAGAAATCCCAGCGATTCTCATGTGGTGTGAGTACACATCTTGCTCTCCAGTTTCTCGCAAGGGACGAAATACACTGACCATTGTATCCATCGGAAGGATTGCCGAGGAGTCCAATCCTTGCAGGAATCGAACAGAAAATGGCCTCAGCACCTCTTCGCATGGAGGCTCCACGTTGGTGCAGGGGTATCTTATTTCCCTACACCTTTAGCGGGTTGCATGGCGGAAGAGGATGTTGTGACCTGGGCCGTCATCCCAGCTGCCGGGCTCGGCACCAGAATGTCTGAAAACGCCGTACTGGGCTGCAAAGAACTGATTGAGATTGGGGGCCTGACTATGCTAGAGAGAACCATTCGCGAGGTCGAAGATGCGGGAATCAAACGGATTGTTGTGATTTCCTCGCCGAATAAGCCAGCGATCGATGCAGAATTAGAAGGGAGGGGAGTTGAAATCGTCCATCAGATGGAGCCGAATGGTTTGATTGATGCCGTGAGGTGTGCAAGAAGTTTGACAGTAGGTTTGCCCTGTCTTGTGGCCCTTCCCGACGTTCTATTCACTGACATCAATCCGTCGAAGATTCTCTGCAATGAATTCGATGGTTCGACCCGTTTGGCGGTAGTCCAAGTGAATGCGCCATGGGGTAGGCACCTTTGTGACACAGGTCGTGTGACTGAGATGGTGGGGGGTCGAATTCTCGGACTATCCGATAAACACCCTGATCGAGCCTTTCCCTTGGATGAGATTAGAATCACGGGTCGAGCAATTTGGACAGAAGCATTCTGGGAAGTTGCTGAAGACAACGAAGTGGAAGCACTTCGAATATTGGCGGCAGATGAAATTCTCAGTGCATCATTTGTAAAAACGCCATACATTGATGTGGGCCTAACTGTAGGGTACGAATATGCTCAATCGATTTTCAATCGATGATAATTCGCCCCCCAACCTCAGGGATGACGTACGATTGTTGCGGAGCTCTTTCTAGGATTTCGTCAACGAATATTTGTGGGTCAACCGTATTACCGGGGTCCATTCCATAGTGCATTGGTACAATCAATTTTGGAGTCAAGGAGAGGGCCAAATCCACAGCCTCATCATGTCTAAGGTTGTCATTTCCATTGATGCATGCGAAGACCAAGTCATAGGACGATGCAGCCTGTTGGAATGCATCATGCCAACCAGGATATGGTCGGCTGTCGCCCATGTGGAGGATCGTAGAATCACCAAATTGGAGCACATAACCAAGATACCAAGCCCCTTCAGATGTGATATCCAGTTCCTCATGCGCCGCTGGAATTGCATGAATTAGAATGTCATCAATTTGAGTGGAATCTGAACCCATCATGGGGATGATGCGATCTGCGGCAATTCCCCATCCAGTGAGCAGGTCAATCGAACGATTCGGGACGACGAAACGTAGGTCCGGAAAATGTGTCGCAAGTCGAGGGATAGAGATTGGACAGATGTGATCATCATGCCAGTGTGTACAGAGGACAATATCGGGTTCCGGATGTTGTTCTGGTTCAAGTGGGAATTCTCCGAGAAGTTTGCCCCATCGATCTCCGGCGAATAGGTCGCGCCACCACGGGTCGATGAGAACTAGTGGGCCGTTCTGGAAGCGAACCATCCAAGACGCTTGAGTGAGCCACCAAGCAGCGATTCTGGAGTCAATGGGGGACTCCATCTCTGCTCTCAGAGAGTCGCCCCGATTGACTGGCTGAGTTCGTGATTCGGGTACCTCCCAGTCGCCCATATCGTGGCCAAGAAGAGTGCGACCTTCAGGTTCACCCTCGCGTGGGTACGTCCGCTTGAGGCGAAGCCTCAAGGATGGGAACCACACGTCCCTAGACGATGTCTTGGCAGACACAGCGCACTGCGTTGTTCGTTCTCATTCTCCTAATCATCGCAGGATTACCTGGTGAACTCGAGTATACTGAAGTTCAGATTGAGGAGCCGCCAGCATGGCCTGAAGGGAGTGCTGCCTACGACAATATGGTCTCAATGACACAGTTTGGATATCGCCGAATCGATACTTCGGCAAACGAGAATGCACGAAATTGGATCGCTAGTGAACTGGAGTCGATGGGGTACGATGTCGAACGACAACCGTTCACGACTCAAATGTGTGAGAACTGCGAGAACATCGTCGTCACAATCAATGGGACGTTGGAGGATGATTGGATGGTTATTGGAGCTCATCACGATGCCATCTGCTATTCCCCTCCACCACTCATCGGTACGACCTATCCGACCTGCAGCAGCAGTGGAGCCTATGATGACGGGACGGGTTCCGGTGCTCTACTCGAACTGGCTCGAACATTTTCACAATGGGATGGGGAGCCGATGCACACGTGGAAATTGGCATGGTGGGATTACGAAGAATGGCAAGGCAGCAGCAGCCCAGAAAGTGGGGGCATGGGCAGTCTGCACTTCGTCGAGGAGCAGATTCCTGCCCACGTCAATATCACTTACGTCAATCTCGACATGTTCGCACTCAACTGGCCTGTGCCGACTCCATTGGCCAGCCAATTGACTGGATGTAATGAAGACTACTGGACGCTGTACATGTTCACATCACCTGTTGATGATTGGTCCTATTACGAAGACAGAGGTCTGGAAGTTACCGATGAAATGCAATCGGATGCAGAATGGTTCCAGGCCCATCTCAAGGAAATCAATACCAATCTTTCACACCCAGAAGAATGGGTTCGTGTCATCGATGATACGAAGGGGAATTCAGATCACTACAATTTCATCATGCACAACCACACTGCGACGTGGATTCGGGGGCAGCATCAGTACATCCACGAGGAAGGAGATACCTGCGAGCAAACCCCGAAGCATGCACAAACCGATTCTGTGACCACCGTCAATACAATGGCTGGCGGCAGGAACAATGTCGAAGCCGGTCTGCAAACTGGACTCGATATTGTTGCGACTATGGTTTGGTGGGACTGGGAACTCGAAGAGGAGAAGGATGGATTTAGTGAATTTGTAGACTCAGTTGGTCTTTTATCAATCATACTAGGGGCATCTGGACTGATTGGTTTTCTCATCCTAATTATTGGAGTTGCATTGATATTAATAATCCGGAATCCAAGGAGATTCAGACGTCGTGTTTTGAGAAATTTGTTTGATTGGGCTATACCTTAGAGATAGACTTCCAAGTTGTCTGAACCACCGACAAAGATGGGTTCGTCACCGCGTAAATCGAAGACAACTGGCACCGTTCGATGCCCAGTCAATGCAACGAATTCCATTCTCAACTCTCGATCATTCTGTACATTGACTTCTGTCCAAGAAAGTTGGTGTCCATCGAGATATCGCTTGGCCTTGAAGCAATATGGACAAACATTCGTGCTGACGATGAAAAAATCTGAATCGGCTCTATTCAGTAGGGCCATCGCACGCTCGCTCATGGTCGCTGGATAGAATGGACCTTCTTGAACCGTTGTCTTTGAACTCTCAGAGTTCCCAAGAACTGGTCAAACCACCGGCGACTATCAATCGAATGTATGAATTTCCAGACTGGGTAATTGTCAGAGTGTAATCTCCACTGGGGTAGGGGATTGTTCCCAGATTCCCAGACTCCTCTGCATTCTGACCCCATTGACGGCCGAGCATCGAGGTTGATTGGTGATCACGTAGCGTGAGTGTGCCACTGCTGGTACCCGCACCCATCTCTGCATCCAACCAGTAAATCATTTGATCATAAGACCCTTGACTGGGGTGGTCTCCGACAAAGAAGGAATCGGTAATCTCGACATCGGGCGCACCCGCCGAATGGTCCCATTCCTCCGCGAATATATCTCCGGCTCGGATGAACCAAACATTACCGGTATGGTTGAATCCGTTACCATTGAGAACCATACGCAGTTGGAGGGAGTCTTCGGAATCGTACCAGATGAGCGAGCCAATGAAACCTGCCCAACCATCATAGGTGTATGTCATAATCTGGCCATCCGTTGAAGTGGCCGACATTGTGGCTTGGCCACTACCTGAACCAATGACTTCAGTAGTCCAATCAATGTCAAAGAGTGTGAAAGTCCAACTCTTCCCTGTTTCAAGTGGGAAATTCAACACGGATTGTGCCTCTCCATTCTCAAAGGCAGAGAGGTTGTCGTGAGTAATGCGTCCTAAGAAGGGGTTGTGATTGAGGACTGCATGGCGCTTCGCTTCTCGCTCACTGGAGATTGCGAGCATATACGCAGTTCCATCTTCGGCATCATCTTCGGCAACGACAAGTCGGGCAGAGTCGTCTTCCCAATCAGGCGTCGAGAATGTGTAGAGCCACCATTGGCCAATCTGCCATTCAGCTGGTGTTGAGAGATCGGCATCCCCTGGGCCTTGTTCGGGTGCATCTCCACCACCCATACAGCCGGCAAGGCTGATGCTGAGCATCAGTAGGGCCATCAGAGGTGCACGCATGTGTACCTCTTACCGGGCAATTCTCTTCAACGCTTGCTCACAGTGCGCCGAGTTCACCAGTCTTGGTGAGTAGGCCTGCAATCACAACGCTGACGATGCTCATCAACTTGATGAGGATGTTCAGAGATGGTCCACTTGTATCCTTGAATGGGTCGCCGATGGTATCGCCGACAACTGCTGCATCGTGGGCATCATCGCCCTTTTCTGCACCTTCGATTTCGCCTTGTTCAATCGCCTTCTTGGCGTTGTCCCAAGCACCACCTGCGTTGGCCATGAACAGAGCCATGAGAACGCCGGTTGCTGTTGCTCCCGCGAGTGTGCCGCCCAACGCAGCACTACCGAGTAGTACACCGATTATGACTGGGCTTGAAACCGCGACCACGCCGGGTAGAATCATTTCACGTAGGGCAGCCTTGGTTGAGATGTCCACACATTTCGCGCTGTCTGGTTCAACACCTTCTCGTCCTTCAAGGAGGCCGTCAATCTCTCGGAATTGGCGGCGGATTTCTACAATCATTGCTTCGGCGGCGCGACCAACCGACTTCATTGTCATCGCTGCGACAACGAAAGGCAGAGAGGCACCAATTAGGAGGCCGATAACAACCATCGGTTCAGTGAGGCTTAGATCTGCAGCCTCCAATCCAGCACTAGTTTTGAATGCAGCAAAGAGAGCAAGTGCTGTCAGAGCAGCACTACCAATTGCGAAGCCTTTGCCAATTGCAGCAGTTGTGTTGCCAATCGAGTCGAGGCCGTCGGTGATATCACGGACATCCTTGCCAAGACCTGACATCTCTGCGATTCCGCCCGCATTGTCTGCAACAGGGCCGTATGCATCGACCGTCATGGTGACGCCGACAGTTCCTAGCATACCCATAGCGGCCATTGCGATTCCGTAGAGGCCTGCATCTCCGCCACCCATGACGTGGTTGGCGCCAAAGATTGCAGATGCAATCAATAGAACAGGGATGAAGACTGACTGCATGCCAACAGCCAAGCCAGCGATTGCGTTTGTCGCACTACCTGTCTTGCTGGCCTCACCAATGTATGGAATGGCCTTGACCTTGATTCCGAAGACATCTTCAATTCCAGTGTAATACTCAGTGACCAAGCCAATCATTATTCCAACTACGGAGCCAATCGCAACGGCTTGAACAACCGTTGTGTCAAGCGACATGTAATCGAGGGCGTAATAACCGCCACCAATAAACAAAGCAGCACCGATGAAAGTCGTATTTCGCAAGGCTGCTCCAGCGTCCATGTTTTTCATTGCTGAAATCGAAAAGACACCGATAATAGAGGCGATGTAACCGACGATGGCCAATACAATTGGAATCATCAGGTAATCTTCGCCCAGTTCAGTACTTGCTGCTGCAATTACCATGGCGGCAATAATGCTACCCACGAATGATTCGAAGATATCTGCACCC
>JASMFB010000160.1 GCA_030751995.1 Candidatus Thalassarchaeaceae archaeon
CATATTTTGCCAATGATTGCTGTTCTGCTTTCTTGCCGATATCCAACATCATGTTGATTTGCTCTTGCCAATCCGGATCTGCAAATCTAGGATCTGTCAATTCTGCTTTCAAAGCCTCGATGTCTTTACTTGAGAGGTCATCTGCTGGGAGGTCATAAGCGAGAATATCATCTGATGTTATTCCTAGATAACTCGCAGTAGGTGTAGCCAGATATTCTGAGATATGAGCAGTTTTGATAGCACCATATGCGATTGAAGCGAATATTCTGAATGACCAAGGGTCCCCATCGAGAAATACGACAACTGGTACATCCCACTCTTCATTCATGCGTTTGATGATACGGCGAGTAGAGCGAGCAGGTTGCCCTTTGAGATGGACTAGGCCACAGCGATGATTTTCATCAAAGCCATTTTCTACCAGCCTGTCGAACATTCCACCAGTCTCGATGGCCATGATGAAATCAAGGTCATGCTCCATTAATTCCAGTTTTTCTGATTCGACATTGTAGGGGACTCCATATCCTGAATCACCAACATCATCTCGAGCATTGATTGTCATCCAG
>JASMFB010000161.1 GCA_030751995.1 Candidatus Thalassarchaeaceae archaeon
AGACAGTAAATCCGAACGCCCTTCTCTCGGTTAAGGTCAGTACTCCTCATGATGTGGACATGGTGGCGGTCGGCTCATTCTATGCGGGAGCGCACATCATCCACTTGGATGGTAGCTATGGGGGAACCGGAGCAGCCCCAGAGATCGCGAAGAAGAACATCGCCATGCCGATTGAATTGGCCATCCCAAAGGTACACAAGTTCCTCGAGAAGGAAGGAGTTAGAGATCAGGTCACGTTGATTGCTAGCGGCGGTATCAGGACAGCAGATGATATCGCCAAATCGATTGCTCTGGGCGCCGACGGATGCGTTCTTGGAACAACCGATTTGGTGGGGATGGGTTGCACTAGGTGCGCCAACTGTGAGGGAGGCCCCTCTGGTAGGGGATGCCCGTGGGGCCTAACTACCACCGATGTCGAACTGCAAGAGTGGGTTGATCAGGATTGGGGCGCGTTGAGACTAGAAAACTTGTATGGGGCCATGCAATGGAGGGTAAGGGACATTCTCCGAAAGCTTGGAATGAGCAGCGTACGTGAACTTAGGGGCAGGACAGACCTGCT
>JASMFB010000162.1 GCA_030751995.1 Candidatus Thalassarchaeaceae archaeon
CATCTATAGCCCAGGGCATGGAAGGAGTTCCGGGATAGTGATACCATGTGTTGACAGGTCGGGGCTGCTCGAAGTCGAATAGTCCCGCTTCCGGCTCCGGCGGGGGCGGCTGCTCCTGTCCCAGGCAGCCGGCCAGTGCCGGCAGTAGGAATAGCAGAGCGATGCAGGCGGTCGGCAAAGTGTGTTTCGGTTTCATCCGTTTTCCTGTTGCAGGTGTGGTGGGCCCGGCCAGATTTGAACTGGCGATCTTCGCCATGTCAAGGCGACGTCATAACCCCTAGACCACGGGCCCCGCCGTGCTGACGAAGGGGGGTGGTTAAAATTCTGCGCCGGCCAGTTGTGCAAGCCTCTGCAGCGCATCTGCATAGTTAGCGCCCTCGGCTGCGGCCAGCGTTTCGAAGGCGGGTTGCAGCTCCTCGGCGAACTCGCGCACCTCGCGGGCGAACTGCCATTCGCGGCCGCCCGCGCTGCTGGTGTGCCGCAGGATAGCCCACGCTAGTGCCCGCTCGCCATGGCTCGCCTCGGATGCGGCCGCCAGTGCGCGCTGCA
>JASMFB010000163.1 GCA_030751995.1 Candidatus Thalassarchaeaceae archaeon
ACATCGTCAGTCACCCCAACCGGCAGGGGGGCTGCCGCATCGGCTAGGATAGTGCCAGTGGCAACGTTGACCTCGTACTCGGCAGGCGGCGATGGCTCGCCCTCGGCGACCTTGGGCGGGCGTTTCTGAGCCACGGTTCCGGTGACTTGTATAGTCGACTCGCGGGTGGCCGACTGGATGGCGTCGAACAGACCCTCGTCCATGTTGTCCTTCTTGAGGAAGGCCTGGATGCGGCCAGTGCCGTCACGCAGCATCAGGAAGCAGATCGCGCCACGACCGCGCACCGTCTCGGCGTAGCCGGCTACGGTGACCTCGGAGCCGACCATGTCCGCGCCGTAGGCCACGACTTGGCCGATGGCGTGGGAGCGGTAGGCCGTAGGCCTCCATCCGCTGCTATCCCTCATGCCCCTCTCGTGTCGGGACGGGGTTTTGAATGGTATCGGGCCGGGAGGCTCATACATCCGACAATCACTCGTGATAAGCGCCGTCCACTCTTCCTCGTGCCGCGATTTTTTTTGAGATTTGTGTTTTTATATATTTTGTAGTTGT
>JASMFB010000164.1 GCA_030751995.1 Candidatus Thalassarchaeaceae archaeon
TAAGGTGCAAATCATGTGTGGGGCTGATATGGTTTTGATTCCGCCACCATCAGTCTCAGTGAAAACCAATGGGCGATCATAGTAGAAAGGTTCAGAATCGTAATTGGTGAAAGATTCCACAGCGATTGCTGACATCGCCTCACGGATAACGGGGGTCAAGGGCACATCAGCGGCTTGCAAGCGCTCTAACAATCCCGCAATGTCGTTCACAACAGGGCCACAACACTCCCTACACAAAAGGCTAAGGGGTCGCGTGGTTCATATTGTGGTGGTTCTTCGGCCTATCCATCGGGCTCGTGGTCTAGCGGTTATGACGTCGCCCTTACAAGGCGAATATCGCCAGTTCAAATCTGGCCGGGCCCATAACAAACAACCATATTTTTGCCGTTATACTGTGAAAATTGGATATTATATGCATTTTTCATATTGAGATTCGCGCTACCAAAAAACCCTCTTTTTACGCCATGAAAGGCGATAATAGTGGGATATTGCGCTAACAGGGTGGAGGAAGTGGGGCAATATCTCAAAAAGGGGTCGCTTCGCG
>JASMFB010000165.1 GCA_030751995.1 Candidatus Thalassarchaeaceae archaeon
TGCCTTGTCATGAGGAATTGAATCCATCACCATGTTTGTCGAAGGGGCCATGGTTAGGCCCATTCCCATCCCAATCAGGAAGAATATCATAGCCAGCGTCGTATATTCTGTAGTGATCTCGACAGTCGTGAAAACCAGCATGGCCGTTGCAATCAGGATAAGGCCCGCCGCCACGACATTATTGCTTCCGAATCTCGCGCAGAAGCGGTCGCTGTTCGCTGCCATCGGCATCAGGCCCAGTGGGAGGGGGCGGAACCTAACTGCGGCTTCCAGCGGGGTTCGCCCCCTCACCAGTTGGAAGTGAAGCATCTGTGTGAACATGAACGAGAACATCACGAAGAACGCCAGACTAATCGCAACCAGACCCAATGTGAATCCCCTGTTCTCGAAGAACTCTATTGGTAGCATGGGATACTCAACGTTTCGTTCCCATTTTACGAAAAGAATGGTAAGCAAAATACCGAAGCCACCCAGGCCCAAAACCTCCCCGCTCAACCATCCGGCACTAGGACCTTCGATAATGGCATACAGAATCGACGC
>JASMFB010000166.1 GCA_030751995.1 Candidatus Thalassarchaeaceae archaeon
CTCCTGAATGTACGCCTAAAGCGATCTTTACCACCTTATTGCGTTTCTGGGCTATAGATAATGCGTATCCGTAAAGAATAGAGGAAAATATGGCATTTCTATTAGGAACAACTGTCTGTTTCATTTGTTCTTCTTCATAATGACCTTGAGGCACCTCATATCCTTCTGTGGTCAGTGCTGAATCGAATATGGACATCGCAGAGCGAAGGTCGATCACCTTGTGCTTCAGATAGATGCCTTTGCTCTTGAGATATGCAATATTAGCCTTGGCTCGTTCGATCTCGATACCGTGCTTCTGCCCATAATCATACGAGAGTGCATGGACCTCATTCCCCTCTGCCAATAGGTGCATCAAAAGTCCTGTGGAATCCATACCTCCACTCAATGCCATTACCGATAATTCTGGCATTAATCGACCCCCATCCATTTGTGGGTTTGTAACGATAAATTCCAGCCTGGATTATTCATTACAACATCAAATGTTTCATGGAAAGTTTTGCCATTTGTTCCGGCGTCTTTGGATTCGTCATA
>JASMFB010000167.1 GCA_030751995.1 Candidatus Thalassarchaeaceae archaeon
CCCTTAACACGCTGATGGAGTTTTGTAACCGCTTTGAATATGTCAGTCTCATTGATACGGTGTTTTTGCTCTTTCGCTATCTCACTGGCCAATACATTGAGAAGAATTTCTGAATCTGAGTTGGTATTTGTATGCCTCAGGTCTTGCTCAAACAGTTCTTTTGCTAGCGTCTCAGCGTTAGTCAAATTTCCATTATGTGCAAAGGCAATACCGTAGGGGGAGTTGACATAAAAGGGTTGCGCTTCAGCACAGGACGAACTTCCAGCAGTTGGATATCTGATATGTCCAATACCCATATCACCAATCAGTTGAGTCATATGCTTGGTTCTAAATACATTACGCACGAGGCCATTGCCTTTTCGCATATAGAATCTACCCTTGCTGGCTGTTGTAATGCCTGCAGCATCTTGACCACGATGCTGGATGATACTTAGAGCGTCATAAATATAAACCCCAACATCTTTTTTTGTTGTAGATAGTATTCCAACAATACCGCACATAATTTATCCCTCTGTTTTTATATCGCTTTC
>JASMFB010000168.1 GCA_030751995.1 Candidatus Thalassarchaeaceae archaeon
TGGCAGAGGAATCAGAACATGGGTCGACATCATCGCTGAGCCCATCATCGTCACCATCGCGTTGGCTGGCGGCGCAGCCCCAGACATCCACAGTAACTCTGGCATCTGTGTCAGGGCAGGAGTCGCTGGCGCCGAGTTTGCCATCGTTGTCATCATCACGCTGGTTCCACGAGCAGCCGCTCGCATCCACCGCCTCGCCGACACCCGTGTCGGGGCAGGAATCAATCAGGTTCAACACTTCATCGCCATCATCGTCACGCTGGTTCCACGAGCAGCCGCTCGCATCCACCGCCTCGCCGACACCCGTGTCGGGACATGTGTCTGCTCCATCATTCACCGTCCAGTCGGCATCTGGATTGCTGTATCCATCACCATCTGAATCCGGACAGCCCCAACGGTCACTCCACGAATCACCCCAATCGCTGGTGCACGAATCATACAGTCTGCCCTGTTGATTATCGCCGTGACCATCTCCATCGTAATCCGCGGACAGAGTGGGATCGAAGATGAAGTCATCATTATCATCGGT